>NZ_JAMYTF010000086.1:0-13355 GCF_040322295.1 Mesorhizobium sp. M0159
CCCTGTCCAAAACTGGCTTCGCCCCCGGGGATACCCCCCCCCCAGCGCCCCGCAACCAATGCACCGCCCGGGTGTGTGGCGGGGGTCCAGACCTCAAGCAAGGAATCCCGACCGTGGCCGAGCTGCCGTTCATCGATCCGCACCATCATTTGTGGGATCTGGAGGCCAATTATTATCCGTGGCTGACCGACGGGGTTAAGCCGTCAGCCTTCGGTGACTACGAGGCGATCCGAAAAAGTTACCTTCTCGAGGACTATCTTGAGGACGGCAAGAACCAGAACCTCGTAAAATCGGTGCACCTGGATGTGGGGTTCGATCCCAGCGATCCGGTTGGGGAGACGCGCTGGCTGCAGGAGATCGCCGACAAGCGGGGGTTTCCCCACGGCATCGTCGGCTATGCCGACCTGTCTAGACCCGATGTTGGCGAGCTCCTCGACCGCCACATGGAACATCAGAACTTCCGCGGCATTCGGCAGTCGATGAACTACCATCCCGACGCCGCTAAGACATATCAGGCGCGGGCGGAGGTGAGCCGGACACCCGAATGGCGGCGTGGTTTCCGGGAGCTGGCGAAGCATCGGCTGAGCTTCGACCTGCAGCTCTACTATCCCCAGATGGGCGAGTTCCTCGAACTCGCGCGCGACTTTCCCGACGTCCAGATCATTCTCAATCACACCGGCATGCAGGTCGACGGCGCCGAGCATTTTGGCGCCTGGAAAAAAGGCATGCACCAGTTGGCGCAAGCGCCGAACGTCGCCTGCAAAATCTCGGGCCTCGGCATGGGCGACTGGACTTGGACCATGGCCTCGATTCGTCCTTATGTCGAGGAGGCGATCGCAGCCTTCGGCGTCGGCCGCTCGATGTTCGCGACGAACTTTCCGGTCGACAAGCTGTTTTCGAGCTTCGATGCGATCGTGAACGCCTTCAAGGAGATCACGCGAGGCTACACCCATGAGGAGCGGCTTGCGTTGTTCCACGACAACGCCGCCCGGTTCTACCGACTTTAGATCACCGGCAAAGAGAAATAGCAGGAGAGTTCGACATGTTGCTGAAGGGCAAGGCCGTGGTGATTTCAGGGGCCGCGAGCCCTCGGGGGATAGGCCGCTCCACGGCAACGCTGATGGCGGAGCAAGGCGCGCGCATTGCTATTCTTGACCTCGATGAGCAACAGGCCCGTGACGCCGCCGAGTCGCTTGGGCCCGAGCACATTGGCCTCGCCTGTAACGTCGCCGACCTCGATGCGTGCAAGAGGGCTGCTGCCGAAGTGGCCGAAGCCTTCGGCAAGGTCGACGTGCTGTGCAACATTGCCGGGATCACGCAGCCCGCAAAGACACTGGATATCGGCCCGGCTGACTGGGACCGCATGCTCGATGTCAACCTACGCGGCGTGCTCTATCTCAGCCAGGCATTCATCCCGAACATGCGCGAAAATGGCGGTGGCTCGATCATCTGCATGTCGTCGGTTTCGGCCCAGCGCGGCGGCGGCATCTTCGGTGGCCCGCACTATTCGGCTGCCAAGGCGGGTGTTCTGGGGCTTGCCAAGGCCATGGCGCGCGAATTCGGTCCCGAAGGCATCCGCGTCAACTGTGTCACACCGGGCCTGATCCAGACCGACATCACCGGCGGCAAACTGACCGAAGCCATGCGCGCCGACATCATCAAGGGAATCCCGCTCAGCCGGCTGGGGGATGCGCGCGACGTCGCTGGCGCCTATCTCTTTTTGGCGTCCGATCTGGCCAGCTACATCACCGGCGCCGTGATCGACGTCAACGGTGGGATGCTGATCCATGGCTGAGAGGATAACGGATCTTGAGATGCCTCGCGCTGGCAGCAATGTCAGCCTGGCCGAACGAGCCTATCGTATCCGCCGACATGCCGTGCGAATGGGCCAAGTCCAGGGCCAAGGTTATGTCGGACAGGCGCTGGGTGTCGCCGACGTGCTTGCCGTCGCCTATTTCCATGCGCTTCGCTACCGGCCGGAGGACACGTTGTGGGAGGGACGCGACCGCTTCCTGCTGTCGATCGGACACTATGCGATCGCGCTC
This sequence comes from Mesorhizobium sp. M0159, assembly GCF_040322295.1. Taxonomy (NCBI): domain Bacteria; kingdom Pseudomonadati; phylum Pseudomonadota; class Alphaproteobacteria; order Hyphomicrobiales; family Phyllobacteriaceae; genus Mesorhizobium; species Mesorhizobium sp. M0159. The sequence goes on from NZ_JAMYTF010000086.1 coordinate 2,046, forward strand.
TACGCGGCTCTGATCGAAGCGGGCGTGCTGCCGGAGGAAGAGCTCGAAACCTATGGCAGCGATGAAAGCCGTATGCCGATGTCGGGCATGGCGCCATACACGCCCGGCATGGAGATCACCGGCGGCTCGCTCGGTCACGGCCTTGGCATTGCCGTTGGCATGTGCATGGGGCTGACGCGCAAGCGAAGCGACAGTTTCGTCTACAATCTTTTGTCCGACGGCGAGCTCGGTGAGGGCTCGACCTGGGAAGCCGCGATGTCGGCCGCCCACCACAAGCTCGACAATCTCATTGCCATTGTCGACTTCAACAATCAGCAGGCCGATGGTCCGTCGACGGCCATGCTCTCCTCCGAACCGGTGACCGACAAGTTCGAGGCGTTCGGCTGGCATGCGCAGCGCGTCGACGGCAACGACATCGAGGCGGTCCGCAAGGCCTTCGACCTGGCGCGCGGCCTGAAGGAACCTCGTCCGCGTGTGATCGTTTGCGATACGCGCATGGCCAAGGGTGTGCCATTCCTGGAAACCCGCGACATCACGCATTTCATCCGCGTCGAACCGCACGAATGGACGTTAGCGCTCGAAGCTTTGGAAAAGGGACGTCCGCGTTGAGGTTGTCAAAATTCGCGCCGCGCCACGCCGCCAATGCCGGTGAGCGCAAGACCACATCGGCGATGATCGCGTCGATCGCGCCCGATGGCGTACCGACACGCAATGCGCCGTTCGGGCACACACTGGCCAGACTGGCGCACCAGCGGCCCGGGATAGTTGGCCTGACGGCGGACCTCGCGAAATACACCGATCTCCATGTCTTCGCACAGGAGCATCCGGACCGCTTCTATCAGATGGGCATGGCGGAGCAGGTGCTGATGAGCGCCGCCGCCGGCTTGGCGCGGGAGGGTTTTACGCCCTTCGCCACCACCTACGCCGTCTTCGCATCGCGACGTGCCTACGATTTCATCTGCATGGCGATCGCCGAGGAGAAACTCAATGTGAAGATCGTCTGCGCCTTACCGGGGCTGACGACCGGCTACGGCCCCAGCCACCAGGCGACGGAGGACATCGCGATTTTCCGCGGGATGCCGAACCTGACGATCATCGACCCTTGCGACGCGCTCGACATCGAACAGGCCACGGAGGCGATCGCGGACTACAACGGGCCGGTCTACATGCGGCTTTTTCGCGGCAAGGTCCCTGTCGTGCTCGACGAGTACGATTACACATTCCAAATCGGCAAGGCACGCCTGTTGCGCGAGGGTGAGGATGTGCTGTTCATTTCAAGCGGCCTGATGACCATGCGCGCGCTGGAGGCGGCGAAGGCGCTTGAAGCCGACAGGATCGGCTGCGCCGTTCTGCACGTTCCGACGATCAAACCTCTGGATACGGAGGCGATACTTGCCGCGGCGCGCCGTCCGGGACGGCTGGTGGTGGCGGCGGAGAACCACACCATCATTGGTGGCCTTGGCGAAGGCGTTGCCGCGCTGCTGATGCGCGAGAGAGTGACCCCAGTCTTTCGCCAGATCGCCCTGCCCGACGAGTTCCTCGACGCTGGCGCGCTGCCGACGCTTCACGATCGCTACGGGATCTCAACTTCCGAGCTCGTGCGCCGCGTCCGCATTTGGAGCGAATGAGAAGTAAGAGCTCTCCCCATGCAACAGTTGAGCCATCGACTTGAACTGTGAGCTGGCTAACCCCGCCGCGGTTGTCGCGCTCGTCACAGCGTTGTGGACTAAGGACCTGGGCTTCCCTGATGCCTGTCAATCGGGCACATCCTGCGCGGCACTGATTGAGCACCGGCCTCCTGTTCAGATGCGGCTGGACAAGCTGTCTTCCAGTGGTAAGGAGAGAACTTCCTAGGATCTTGAACACACATCGAGGGCATTCGAGGACTTGGTGTCAGGCCCCCTGGTGCCGGTCTCCCGCGAGTTCGACGTAAGCAAGTTTCGGGATGTTGGCTCGTCTGTCCTTCGCGGCATATGGACCGGCGCGCGGCTCGCCTGTTCTCGGAACGGGTGTCACGGCACCGGTTTGGTCGAAGGTTGGTGGCGCGAAGCGAAAGAAGCTGGCCGCAACTACCTCGCCCGCCAGCAGGGCGACGCCGTCCTGGCCCCCGCCGGCTACAACTTCTCGCTCCTGCTCCGGTGGCGGAAGGCTCTTTTCGGGCTACTCATCGCCGCCCTCAAAAGTCAGCCGAAGGAGCTCGAAGCCTGACGGCCGATTACGGACATCTGCTGTTCGAGCAGGCAATCCCGAGCGACAACGGTGTCGTTGACGAACTGCGGCCTCATTTCGAGTCCGCCCATCTCGACGCACGGGAAGTGTATCATCGTACATCAGGATCGACTTCCATCCTGCGCCAACGGGCCCAGACTCCGGTATCATGCAGAGGTGGAAAGCTCATCTTCGGTCTGGCTCGCGATCCGGCTCGCGTTCGTGAGATTTCCCTGCGCCACCGGTCGCCGGGCTGAAGCGTCAGGATATCGGCGAAGACGCGGCATTCTTGAGCGTCCAGCTTGGGCGCGAGCCAAAGAGTAAATTCGGATCGCAGCAATGTTACGATCGCAAGCGGTGACACTCGGTCCGTAGGCCCAACTTTGATCAATCGCGGCCGGGCGCCAATCTCTCACCGCAGGTCCCCGAGTGCGCGCATGCAGTGCCTCCCAGCATTTGTCGGCCGGCGAGCAACGAATTTGCCCTGCAGTTGATGGCCAATCTGCTTGCGGTGATCGATGCGGGGGCAGCATTGTTGGGGTTTGCACGAAATCCGCGTCGCACTGAGCCGGCATCAGCCGCCCCGATCTCGCCCAGCAACAAGGACAGGCCGCACCTAACCCAAGGCCACCGAAGCGGCACGGACGTTCAGTCGATGTTTACCATTCGCTATTATCTTTCGCGAAGCGGCAAGGTTCTGAGTACCGCGCAAGTCAAAGGGCCTGCTCCAGACAATGGGGCGGGCCTTTTTGCGTCACTTTGGAGAACGGACTCCAACGAATTGCCGGTTACCTGAAAAATAGGCCCCAGGCTGTGAAACGTCGAACGTGGCCGGGTTGTTGGTGCATCCGCAATCGGTTGGAAGGCAGGCCCCATTCTCGCGATACTCTGCCAGCGTCAGGGCTGGGCCAGCGGTAGGTTAGGGCGTCACGACCCGCAACATGGCGGCGTCATAGACGAACGAAACACGATTTCGTCCATGTTGTTTCGCTTCAAAAAGGCACCGTCCGGCAGTGCGAAGGACGTCCTGAGCATCTGCATTGGGAGAAATTTCCGCGCCTCCAATGCTGACAGTCACTTTCACCCATGAGAGCGCGTTTAATTAAGTTGGGGTCAATTCGTGGCAGCAGGGTTCGTGCTATGAAGAAGGGACCGGTTCCCAACCGCGGCGAGGCACTTGCCTTCATCAGTGCCAGTCTCAAAGAACTGGAGGCACTGCGCGGCGGGTCTCGTGTATTGTCGCGTCGACTGACCAGTGCGCTTGATGCGCATGGTGGATGCGGTGGCTTCACCTGGGTGACCGCGAGCCCCATCGATGTTTCCTGGTCCAGGGAACCAAAACCTTTAACCGGTGCGAAGAAAAGGCATGACGTCGGCGCGAAAAAACAGCCGGACGGTCACTCCCTCCGCCAGATGCCCTTGATTTCATTAAACCTTTTGTCGGTATCTTCTTGCGGCCCCAATTTCGGCCCTAACGGACAGACTCGTCAGTGAGTCGTGGGGCTCGGGAACAGGAACTTGTACCCTTCCTTGAGAATCCACCGGGCGCGGGCGAGATGAGTTTCCCAGGCTCGGTGCGCCCGCTTCGGTTCCTTCTCGGGATCGATATGCAGCACAGTCCTGGCAACCACGCGCCAATCCTCGTCGTCATAGGCGGCGTCCAGCAGCCACATATACATGGCGACGCGTTTATTGTCGTATGGGGTGAGGTAGGGCTCGCTTGGCGCTTCGTCTGCGACCTCGGGATCCGGAAGCGGGCTGACCACTATGCCGCCTTCTTCGGGTCGCCGATGACGCGCGCCGGCAGATACGCTGGAGCCGGAGGCGGCAGCAAAAAATTGTTGTCAGCTGCAGTGCTCATGGGCGCAATATACATTGCGAATAGTGCCCATTCAACGCTGCGATCAAGATGGACGCGGCACGAGTCTTGCATGGCGCTCAACACGGCGAAGACCAAAGAAAACCGCGTGCGCTCCCTCGGCCATATCAATCGATTTTATCCGACGTGTCACATCCGCGTGATCTAGCGACACCTAATAAAGCGGCTAAGGGGGACCGTGGTTTTGGGGAAAAATTCTTATGAACAGCCAAAAAGACGCAGAGCGTATCCGGGCCGAAATGTCGATCGCACAGGCGATTTACGACGCCATTTGCGAGATGAACGGATCTTCGTACAGGCAAGACAAAGTACCTTTGCGGTGGGATACTTCGTCAGGCACACCGTTGAGCCTGATGAGTATTGACGGCTTTTTCGAATTGCGGGAACTGGCCCGGCGGATAGCGTCGAAGATCGACACGCCTGCGCTCATCAGTCTCAAAAGCCACACCGCGCAGCCGTCGAAAAAGATTGACTTCCACTAGGGTAGATTTGCCATCGCCGTGAAAAGGTTGCTCGAGATCACGTCGAGGATGGCATCCACCTGGCCCGTGGCGCGGTTGTCGCGCTGGTCGACGCCATCCGCGCCTGCGAGGTCGGTGACGCTTGCGCCGGCCCAAGCACGGCATTCTGCCCCGAACCAAAAACTGGGGAGGGCCGAATGTTCGAAATCGGAAGAGATTACCGCATCACCATGATTGTAGCCGTTCCGGGCGACTGGAGCGACGAAACTGGCGTCTGGACGGTCGCGGAAGTTGATGGGACGCTAGTGAAACTCACCAATCCCTACACCCCGGACACGATCATTAACACGGCGTCATGGCATTTCGTCCGCGCCGAGATTGTCTAGGCGCAACTTAGAAGTTGTCGAACAGCCCCGCCGCCATCATGCCGCCGATCAGGTCCTGTCCAAGATTGTTGGGGTGAGTTCCGTCTCCAGGACCCATCCAATGAACGTAGTTGAACTGGTTGATGATGAAGCGGCGGTACAGATCGACCACTGGCACCCTGTTTAGGGCGCAGACCTCAAGCATGGCGTTGGCGTAGTCGATCAGCTGGCTTCCGGCTCCTCCCGCAGTGCCGTCCAGCGTCCGCCATATCGGCGTCGTGAAGATGAGCTTCAGGTTCGGCCGGGCGGTCATGATCGTCTGGATGCCGTAGTTGATGGCTCCCTTGAAGGTCGCCCCGGTTATGTCCGCATTGGTGCCGATGGGGCACGTCGGGCCGGCGCCGGTGAAGTCGTTGGTGCCGAACGAGGGGATCAGGTAATCCAGCAGGCTGTAATCCACCGATGCCATGCGCGCTGCAATCGCTGGAAAGGTGCCTCCGATGACCGTTGCTGCGGCTATCTGTTGGGAAAAATCACCGGAGGCAATGGCATCGGCCAGCCGGTAAAACGAGAACTTGTCATAGTTCGCAGCATGGTTGGCCATGCGGGTACCGCCGCCGCCGCAGTTGGTGATCGTCATGCCGGTGCGCTGGGCAATCTTGGCGGTCGGCGTGATGCCCGGCCAGATGACACTTTCGATGATGCTATCGCCGAAGTGCGCACCGATCTTGCCGGCGAACTGCGAGGCCGGCACGGAGGCAACGTCCTTGGCCAGTTTGTCAAACCGGCCATGGTTATCGATCAGCCGGCCCGGTGCCTTCTGGATGGCCCAGCCGGGAAGGTAGGCATCCGCGGCCAAGGCCCCTGTCGGAAGGATGCGGAGCTGGTGATTAAGGCCGTAGGTAACGTCGTTCTGGGTGACCACGATGGGCAGCGAAATATACGTCAGGCCATTGACCGTTTTGGTTATCTGAACGGTCTGGGTCACCCCGGACGACACCGGAATGTAGTGGATGAACTGGATGGACTGGGCACTCCCCGCCATGAAGGCGAAGATACACCAGACAGTTTCTCCCACCGTCAACCCTGCTTCGGCTACGGGCGTCTTGATGTCGTGCAGCGTGGCCGGCCGGCAGCTTGATGGCCTGGTGCCGAAGGGCGAGCCTGCCGGCGCGTTGACCAGAACAGGAGGAAACCCGCCAGCCGATGCTCCGATCAGGGGGTTGCCAGCATAGTCGTTGGTGACGCCGCTGGCCGCAATGCGGAAGAACGGGTCGATGTTAAGCTTCGGGTGCGCATCCTCCGCCACCATGGCCGCAGATTGGAGAGCCCCGCCGATGTAGGTCAGGCGTGACTTGGCCTTCTGGACAGCCCAGCCGAGCACGAACAGGCATTCGCACCGACGCCGGCAGCGATGTTGAGCCGAACCAGCAGGCTCGTGCCAAACGTGACATCGTTCTGGGTCGGCGTGACGGTCAGCCCAACGCTCATGTAGCCCAGCCCGCCCGCCACTGCCGGGTTGACCGTGTTGCTCTCGTTGTGCGCCACCCCGGATGACACCGTGATGCTGCCGATGATCTGAAGGCTTTGTGCGGCGATCAGATCAACGATGATTTCAACGGGTTCACCAACCCGCAGGCCGAGGTCGGCAGCGGACACTTTGAGGTCCAAAAGCGTCGCCCCGACCGACAGAGACAAGGCGCCACGCCTGTCGTTCAATTTTGGCGAGGTGATATTCGGAAACGGCTTCGTGTCGGCGAGGGTGCGGCATCCCGCAGAATAGGAATATATTCCGCATGCCGTCAAGCACATAGACTTCGTCCTGCCCTCAGCGCCTGCTCGCCGCGGGCATTTTGGGGGGAAGCATGAATCAAGTTACGTGCGTTTGTAGCCATCAGCGTTTTGTCGGGCTGCGCTACTCGCCCAGCCGACATCAAGCCCATGCTGGTTTCGTCCAGCGTATACGCGGGCAAGTCCTGCAGCCAGTTGGAAGCCGAACTTTACCGAACGAGTTCCGACCTCGCGCCGATAATGGCCGTACAAGACAGAACCGCCCGCCGTGACGTGGACGGCGTGTTTTGGCTTGGCTTGCCGGTTGGCAGCATGATGCGACAACACGACATCAAGGTACGTGAAGCCAAGACCGGCGAGCTGAAGGGCAACATGAACGCGATCAACGCAGCCCGACGAAAGGGCGGCTGTGTTGCAGTCTGTAAGCCGTTCCAACGTTAAAAATTGTCGGGTTGCTCCCCGCCCTCGCGACTGCGGAGTGGTCGTTTCATCGATTGACTCGCGTAATGCACCGGCAGTTAATCTCCCCGCCAGGGCAAAAGAGGGGCTATGAAACTGGGAGCAAACGATGACTGTCCAAAAAGAAGACTATCGAACCAACAGAGCCGACTACGCCATAGCTGCGATGCATAGCCGAGCGACCGCTGAGGGCGATCGTGACGATTTGTTGACGAGGAAAAAGTCCCTGTGGGTAACAGATCGGCGATCTGCAAAATTGGCTGCAAACCCGTCCGAAAGCTCGCCAGAACCCAAGGCAAAAGCGCCGCTAAGTGAATCGGACGCCAGCCACTTTCTTACCGCCGCGTACTTCGTTCGCATGGTTCGATTATATTAGATTTATCTAAAATACCAACCAGCCAGTCGAGCATTCCCGAACGCTCGCTGGTCAGGCCCAGCGGCCGCCCCCTAACCCAAGCTGCTGGGCCGCCCGCTAAGGAAGTGCGTTGTATCACTGATACGGTCGTCGGTGACCGCCTCCGTACCGCGGCCGTGATCGCAACCACGTCACCGATGCCAACGCCCCGCATCGTACCACTCAAACGAATGGCCTGGATGCGTTTAGTATCCATTCTCGGGAGACCCACGCATGGGTGTCGCTTGGGAGACAAGTGACTCCCCTTTAAAGGCATCGAGATGCTACGAGCGCCGAAAAGTCAGTTCCTTAGACCTAAAGATCGGGCGATTTGCCAGCGGGTTGTCGACCAGATAACCGCCGACGCTAAATGGTACAGCACTTCGATAGACGGTCAGATTCTGGCCTCGACCACGCTGAATCTCTTTCAATCAGGGGTCGTAAACGAAACGAATTTGCTGGCACATGTTCGCGCGCGGCGCCACGACTTCACTAAACTGACAGGCTAGCTCCACCCGGGCGGAAACAGCGCGTTTCAGCAAATCGTGAATTGACCTGCATCCATGGAAGCCGGTTGGCGGCACGGCAGTTGGCTGAAGATCAAGAGCTACATGGTGGAAGAATATGACTTGCTCGGCGGGTGGACCGGCCGCTGCGATATTTGCTGTCGCGGCGGCCAACACACCCAAGTGGCCGGCTGCTGTCATGCGACCACAGAGCCGCCACGTCAGCCAGCCCAAGATGGCCAATAGGACGAACGACCTTGTAATATCGCTTCATTCGTCGCCCGAGCGCCGCGCTTCTTTTCCACAAGCGTTTCGGCTCGTGGAGCAATGACTTGTCGAAAGATCCGCGCGCAAACTGTTCATACCGGCTCTTGCCGGTGCTGCCGGAGGTACCGAGCAGCACCGCGAGATCGGGATGCAGGACTTCCCGGTTTCCGCGCGGCAGCGCCAGCGGGCGTCTACGCGTCTGCAGATGATTTCGGGCGAATAGTCGGCGACGAAGTCGTCCAGAGCCGATGCGTTGCAGGGCGGGATCAATGCGACGGCGTGCCTGCCGTGCATGGCTGCCAGATAGGAGATGACCGCGTGTTCCGTCGGCTCGGCTGCTACCGCGACCAGCTTTTTCTCCGGTCCGAACTCGGCTGCCACCGCTGTGACACGTAGCGCAAGATCGCGGTAGGTGATCGGCGTGCGGCCGGGAAAGATCAGCGCCGGACGATCGCCGTGTTCGTCCAAGCGTCGGGTTAACCCCATTCCCCTGATCTCCGTCAATCTGAAAGGCTTATTGCACCCATCAGTGCAGGCGGGGACGCCGCTATCACGTTTGTTGACTGATTGCATCAACTTTCACGGATGTGTTCGCGCGCGAGCGGAGGCATTGGTTGCGACCATGCCCATGTCATCGAGGAACTTTGGCACGAGGCCGGCCAACAGCGGGAGCCCGCGATTCTCTTGGCACGTTGGCAACGCTTGGAGCCGAACACACCTTGCAGCAGCGCCGGCACATCCACATCGGCATCGAGCTGCGGCCAGTGCAGGCCAAGGCCGGTCGGGCTAATCCCGCTCTCGGTGGACAAGGCTCAGAAGAGCCGACATGGGATGAATCGGTTTGTCGAGGGCGAGGATCGCCGGCAAGCGACACTCTTTCCCGAGTGCCTAGACGTTTAGGTGATGCAGGACAATCCGGTCCGACTCATCGAAGTCTTCATCGAGAACTCGACCTCGGCGCCGTCGGCTTTGCCGGGTCGTGCTGGAAGCGACCAGCGGCCTGCCTATCATCCGAGGCCGATCCTGCGAAGCCAGTTGCTGCGCCGTCTGTGTGGAGACCCGCTCCGGGGCACAAGCCGCGCGAACTCCCTTCTCCTTTCCGTCAATATATCGCCGTGCCGCTCTTCGCGGCGAACGGCTGCTCGACGCTAAAGCCGAACGGCGTGCTCGAACCTGGGCATAGCCAACCGATATCGCGCGGCTTCATTTTTTAGTCACTGCGCAGGATTTTTGCTTCGAGCGCGGCTGCGACGAAAGCTCTTCGTGCAGCTGATGGATGAGCCTCGCCACGCAATACTTGCCGACAGGCGTCCATCGGTATCTTCCGTTTCTCGGTCCGACGACTAAGATCACGGAGCAAGATAGCGGCCGCGTCATTGACGTCGAACACGATACGCTCCGATCTGTGACGGCTAACCTTAGCAACCATTGGCCGCTCAAATCTGCTCAAGCCGATCATCTCTCCGCCTCCTCTACGGCAACAGGCCTCGGTCGCACTTCTTTGCCAGCCGAATGGTTCCGCTGCATCTTCGTCGCTGGACTTGGCACTAGCCTAGCGACCGAGTGCAGTGGGTCTGGTTATGATGGGGGTTGCGCGAGATCTGCCGTTTTGCTGTTGATTTTGAGAAGCTTTTGCTTTCGGCGAACTGTGAAATCTCGACACAGTGCCCTCCTTGGCGTGCTACCCGCGCCAGCCTCGCACATTTCGCGTATGCCTACACTTTCACTTTTCCACTGCCCGACTTGCAGGCAGCGAGCCACTGCATCGCGGAGGTTGCATCTTCCAATATAGCGGCCCGTTTCGCAAAGCCGAAAAAGGCATTGCGCGCTGCGCTTACAGGTATTCGCTCGTCGTATGCATCATAGCACGCCTTGAGGGCGGCTTCGTGGATCAAGTCTCTGCGGTTTCCTGGCCACTCGTTGAGGAAATCGATGGCGTCGGCCAGGCTGGCAATCTCTTGCACGATGTACGTTGCACGCTTAACGAAAACTGGGCTGCGGAAAGCATCAGGGTTCATTCGTTCCTCCCGACCTGCTGAATACCTACTTTGCGTGATGAGCCGCCTCATCGACATCCGCCGAGCATTGCAGAATGTGTTGTCAGAGCGATGACGGTTTAAGAGGAAGGCAGCGGGTCGTTGTCCTCTGGTGCAGTCTTCGGAGGGGAGCTTGAGAGTCACGGTTTGGCAGCCCATCACCTCGGGCCATTGGGCAAAGATCTGCACGCTGACTCGAGCGTGGCTTGGCAGTCTATTTGGGCGCTCACATGCCAATGCGGCTTCGCACCCGCGATCGGTCAAAGTTCTCCTGTTGGTTGTCAATGCCGCTCGAATTTTCCCCAAAAGTGCCGAAGTAAAATTCCCCAGTTTCGCCGCTCAGGCTGTTGCGGAAGGGTGTCCATTTTTCGGCGGCCGGCCGCGCGGTCGTGATGGTGCGTTGAGCGTCGGCGGCGTGATGGAGGCTTTTGATCGCAGGTGTTCGGGCATGAGCTCGGCGTGTTGTCGGAGCCGATAGCTCGATCCTTCGATCTGGACGACGACCGCATGATGAAGCAGGCGATCGAGAAGTGCGGTTGCGACGACAGGATCGCCGAAGACCTCGCCCCATTCGGCGAAGCCGCGGTTTGAGGTGAGAATCATGGCGCCCTTCTCATAGCGGGCGTTGACGAGCTGGAAGAACAGATTGCCGCCACCGTGGATGACGGGCAGGTAGCCGATCTCGTCGACAACGAGCAGAGCAGGCCGGCAGAAGAAGCGGATGCGTTCCTGCAGGCGGCCTTCGCGTTCGGCCCTTGCCAGTGCGGCGATGAGTTCGGCGAGCGTGCAGAAATAGACGCTCTTTCCAGCCTTCACAGCCTCGACGGCAAGTGCGATGGCCAGATGGCTCTTGCCTGTGCCGGTCGGACTGGGCTCATAATGCCCGTTATCAGGATGGCGAGGCAAAGAAGATTGTCCGTTACGCCTTTCATCCACGTTCGGGC
>NZ_JAMYTF010000087.1:0-12911 GCF_040322295.1 Mesorhizobium sp. M0159
GGGCATGCATCGTGAGATACTCGGCGATGAGGCGCCGCATTGCGGCATCATCGTCAATGACAAGAACATGTTTCAACGGCACACCTCGTTTTGGGGGTTGCGCCCCGATCAGGGTTGCATTACCTGAATCTGCAAGCAAAAGGCATGTATTAGTGATGACATTACTTGAAATTGAACAACTGGTTCTCAAAACCCTCAACGCTCTAGTTGCCGAAAAAGTAGAGGTGTCGATGACAACCAGAATGCGGGATCTCGGCCTCGACAGCCTCGACTATAACGAGCTTGCTACGGCGATCGAGAGCCGACTTGGCTGGTTTGTCGACGATTACAAGCTCTGGCAATACGAGTCCGTAAGGCATGTCGCCGACGCCGTCGCCAGTCAGGAGTTGCGCACCGCGGAACCACCAGCAGTGCGGCAAGTGCTGGAGTAGTGCTGTAGGCACAGGTTACGGTGAGGGCAGCTTGGGCGGCGGTAGCTATGGCCATTGCTCCGCTGTGGTTTCTATTCGTGACTGGTGTGTTTGAGAACTGTTGGGTCAGCCCGGTCCATGTCGCAGTGCCGATGCCCCCTTGATGGCGTTGCCCGCAATTGCGATCGCTGCGCCCAGGGCACCAATGCTGACGGTCGTTGTCAGGCCACCCGTTGAATTGTTGTCAGAGGCAACAGTGCCCACCACACCATCCCAATTGGTGGTCGTATAGACCGACATGTAGTCACGGAACACGCTCTCACTATACGTGGTCACGATCGTTGCCGTCGTACCGGTTGGCACGAGGGCTGACCACACTGACAGATAGACCACACCAGAATTGAAGATGCTTTCCACCTGAGCGAGAAGGGTGGCAGCCACACCCCCAATCGTCATACTGTTGACGGTCACTGCACTTTCGGTGTCAGTGGTCTCAGTTGTCACGATGACACGACGATTAGCGTGTGGCGCGACAAGAAGCGGAATGCTGGTGTGGGTGTAAACGGTCGTGGCAGTCGAGTTTTCGTGAGTGCCATTGAAGACCAGATCTATCGGGAACATTTTCTCCCAGACGCCCGAGCTGCGCACATAGACCTGTCGAGCCTTGGTCCAGAGGCTTGAGATTTTCACCCATACGGCGCTGGCCGCCCCCCAGACCCCGGAGGCTTTGACGTAAAGGGCCATTACGGCTGCACCCAGAAATCACCGTCCACGCCGCCAGAAGGGGCAGCGGCCGAGATCGTGACGCTGCGATTTGCCATCGTGCCGACGCCGAGAAGCGCCTTGGTCTGGGCAATGGACTGCGGTCGACGATAATTGTCCCCGGTGCCGTCACTCGACACGCGACCGATGAAGCTCGTCACAGCGTCGGCACCTGTGGCGTAGGTCGAGCGGTACAAACGCGTCGTGATATCACCAGCGCCATCGCGCTGAGGCGATGAACATGTATGGCGAGAGCAGAACGTTTGGGGCGGGGCGGGACGAAGAGGTTGCGGAGGGCTGACAAGGTCGAGACGAAGCGTTGCAGGCCTCCCGGCGATCGGACCCCTGCATCATCCGCTCCCGTTTTCGCGGCGGCACATGGGAATTCTCCGCTCCGTTGTTCAACCCCTTGTGCGACCGGTGCTTGACGTCCGGCATTACCTGTCGCTTTGCCGCTCCATACGAGCGCAGCTAGTCGGTGATCATGCGCTTCGGCGCGAGCCCCTGCTTCTTCAACAGCCGCGTCAGCAAGCGCTTGGCGGCCTTGGTGTTGCGGCGGTTTTGCACGATTTCGTCCAGCACATATCCATCCTGGTCGACGGCGCGCCACAACCAAAGCTTTTTGCCGGGCGATGGTGACGACCACTTCGTTCAGGTACCAGACATCATTCCGGCACGGCGGGTTGCGGCGCAAGCAGCGAGCGCAGTCCAGCCCGAACTTGATGCCCCACCGGCGACTTGTCTCATACGAAACCACGATGCCGCGTTCCAGCAGCATTTCCTCAACCAGGCGCAGGCTAGCGGAAACCGGAAATAAAGCCAGACCGCGTGGGCGATAATAGGCGGCGGAAATCGGGGGGCGTGTAGCTGACGGCGGGCGTATTCATGCCCCCCGGCGTCCATGTCGCAAATCTTGACGATTGCTTTGTGTGTCAAGCCCGCCGCAGTCTCAACGCGTTCATATGCAGACATTGTGAAAATCGCCCTATTCCGCCTTTTTTTACCGCCCCTTAAGTCCCCCGCTCGCATGCTTGTCGATGCCATTGAACTCATAGCCATCGGCCAAGGATTTTGGAAAATATGTTTCCGCTCGCAGCAGAAAACGTGAGAGTCGCTGTAGGCCTAACGTTAAGGGGAGAGAGCGGTTTGATTGGACGAAATGGGTACCGGAGTACCGAGTCATGAAGCCACGAGGTAATCTGGTCCGACTGAAGCAATTTCAGGTGAATGAGAAGCGGCGACAGTTGCACCAGCTAGACATCATGATTGCCGATTTCGAACGCATGGCGCGAGAACTGGACTTCCAGTTAAACGCCGAGGAAACGAAGGCCGGCATCTCCGATGTCAATCATTTCGCTTATCCGACGTTCGCCAAGGCCGCTCGCCTACGTCGTGACAACGTCAAGAATTCGCAATCGGACCTTCTGCGGCAGAGAACCGCAGCCGAGCCATGCCTCGCCGAGGCTGAAGCAGAGCTCTCCAAGGCGCAAATGCTAGAATCGCGCAGCGGCAGAGGCCACGACCTCGAACCCGGCAACCGAAGCGCCATGATCGGCTGAGCCGGATGGCTTCAGCGCGCCTCATTCGCGACACCCGACTGGCCGTTGGCGCGCGAGAGGCGTGCGGGCACTGTAAAGATATCAGCGTCTTGATGCAGCGATAGCTGGTCGGGACGGCTGTCATGCTGCGGCGACATACGCGATTTTGTTCCAGATTTGCATGGCGGCGTTACGCAGGTATTGGGGGAAAGTGGAACTGGTTGGCAATCGGATCATGGGTGGAAACGAACCGCTGCCGGCGGATCGGCGCCTGGCGGCAACGCCTGGCGCTTTCGGCGGCGGCGGTAACGGCAAAGCAGGCTGGCCGCGTCGAGGATGAAGCGGCACCTGCGCGATGCCGTTCTGCTCACGGCCGGGAGACGGGGTCGGCCCCGCCGGCCGGATGCTGCTCGCTTGGCGCGGCATCGTAAAGTCAACCGACAGCTTATGAAGATGTGCGTACATTGGGCCATGTCAGAAGTTGCTCGTGATCCGCTCTATGGTCGCCACCGCTTTCCCGCCGAGATCATTGCGCACGCGGTATGGCTCTACTTTCGCTTTCCGCTCAGCCTGCGCATGGTTGAGGACATGCTGGCGGCCCGCGGCATCATCGTCACGCATCAGACCGTTCGAAGCTGCGCGGAGAAATTCGGACGGCATTCCGCCCAGGAGATCAATATCAGCCGGCTGCCTGGGCGACAAATGGCATCTCGACGAATGTGTCGTGGCTATCAGTGGCAAGAAGCAGTGGCTCTGGCGTGCCGTCGATCAGGACGGCTTCGTCCTCGAAGTGCTGGTACAAAGCCGCCGAAATGCCAAGGCGGCAAAGCGTCTGATGCGCAAGTTGCTGAAAGCTCAAGGGCGGACACCACGGATCATGATCACCGACAAGCTCCGATCCTATGATGCCGCCATGCGCGACCTCATGCCCGGCGTCGAACACCGGTCGCACACAGGCCTGAATAATCGAGCGGAAAATTCGCACCAGCCGACCCGACGACGCGAAAGGATCATGAAACGCTTCAAGTCGGCACGCCAGCTTCAGCGGTTCGTTTCCATCCATGATCCGATTGCCGACCTGCTCACTTTCCCTGCAATGCGCTGTCATCGGCTCAACATCGAGACCTGCGTAACGCCCCATGCAAATCTGGAACAAAATCGCGTGTGTCGCCACAGCGTGACAGCCGTCCCGGCCAGCTATCGCTGCATCAAGCCGCTGAAACTTACAGTGCCGGGCGCGCTGCTACCTGAATTTCCTTACCGCTCAATCAATGTGACAGCACCGATTCTTCTCAACCGCGGCATGCCCTAAATCGTCACTTGCGTTCCGATCTCGACGACGCGTCCGGTCGGGATCTGGAAGTACTCCGTCGCGTCGGCCGCCGTACGCGCCAGGCCGATGAACAACCGGTCCTGCCACACCGGCATGCCGGAATTGGGCGAGGCCTTGAGCGAACGCCGTGACAGGAAGAACGAGGTCGTCATGATGTCGAACTTCCAGCCTTGCTTGCGGCAGATCGCCAGCGCGCGCGGGATGTTCGGCTGCTCCATGTAGCCGAAGGTCAGCGTCACCCGCATGAACAGCTCGTTGACCGTCTCCATCTTGACCCGGTCGCTGTCGGGCACCACCGGTTGCGGCGCGGTCACCACCGAAAGGATGACGTTCTGCTCGTGCAGCACCTTGTAGTGCTTCAGGCTGTGCATCAGCGCGGTTGGCGCGCTGAGTGGATCGCTCGTCAGGAACACCGCGGTGCCGGACACCAGCTGCGGCTTTTTCTTCAGGAGATTGCCGGCGAGGAAATCGAGCGGGATTTCGTTGCGGCGGGTCTTGTCGAACAGATAGCGGCTGCCGCGCACCCAGGTCCACATAGCCAGCACGATGGTGAAGGCCACGGCCAGCGAGGCCCAGCCACCCTCGAACACTTTGACGATGTTGGAGGCAAAAAAGCCGACATCGATGAAGCCGAACAGCGCCGTCATAGCGACCGCCACCCACAGCCGCCATTTCCAGATCCGGGTCATGACGACGAACAGCAGCACCGTCGTCACCAGCATGTTGCCGGTCACCGAGATGCCATAGGCGGAGGCGAGCTTGCTGGACTCGCCGAAGCCGACCACCAGCATCATCACCACCAGCGCCAGCAGAAGATTGACGCGCGGCATGTAGATCTGGCCGGACTGTTTCTCCGACGTGTGCAGGATTTCGAGCCGCGGCAGCATGTTGAGCTGCACCGCCTGCCTGGTCAGTGAGAACGCGCCTGATATCACCGCCTGGCTGGCGATGACCGTGGCGGCGGTCGCCAGCACGACCATCGGGATCAGCGTCCAGCCTTCGTTCATCTCGAAGAACGGATGGCCGACGACGCCATTCTTGGCCAGCACGAAGGCGCCTTGCCCGGCATAATTGAGCAGCAGGCAGGGAAACACGATCGCCAGCCAGGCCAGCACGATCGGCTTGCGGCCGAAATGGCCGAGATCGGCATAGAGTGCTTCGGCGCCGGTGACGGCGAGGAAGATGGCGCCGATGGTCACGAAAGCGACGTCGGGCGAATTGATCAGAAACGCGACGATGTAGTGCGGGCTGATCGCCCACAGGATTTCCGGATCGGCGATGATGTGGTTGAGCCCGGAAAGGCCAATTGCCAGGAACCACACCGCCGTCACCGGGCCGAACACCAATCCTACCCCGCCCGTGCCGAAGCGCTGCACCGCAAACACCATGGCAAGAATGACCAGTGTCAGCGGCACGACATAGGGCTGGAAGGTCGGCGTGACGACATTCATGCCCTCAACCGCCGACAGCACCGATATCGCCGGTGTGATGACGGCATCACCGAAGAAAAGCGATGCCCCGACGATGCCGATGCCGAGCATCAGCGCCGAGCGCTTGGGGAAACTGCCGCGCGCCAGCGCCATCAGCGACAGCACGCCGCCCTCGCCGCCGTTATCGGCGCGCAGCACGAACATGATGTACTTGATGGTGACGATGATCGTCAGCGACCAGATGATCAGCGACAGCACGCCGAGGATATCGCCGCGCTCGGCGACATTGCCGCCCGACGACGCCACCAGCGCCTCGCGAAAGGCGTAGATCGGGCTGGTGCCAATATCGCCATAGACAACGCCGAGCGCGCCTAGCATCAGCACCTTGGGGCTTTGCTGTTCGATTGCCGGATGGCTCGACTGTTCGACGGGTTCTGCCTCGCTACCAGTATTGGTAAGGACCATGGACGACACTCCGATAAGGGGCGGCCCTCTACCTTTGCTGCACTGCAATATCAAGTGCCGCGACGTAATGGCTCCGTATGCGGACCGCATTTGTTGCCGCACCGGCGGATTGTCTCATACGAAACCACGATCCCGCTCCCGGGCCATTTCCTCGACGAGACACAGGCTCAAGGGGACCTGAAGGAGGGCCAGACCGGATGGGCGATGATCTGCGGCAGGAAACGATGGCGCTGCTTGTAGCTGACGGCATATCTTTCTCCTTTGTGTGTCTGCCAGACGAGCGGGCGGGCACGGAAGTGGTCGCGCTCTGGCTGCCAGACATACTCGTCCAACCTGATGAAAACCTGACTTGTACACCCAGCCCAAACAGGTGCGAGGGGTCGGTCTATTACCAAAGGCTCTGAGGGCTGATTCTCTAGGGTTCCCGCCCAGATTGATCCGTGACCCTTGTTGTGTGCCGCCCCGGGTTGATCGGAGGCTCCAACTCCTGAGAAGGTGGAACCATGACAAGCAAGGCGACCAACAAGTTCTCTCCCGAGGTCCGGACCCCCCGCGGTGCGGCTGGTTCTGGATCACGAACGCGAGCATACGTCGCGGTGGGCGGCGGTTTCATCGATCGCCGCCAAGATCGGCTGCAAGAAAGCCGAGCGTGACGGCGGCGTGCGCGCCGGAGTTCCCACGGATGCTGCGACGAAACTGAAGGCTCTGGAACGCGAGAGCCGCGAGCTTCGCAGGCCAACGAGAGCAAGGCTTCCGCGTATTTTGCCCAGGCGAAGCTCGACCGCCGGTTCAGGCCACGATCGCGTTCATCGACGATCACCGCAAGGCGCATGGGGTTGAGCCGATCTGCAAGGTGCTGCCGATCGCCCCGTCGACCTACCACGACCATGTCGCCAAGCGCGTCGACCCCTGCCGGCTGTCGGCTCGGGCAAGATGGGATACAGCCTCGAAGGATGAGGTCCGACGGGTTTGAGGCGAACTTCCGCGTCTACGGCATTCGCAAGGTCTGGCGGCGGTTGCGTCGCGAGGGCTTCGAGGTCGCCCGCTGCACGGTTGCCCGCTTGATGAAGGCCATGGGCCTCGAAGGCATCGTCCGCGGCAAGCCGATCCGCACTACGGTGAGCGACAAGGCCGCACCTTGCCCTCTCGACCACGTCAACCGCCAGTTCCATGCTCCGGCGCCGAACATGCTGCGGGTCTCCGACTTCACCTGCGTCGCGACCTGGACGGGCTTCGTCTATGTCGCCTTTGTCATCGACACCTATGCCCGTCGGATCGTCGGCTGGCGGGTGAGCCGGACGGCGCATGCAGCCTTCGTTCTCGATGCCCTGGAACAGGCTCTCCATGATCGGCGGCCCGCGCGGGGAGGCGGGCTCATCCATCACAGCGATAGAGGCAGCCAAGGCGGATTCAACCGGATCGTCGCAACACCGGCATCATACTGTCCCCCAAGGAGCTGGTCGAGGAGTTCGGCAGGTGTTTTCCAGCCGAGCGTTTTGCGCGATCTTGTGTTGATAGCATGGGCGACTGCTTCCAGTTCCCCGGCTGTGTGCCGACTGAGATCCGTGCCCTTTGGAGAGTACTGTCTCAGCAAGCCATTGGTGTTTTCGTTGGAGTCTCACTGCCACGGGCTTGGGGATCGCAGAAGTAAATCTCGAGCCCGGTGTCGATGCGCAGGTCGGCTGCTGCGCCATTTCCGCTCCATGGTCCCAAGTCAGCGACTGACGCAGCTGCTCGGGAAGTTTGCCCATGGATCGGGCTATGGCTCTGCGGACTGCTTCAGCGCCGTGGCCGGCAAGTGGTGGACCGTTCTTGATGCGCAGGCTCTGCTGATGGCCATGCATGCGCGCGGCAGGTGAAGCAGCATTGTGAAGCGTGAACTTCGTTCCACGAGCGTGCCGATCGCCGAGCTTCCGAGGCCAAGGACGAGGTCGCCTTCCCAATGTCCGGGGACAGCCCGATCGGCAATTTCGGCCGGAAGGTCGCCTATCATAACGGCGTCTCCAATGAAGGACTTGTTGCGCATTCGGGCCCGTTCGCGCGGTACGCGCGTTCGCGCGGTACGCGCAACGCTCGGCCTGAACGCAGACATGCGGTCAGTCCTCGGCGCAATGCTCCGCGTCCTTGAATGTACAAGGACTGATAGATCGTCTCGTGGCTGATCCGCATGGTTTGATCCTCTGGGTAATCGATCTGAAGCCGATTTAGCGATCTGCTCGGGGCTCCAGGCTGCCGACCACCTCCGGCTCTGTCGTTTTTTCCATACCCACCTTGGGGCCCTCGAATGAGGCGCCATTGGGGTTGGTGACTTTGCCGGCCAAGCGCTCCTCAACATATTCACGCAGAGCCGGATTGACCGCCAGCTTGCCAGGAGGCCGCCGGGACTCACGATCGGCGTGCCATTGGGCGGCACTGGCCGGTAATCCAGATTGCCGCTGCGCGTCGCGGCATTGCGCCTGACCTCCCGCGAGATTGTGCTCGGCGGCCGACCTAGTTTACGAGCAATGGCCCGGATGCCGATTCCCTTGGCAAGCTCAAGCGCAATATCCTCGCGCTCCCGAAAGAAAGATATCGCCCCGAAGGCGGCTTCGCCCACGGCGCCAAATGCGTTGGCGGCATCCCTCCTGCACTCCGAAACCAGCGCGGACCAAGAGGCGTTGATGTACCGGCATCCAGTGCGGCCTCCTCGCTCGAATGTCCCAAGGCAATAGCTTGCCAGAACGGAAGCGATTCTCACGCTGCCAGGCGGCGGACGCCCGGGCGAATCTAGCTTCTTTCGAGTGCACCGATCTGAAGCGCGTTGGTGAACCGTCATTGCAACCTCCAATCCCTTGGTGTTGCGACGACCGGTTGAATCCGCCCAACACGTCAGCATTCAATACACCGAGCGCTTGGCGGAGGCCGGCGTCGAACCCGCAGTGGGCAGTGTCGGCGACTCTTTCGATAATGCTCTCGCGGAAACGATCAACGGTCTTTACAAGGCCGAGGTGATCCATCGACGCGGACCCTGGCGCTCATTCGAGGCCGTCGAGTTCGCCACGCTCGAATGGGTCGACTGCTTCAACAATCGCTGGCTGCTGGAGCCCATCGGCAACATCCCGCCGGCCGAAGCCGAGGAACGCTACTACGCCATGTTGGATGAACCAGCCATAGCCGCGTGACTCAAACGAAACGGCCACCGGAATGCCCGGGGCAGTTCACATCGCATTTGATGCCAGCTTCATCGTATTTTCTTCGGCTTGGACGGGCACTTGGCAGACCCACAGAGCTGGGAACCCTTTGCCATACTACAACTGTAACATCATATCGGTTTAGCAGGTCAAGCTTCGGTGGTAACCTCATTGGGTAGAATAACTACTTTGGAGGCGAGCAATGGATCGCGATAACAAACGGGCACGTGCAGCTGCAAGATCATCTCAAGGCGTGGGGAGCAGTAGCCTCCGTGACGTTCCAGAGGGGCCATTGAGCGATGTTGCAGAACGGCTGGTAACCGCTAACCCGCGCGATACAGCGCGAAATCTTGGGGGCTTCAAAGGCCTCGGGACGCACGAGCGAACAGCCGTTCGGGGCACTCAACCCGGGCCAGAAACTGACCTCGCGAGATTTGAAAGGCGGACCAATCGGCTTGGACGATCAGCCATCAATCTGGCCGCGACATTAACAGCCGAATTGGGGTACAGCACGGATGACATAGCATTGCAGAAAGTCGGAGCGGCCAGTAATCTAGGCGATTACCTAACGCCAGGGCTGCAAGATGCTATTGTTAATCGCATTGGCAACATGGATCCGCCGTCGCAAGCTCTCGGAGCTTATTACGTTGCGCCACACTTCAGTAAGTTTACTGACGAAAATAAATCTCGCATTCTTGATCAGGCCATTGGATTGGCTTCTTCTGATCCGGATGGCAATGTCAGAAACATGGCATCCAATGCTATTCTCAACATGTATCCCCAGTTGGACGCAAATCAACAGGCCCAAGCTCACTCAGTTTTTCCCGGCATGCAAGACATCTTGCCGCACATGCCGCCGCCGCAGCATGCAGCAGAGGAACGGAGTGCGAATCTGGACGGCCACATAGCAGGTATTGAGGCTGCAGTCCGTGATACAGTAGGCCCGCAAACCTCCTATGAACAGCTGCAGCGGGGTGCTCAAATCGGGCGGTCCATAAACCACGCCTTCAATCACGCCCGAGAGGACCTAATGGAGGCCACCAGAAGCAGAGATCGCTCCGGCCGTTGAGGTCTCGGCCATGGTACAGTGACGCTTTCTCTCCCGAATCCGTTTACGGCCTTGCCGTTTCCAATTCGCTGGCCGTTGACGTACCTGCTTAGTGTAACTTTCAAAAACCACGTCTGCCGGGTGATGCGCTGCAAGCATCGCACCACCCACTGCGGCATCGATCTGTCGAGCGGCGACATCGCGCGACGCCGGTTCGGTCTCTGAAGCACGCGCAGCATTAGCTACGGCTAATCCGGCAATGGAACAATGCTTTCAACAAAAACGACGCCCCCCAACATAGCCATTAGCATCGCGTGCTCACTCGCCGTGGGCTTCTGTGCGGCAAGTCTTTACGCAACCTTCCGCCACGGCGGCAGCGGCGAGGCTCTGATGGCGTTTGATGTCCGTGCCTTTTGGTTTGAGACGCCCTTCTATTTGGGCTTCGCAACCCCCGTTTTCTATCGGGGCGCGGCTATCGTGCTCTCGACGTCCGCGGTCGTCTTGCTGATTCAGCAGATCGTATTGCGCCGCAAGCTCGAACACCACGGGACGGCTCGTTGGGCTCGAGTGGATGAAATGCGACGCACGGGATATCTGCGACGATACCGTGGCGTGACAGGGCCGGTGTTTGGGAAGACAAGTGGCCCTTTCTGGCCTGGCTACTACCTGACCAATGGCGAGCAGCCTCACAGCCTCATCGTTGCACCGACCCGCGCTGGCAAGGGCGTCGGCATAGTCATTCCAACGCTACTTACATTCAAAGGCTCGGTGATAGCTCTGGACGTCAAGGGGGAGCTCTTTGAGCTCACCTCGAGGGCGCGCAAAGCCGCAGGTGACGACGTGTTTAAATTCGCGCCGCTGGATTCGGAGCGGCGCACAAACTGCTACAATCCGCTGTTGGATCTTATAGCGTTGCCTCCACAGCAGCAATTCACCGAAGCCCGCCGCTTGGCCGCAAACCTGATTACGGCCAAGGGGGAGGGCGCGGAAGGTTTCGTCAGCGGCGCGCGAGATATCTTTGTCGCGGGAATCCTTGCCTGCATCGAGCGGGGCACGCCAACAATCGGCGCCGTCTATGACCTCTTCGCCCAGCCGGGGGAGAAGTTTAAGCTCTTCGCGCGACTCGCCATGGAGACCCAGAACAAAGAGGCACAACGCATCTTCGACGACATGGCGGGGAACGATACGAAAATCCTAACCTCCTACACTTCCGTGCTCGGCGATGGCGGGCTCAACCTGTGGGCGGATCCCGCTGTAAAGGCGGCCACAAGTCGCTCGGACTTTTCGGTCTATGATCTTCGCCGTCGCAGAACGTGCATCTATCTTTGCGTTGGTCCGAACGACCTTGAGGTGATCGCGCCTCTGATACGCTTGTTTTTTCAGCAAATCGTTTCAATTCTGCAGCGGTCGCTGGCCCGCCGGGATGAAAAGCACGAGGTTCTCTTCATGCTCGACGAGTTCAAGCACTTGGGTAAGCTGGAGGCGATCGAGACCGCAATCACGACTATCGCGGGCTACAAGGGGCGTTTCATGCTCATCATCCAAAGCCTTTCGGCACTGACGGGGGCTTATGGAGAGGCTGGCAAGCAGAATTTTCTCAGCAATACCGGACTGCAAGTGTTCATGGCCACGGCTGATGACGAGACTCCGAACTACATTTCCAAGGCCATCGGTGAATACACGTTTGAAGCCAAATCGATTTCCCACAGCCAGGCGCGAACGTTCGACTGGACCATTCAGAATTCACATCAAGGTGCACCGCTATTGCGTCCCGAACAGGTTCGGCTGCTCGATGACGACTACGAGATTGTTCTCATCAAAGGTCTGCCACCATTAAAATTGAGGAAGGTGCGTTATTTCTCGGATCGCATTCTGAAACGCATCTTTGAACGCCAGACAGGCGCCCTCCCGGAGCCGGCGCCCTTGACGGGAGCAGAGGAGGCGCTCTCCGCCGAATCTCAACTCGATGACCCGCTGTGTGAATTGGCGCAGGACTTTGACGATACAGTTTGATGTGAGGCTGGTGTGGACCCCGCGAAAAAATCCATCCCGTGTAACAGCTTTGTCGCAGGTGCAGGACGCCGGCTTGGAAGAGGGGCAAGCGGTCCAGGCCCGGCGAGTGGGCTTTGAGCAGCACGTGTCCGAGGCGCTCCGGCCGCTGTTCGATGGTCGAGCTGACGAGCCGCCAACCAATCCAGAGGAGCTTCTGCGACTGGAACAGGGGGTTTCGCGAGGTGCTTCAGCGAGGGCAGGATCATCAAGCCGCCTCGTCTTTTTTCAGCAACCCAGGGATGCCCGCTGGACGGGATGACCTCAACAGAAGCGTGTCGGAGGCTTTCGCAAGCTCTGGGACGCCGGAGTTCGGGCCGCCGCCCCCAGTCTTGGCTGCCAGCCAACAGCAGATCCGCCCTTCGCCGGATGAGCTTGACCAGGGCAACCACCTGCCACCCGAGTGAGTCGTCCCAACAATGAACATTCACCAGCGCTGTTGTGGCCAGCGCAGACGCAGAGGGCCCTGAATACGCCGCAAGCCGTCGCCATTCAGCAGCAGCTGAGCGAAATCGGCAATTCAGGCGGCCGCGTGCATATGCAGAGAGGGGCTGATGCGATCTCCGGACCGGTAGCTCTCGCCGTAATTGATCAGGCTGGTACTGTTGGAAGGCTTGATCAGCCTCGTCACCCCAATCTCCAGCATAGCTCACTGTCACGCGGCCAACGTGCCTCCGTAGCTAACATCTACGTCAGCGTTGAAGAA
>NZ_JAMYTF010000088.1:0-12575 GCF_040322295.1 Mesorhizobium sp. M0159
GCGTGTGCGCGATTTTATCTCGCGCACTCCCCCCCCGCTATCCCCAGATCGCGCAGGCGGGCCCCAGACCTGGTGGCAACCCCCCGCGCGGGGGGGCCGACGAAGCCGGCCGGGCCGGGCACACGGTCCAGCGGATCGCCGTCGCCTACGAGGCGGCCGGCGACGGCTTCTGGCTGGCGCGCTGGTTGCGGGCGCACGGCATCGAGGCCTATGCCATCCATCCCTCAAGCGTTCCGGTGTGCGCGAGCACCAGCGCGCCAAGACCGATCGTCTCGACACCGAGCTTTTGATGCGCGCTTTTCTCGGCTGGCTGCGTGGCGAGAAGCGCCATTGCTCCATGGCGGCTATCCCGACACTCGAAGAGGAGGACGCGCGGCGGCCGAACCGCGAGCGGGGGACCCTGGTCGGCGAGCAGACGCGGCTCATCAACCGCATCAAGGCGATCCTCGCCCGCTTCGGCGTCCGCAGCTTCCGGCTGAGCCTGCGCCAGGCGGCGGACAGGCTGGAGACCATCCGAACGGCGGAGGGAACGCCGCTGCCGGACAACACCCGCGCCGAGCTCTACCGCTTCCTTGAGCGGCTCAACCTCGTGCGCGCGCAGATCCGCGCCATCGAACAGGAGCGCCTGCGCCGGCTGGCGGCGGCTCCGGCTGCGGCGAACGGCCCGCACGCGATGGTTCGCCTGCTCGCGCGGATCATCGGCATCGGCGTCGAGACCGCCGACATGCTGGTCAACGAGATGCTGTCGCGCAAGCTGCGCGACCGCCGCGCCGTGGCGCGCTACGCCGGCCTCACGGGGTCGCCGGACGAGAGCGGCAATACCCCTCGGGTCGGTTGAATAGAAAATCAACGGCCCTCTCCACCAGTCGAGCCCGAAGTGCTGACTTCGCCGAGAGTACCAACTTTGGGACAGAGCCAGTCAAGGTGGCACGAGTTTTGAGCTGCCCGGGTACAAAGCAAGGGAAGCTGCCGAATAGCTTCCTGTGGTGCGAAACGCAACGGATGAAATGAAGGAAAGCAGACAGCATGTCAGATCTGATACGGATCCTTGTGAGGATAATTCTCACCACAACGCCGGTCACGAGTTTGAAGCCGCCTTTCTGAACTCAACGTGCCGAGGGTGTCACGGCACCCGGTTTTCCTCTCAGGGGCGAACTCTCAGCTCTTGAGCGTTCCGCCGTGGGCCGAGCCTCCGCTCGGACGCGTAAAAGCGATCGAAAGGTGGGTTGGTTCGGCTCTGCATTCGCGAGTGGCCGATGGCCGACACCACGATGAGGTTGGCGTCTGGAGGACTATATGAACAAGCATGGAAGCTTAGTCTCGGAAGCAAATGCAACGCGCATTCACCAGAACGACACTTCTCTCGCCCTCTTCGGAGGGATTCCTACAGTGCCGGCCGGGCGAGTTGTCCCTTGGCCAGCCGCCAAACGCAAGCATCTGAAGGCGCTCGCCAGTGTTGTCAAAAGCGGCAAATATCATCGAGTTAATCACCCTATTGTCACTGAGCTCGAAAAGCGCCTAGCGGAGTGGTCGGGCAACTGGACTGTGCGCGCTGTTGGAAGCGGCACAGCCGCTATTCACGTGGCCCTCGACTACTACCGGAATCGAGGCCGCCGAGCTGTCACCTCGGCTTTGAACTGGCCAGGAGCCGTCGGCCCCATCGCGATCAGCGGACTCGAGCCGGTGTTTGTCGATGTAGAGCCAAACCTTGCGGGAGTTGATCAGAAGATGGCGGCCGCTCTCATCGAGCCCGGCGACGCGGTGGTGCTCATAACTCATCTGTTCGGAAATAACATTTTGGTTCCGGATCTTAGGCTGGCTGCGCGAGCGAGTGACGTGGCCATTATTGACGATGTTTGTCAATCGATTGGCGTTGCGAAAAACATTGTCAATGGATCTTACTTAGAGACCGACGCACTTGCTCTTTCAGGAAATGGGGCCAAACACCTCGGAGCGGGTGAGCTTGGGTTTGTTCTGACAAGGGACCCTGCTCTGATTCACCATGTCGATAAGGTTTCGCTGACAAGCTCGTCGCGATGTGGAGCTAGAATTTTCTCCCCGAGTTCGAAAGGCTACAATTACCGACCCAACGTATTCTCTGCTGCTATAGCCAATCACAGGCTCAAGCGCCTAGACCGGCAGCTCAAAAAGAGGCGAAGCAACGCAATGTTCCTCTGGCAGGAAATTGGCCATCTCTCAGGGCTTCTGCCTCTTTTCGATCCAGCAGTTGATCAACAATCAATGCTTAGTCTCCCGCTGCGTCTTGAGCCGGAAAAGCTCGGTTTTCTAGCTGGCCCTTCGGCCAGGGATTTCATCGTTAAGCTCCTTCAAGCCGAGGGAGTTCCGGTCATGGTTTGGCTGACGAAGCCCGTTTTTGACTATCTCCCGGATGTCAGCAAAAGATGGTCAAGGACCGATTTCCCAAACACGATGATGCTACTGAACACTATGTTTTGCGTGTCGGAGATCGCTCCGCCAAACGGCGCAGAAGTGATGAAATTGTACGCAGCCGCATTTCAAAAGGTCTGGGCAGCGCTTCCAAATCTAACCTCAAAATTCCCTTAGATCGTGTGTTTGGCCAGAGGGCAGGAGGGCGAGACGATGGACAGCTTAATAAAGGGCTTTCTGCCATATGGCTTTTCAATTGTTGTGAAATTCGGCGGGAGCATCATGCGTGATCTTGCGGTGTGTAAGCTTGCACTGGCTGAACTTGAGCGTCTCGCCGGTGACGGCCATCGAATACTACTTGTTCCGGGCGGCGGCATCCCAGACAAAGCAATTGAAATGATTGATGCGGCCAAGCCATTGGAGTCGTCTACGGCGCATCATGCGTGTGCGCTAGCACAGGACCAAACGGGGTATTTGCTTGCGGACGCCGCCTTCTCTTCCAAGCTTGTTCCATCGGCCAGCCTAGGTGAGTGCCGAACTCTCGCGAGAGTCGGAAAGATTCCAGTCCTGCTACCTTCCCGTTTGCTGTTTGCAGCTGATCCAGTGGAATGGAGTTGGGATGTTACATCCGACGCCGTTGCCGCGTGGGTCGCTTGGCTCACCGGGGCACCACGGCTGGTGATTTTGACAGATGTTGATGGCGTGTATCGTGGTGGAGCAACCGAAGATCCCGCTGCACTTATAGAGCAGATCGCTGCTCAAGATCTTGTCCTTCTCGGCCACACGTCGGTTGACGCGTGCGCGGTCCAGTTCATGGCACAGAAACGCCTCCCCGGCGTGGTGATTAACGCTCGTCATTCTTCTCGTCTCTCCGATTGGCTCGAAGGGAAGCGCGTTAAAGCGACCAATATCACCGTCGGAAGCAGGAAAGCGTATATCGGAACCGAGGATCTGGGGGGGGCGGCATGATGCCCTCCACGGCGCTAGTAGTTTATGGCCCAGAAGTCGCTCGCTCCGGAATCACGTGGCTGCTCGACGAGTTTATTCGCAGGCGAACCGGCTTGGAACTCGCGGAGCGATTCTTTTCAATCCACAATCGTAGATCGATCGATGCCTTTTATACCCTGACACATTCCACCGGCGGGAACCATTGGCCATTGGTGCTGGACTTGTTCGACATGCGTCCGGTTTGCGCCACAATCTGGAGCGGACCTAATGCGCTGCACCTATCGCAAGGACTAAAGGGTAATACACAGCCGGCCCATGCTAGAAGCGGCACCGTACGTAGTCTCTTTTTTTGCGACAATCCCGTGACGAACCTCCTCCATGTGAGCGACAGTCCAGAAGTAATGCAGGCCGAGCTGACAATACTTCGGCGCCAATTCTTGGGCAACGAAGTAGCCGCTTGGAATTCCCTCGATACCGGCCAAATCGCCCATTCATCTTTCCAGATGTTGTTACACGTTCTTGGCGACAGGGGATCTGTGCCGATGCCGGACAATGGGGGTGATGGTAGCGCCTTTGCTCACGCGAGATCAAGTTACGGCAAAGCACTCCTACTCGCATCAAAGAGGGGCCTGACAACGGCCGTCCACCGGTACCTTCAGGGGGATCGAGCCGGTCTAGAAGGTATTGTTCAGCATGCGTCTGTCCGCTCATCTTGGGATCGCCTCGTTCTTGAGGCCGGTCTGTTTTCAATGCCTCTTTGGCATTCCCTGCTGAAGCGAACCGTCGATGCCGTCGAGCCTGAATCAGGTAGCGACGACTACCGTATCCATCTGGGGGAGCACATATGAGCGAACTCGATAGTATCAGGACAATGCTTCGGACAAGCCAACAAGGCAACTTTCCGCGCCATTTGCAGGAATTCGGGCTTGATCTGATCGTACTGGAAGGGGTTTTTCCTCCTGAGAGTTTCGAGGGTTGGCGTTGGATCAGCGAGAATTTCCCCCCATTCGCCGGGAAGACCATATTGGAAATCGGCTGCGGCTTCGGTCTTCCCGGCCTTCTGTTGGCAAAAAGTGGTGCGCGGTCGTTAGTAGCTTGCGACATCAACCAGAGGGCGGTCGCGAACACATTGGAGAATGCGAAAAGAAACGGCATCAAGAACGTGGAAGCTATCGAAAGCGATTTATTCACAAACATCCCCCGTCGCAGGAGATTCGACATTGTATTTTGGAATTACCCGTCGAACTTCGCTGCAGAAGACTACAAGTATGTGGATGACATCGAATGTGGCGCGATTGATCCAGGGTATAATTTGCTCAAGCGCTTTTTGTCGGAAGGCCCAAATTTCCTTACAAAAACAGGTCGTATCGTTCTAGGATTCGGGACTAATGCCCGTGACGATCTCCTTGAACACATTGCGGCTTCGAATGATCTCACAACTGTGATGCTGCGGTCCGGAACCTATCCCCACGTGAAGGTAGTTTACAGGCTGTTCTCAATATCCAAGAAGGATATAAGGATATGATTTCCGACCTGATGCACACTGGATTTGTCGCTATTTCGCCCAATCGGTGTAAAGATAGTTGGGTGGCCGGCAGCAGCGTCCTTTCGCAATTCATCCATCGTGTGCCGAGTGATGTTGACATTCATCATGTCAATTTGGACGCATTTACGGAAGCTGTGGACAAGGATACAAGGGCTCTGGCGTACGCCGGGTTCTCCATCGCTTCACAGCGACCTGCCGGCGCGGAGTTGGAGATCGTGTTTTTGAGGTCGAACGGGACCTTGGCGCTGAATTGGGTTCTCGAAGAGGAACGACCAACGGCGTTAGTTGATGATCCGCTTCTTGGGACACGGGCGAGCTTCGCGGACGTCATCGCGCGAAAGATTGAGATGTACTTGGAGGACCATCATTCGAAGCATCGGGATGATCTGCTTGCACTGCTGGATCATTCCGCCTTAATGGCTCCCGAAATCAGCCGGGACAAATTGGTTGCTATGATTTCCGCGCTAGTCCAGGGCTCGGAGGACACGGGTCAAATCCAATCTTCTTGCCCGCACAAATGGATATCTGACCACATTTGGCCAGTCACGGAACGATCTTTCATAGACTAGACTAAGACTATACATGTGAACCTAAAGGTCGGCACATGAGGTCTGCTGGGCCGCTCTGACAGAACTCCTGACGGACGAGAGAACTTCGTCCACGGCTTGATCCGATAGCGGAACCTTCATCCATCATGTCGCTCACCGAACCATTCATTGGCTTTCCGGCTTTCCGCAAGCCTCCGGCTTCGCCAGATTGGGGCGCTCCCTTTTGCGTCGCCTCTTCCCTTACGCGTGATCATATCTGCCGTTGACAAGAGCAGGGTGTTGCCGCCTGTTCGGCTCAGTCGGCGAACAATTCCCTCTAACCTGCGGTCGCCATCCATTTCGCTCTCTCGAGATTGCTTCGCGCGGCTTTCCGCGCGCGCTCCGGTTCTTCCACCGGATCGATGCCGAGGATGATCTGAGCCATCTCCTCATAGCTGGCGTTGTCGGCAGATGCATCGACAAACCTTAGATAGGTCCTGAAGTGCTCCCTATCGTAGGTGGTCAGGCTGTCGGACCAAGGGACTTCCTCTTTAAGGCCTGGTTCAACGTCTGGGTATTTCACCATCACATCGGGCTCCGGAAGTAAGAATCGGAAGTCGAGAATTTCCTTCGACACGCGGGCTAAGCGGAGAGGAAACATCGTCTCCAAGACGAGGTCCCGATTAAGGTCCGCAAGCCCCCGCTCGAGGCGATGTGCGCATCTGCGGGGCAAATCAGGCCCAGGTTAGAAAGGAATCGCAAAAGGCTCAATACCATGCGGCTGCACATCTGTTTTCGAGGACTGCTCGGACAGGGCTTCGTAAGAAACCTCCAACGGGATGAGAAGCGTAGTCGGTCCTGCGCAACCGCTCCCGCGAACTCGGAATCAGCTCAAAATCGTCTTTTGATCCGCGTCATGACGACGGGGCTTGACCAATCCCCGCTGCTTGACTCGCCGACCCATAGTGCAGATTGCCTGCGTGTTTCGGCAATTCCCGGACACAGCCCTGGAGTGTACCCCACCCCTGTCCGGCTTTTGCGAAATGCGCAGATTGCCGGCAATCGAAAAGGCCCGACAGCAGTTGACACCCTCTTTCGAGCCACGGCACGATCAACAAAGTGGTCGCTTCGCATCCTCGAGCTATTGCGCTGATGATACCGTCTGGACCCAGCACCGTTCCGGCTAGGCCGTGGCTTGCCAAATAGGCTAAAATGTCTGTTGCGGCGGGTGCTCGTCGAGTTTACTCACGCTCGTCCCCCTTGCCTGATCTCATCTCCGGTGCTGGGGGCTGGCAGCAAGCACCAGGTGGCGCGGCTCGCCCTTCGCAGGAAACGCGGCGGTTCATGTTCGCCGCCTCTGGCTCGAGCACGTGCCCAAGGTGAGATTCGGGTATGGCGTCGAAACTGGCCGGATTGGCCTAGTCAGGCGTTCAAACTTCCCTCACCTGCAGACACTGGCAGAGATATTCGCTCAGCAATACTACAGGCGGAACATGCATCGCCGACCCGGACTGTGGCCAAGCTCCAGCCGAGGTAAACAAGACCGCCTCGTCGGCAGTCTGAGCGATCGGGCAGTCCGCGCGGGTCGTAATGGCAATCGTATATGCTCCGGTTTTGCGCGCAATTGCCAGAAAAGCCCTGGTTTCCTCAGTGTGGCCAAGCGAGGAAACGCCAAGAGCAAGGCCCGACGAGCCAAGTCTCCGCGCAAGAGCGTGAGACATGGTGGCGGACCCCGAGGAATGCGCCGGAAACCCTAGCCAGATCAGCCGCATGGCCAAAATATCAGCGCAGACTGAAGACGGCCCCGCGCCAAACACTTCGACGCGACGGGCCGCTCGGACGCGGTTGGCAAGCCCAGTAATTTGAAGATCGTCAAAACCTCGAGCGGACGCGGCAATTGAGCTTTGTAAAGCAGTACTGAGAGCGGCGACCCCCGGTGCTACGTCTATATCTTCTGGTGCGGCGCGTTCAGCCAGCTCAATCAGCGTTACCCGCTCAATGTCGCCGCTGAGCGCAATCTTAAACTCGCGGAATCCCGAGAGTCCCAGCCTTCGGCAAAATCTTATTATTGAAGCAGGCCCAGTTGCGGTGTCGTGCGCTAGGTCGGCGATGGACATCGTTAGAACAGCCTTCGGATCTTGCTCAATATACAGAGCTATACGTGCGAGCGCATTCGGAGCCGTATTGATTACATCATGGATCATGTCTAGCAGTGATTGCTGTGTCTGTCGGGGCTCTTGCATACTGTCCTAAGGTGTTCGATTCAATTGGAACTCAACTCCCCTACCCGAAGGCAAGGGAAATCCCCTGAATAACTCGAGTCTGCTGCAGGTGCATTGACGCAGATCAAAGACAAGTTCGATGCCGGATTTCCGGCCTGCTTCGTTCGCGGCGGCAGCCATTCCGAGCACCACGCTTTAGATGTCAGTGCGGATTCCGACGACAACGGCGTTCCGACCCAAAAACCGGATTCTCCATCGGTGTCCGCGAATTTCTGGTACAGGCATTCCAGCTGGAGCACAGGTTCATGCCGACCTGATGGCAAAGTTTGTGTAAGCCAGCCAAGGTGGCCCGCTGTGTGGCAGCCAGATCGACCAACATCGCATTCTCCAGCGGCGCAAGTCCCCCGGACGAGGCCGGAGTCGCACCTTTCGGGGGCCAACCTGCTCCGCTGAGCCCTCCGTTGGTCCTAGCGCTTTAGGTCTTGTGCACTCTTACGATTGACTGGGTCTGAGCCACTCCCACGGCTACGAAGACGAACCCACCTTGGCGTTCTTCACCTATGTAACGCAGTATCGGCGCAGATTGGTTCAAGCTGCAAGATGGATGCGATTGCGCCCCGCCATCTTGGCGGAATAGAGAGCCGTATCAGCCCGAGCCAGCATATCTCGGTGGTGGTGTCGCCCGCGCGAGCA
Organism: Mesorhizobium sp. M0159; assembly: GCF_040322295.1. NCBI lineage: Bacteria > Pseudomonadati > Pseudomonadota > Alphaproteobacteria > Hyphomicrobiales > Phyllobacteriaceae > Mesorhizobium > Mesorhizobium sp. M0159. The sequence continues at coordinate 8,325 of NZ_JAMYTF010000088.1, forward strand.
GTAGCGACTCCAGCCGAGAAGGTGTATCCAAATTCTAACTTCTCCCTGAGCGGCCGTGAGTTGCGAACACAGTTGAGCATCCTTGCGATGATCAGCTCCGCTGCAGCAGCTAATGTGTTTGGCAACACCAGGACGAATTCTTCTCCGCCCACGCGGCGAAACAGTCGGATCGTCTTACCTCTTTGTTCCCCCGGTCGACGAGTGCCGCCCTGAGACCCTCGATAAGGGATGCATCTTCGGAGTAAAGAGGACGCCCTATCGGCACCTACGCAAACTGTTGTTGAACGACCTGGCTGCAGCGCCGAGGCGCCCAAGATCGCCCCGCCGCCACCGGCGTGCGGCGGCTGTGCTTCCCTTGATGAGCCCAGTTGAGGGATGGAGGCCTGCGGCACGCGACCGCTTGAATTGCCGGTATCGCCGAGCGGTCCCGCAATGGCATATCGTTGAGCATGGCTGAGCGTCTTCTGCCTCTGCTCGCGCGACCAGTCGCAGCATGCGCCGAGCCGCTTGAGCTGCTTGAAGATCACACCGCCCGATTCCGCAGAACCAGGTTCGTACCGCGCAACTGGGAGAACACCTGTTCAACTGACCGCCAAGCAGCACGCCGGTTTGGCCTTGTGCAGGGCCGTGGCGCCGGCCTGGATCAACAGGCGACCCGCGACTTCCCACATTGAAAAGGGGACATGCGAGCAGCATGAAGGCCGACGAGACGCCGCCGAGCACCGCGACGTTGCCTTGCCGAATGCGACAGCCAGTTCCTTGAGACGCATCGGCTGCCCGGCGGAACAAGCTCGACGGCGTGCGCCTGGTTGAAGATCGCTTGCAGATTTCTCCTGCCAAAACCACGGTCCCGCCGATGCCGAAGCGCTCGCCGACCGGCTCGGCCATGATGCCACGCATTCGCATCACCGAACTTCTGCACGAAGTCGCCCGCGAAACAGGCTTCATGACGGCGTTCACCAATCTGCGCACCGGCGAAAACTGTCCCAACGAGAGCGCACTGTTGGCCACCATCCTTGCCGATGCCACGAATCTCGGCCTGGCCCGCATGGCTGCCGCAAGTCAAGGAGTCACCTGCGACCAACTCGTCTGGACGCAGGATGCCTACGTCCGCGAAGAGCCGTGGTTTTGGCAGGAGAAATCTGCAATCGATCTTCAACCAGGCGCACGCCGTCGAGCTTGTTCCGCTTGAGGCGGTGCGCAAACTTTTTCAGCCGCCAATCGAGCGGCGGCTGACGGCAACCCAAGTTTCGAAACGATCGGTGCGGCCACCGGCTCGGGCAAGAGATAGCTGTCGAAACGACGGTACGCGGAAGACCGTTCCACCCACACGTCCCCAGAACGCAGCTTGTTGCGCAAATGGGCGAGCATTGCCGTTTCATAGAGCGGGCCATTGATCTTGCCATCCGGGCCGATCACCAGCTTGCGCCAGTCCTTCTTGAACGGCATCGGCGCATCGGGCGGAACATCGCGTTTGCCCGATCTCTTCAGTTCGCGGAGCATACGGATTCCGGCGATCGTGCGGGCGCTTCTCCGCCCGCCTTTGAATTCCAAGGCCTCGATCAGCGTCGAGGCGAACGCCAGATCGACCTGCTCAGTCTGGAAGAGAAGATCGATACATCCTCAGCCGCAGGCGAGCTCGTGTTCCGTGTATTCGGTGCGATCGCTCATTTCGAGCGACGGCTGATTTCCGAGCGCACGAAAGATGGCGTGGCTGCAGCACGGGCGAAAGCCAGACAACCCGGTCGGCAACCGCTCGACATGTAAAAGGTCGAGGCCGCCATCAAGCTGATCAAGGCCAACATGTCGCCGACCGAAGCTGCGAGGCACGGGGTCTCGGCCGATCGACCGTCTATCGCCGAAATGAGGCGACTGGGCATCAGTCGGCCAGCGTAGTGAGCACTTCCGACGCTTTGCAAACTCTCGCTCTTGGAACTTCAAGGGCAAAGCGTGACCCGTTTTCGTCGTTGACTGCTCAATTGGGCCGACCGCTACGCCTGGAAGGCTGACGTTGCTGGGTCGGCTGGACCGGTCTCTGGAAGGCGGCGTGCAATTTCGTGTGCCAGGCGCTTATCGTTCGCCTTTTCGCAGTACCATCCAGTAGGGCAAGCTTTGCTGACATTCATCAAAGTGCGATGGGCCACGCTCTTCAGCCTTGTTCGGGCTTCCGGCGGGCGGCTGCAAGCATCGCCTGACCGACGCGCCGGTCGCCTTGGGCGTTCAGCATTTCGCCGGCATTGCAGATATCACGTGCCTCCTGTTCTGGCTGAGCTTGGCTTTGCCTACAAGGCGGGTGATCTCGATCTCCAGGCCGATGATCGCCTTGACTATAGTGTCGATGAAGTCCTTCGGTGCGTTACCCATCTTCCATGGGACAGGCTCAGTCGCCTCGTGCCTGTGAGTCAGTTTGGCGACATTGCGGCGGACATAGCGTTCGTCGTCGTGGATTGTGATCCGTCCATATGCATGTGCGACGAGGTAGTTCCAGGTCGGCACCTGCTTGTGGAACTCCTGCTTGCTCGGATACCACCGCGGCGAAATGTAGGCGTCGGCGGCGCGGAACACCACGAGCACCTCATCGCCGGTCGCCACGTCCTGCCAAACTGGATTGTTGCGTGCGACGTGGCAGCGAAGGGTACCGTTTTCTCCCTGTGAGGTGTCGAGTTCGAAAGGGATGTGATCGGCGTCGAGACCGCTCCAGCCATGGTTATCAGAACGCCGAGTGCGTTGTTCTCGATCAGTTCGTAAAGGACTTCTCGGCTCGGTTCATCGAAATGAGCGGGTAAATACATGACAGTTCCTTTCACTGGCCGCCGGGTTCGCTGTTCACCGGCTGGTATCCGATGGCAAGCGTTCCAACGCGGCGGCGATCTGGCGCTTCGCTGCTGAGGGCAGAGGCAGGATGGGACGCGGGGGGTCGGCACGGCAAATGTCGAGCAATTCGGCAAGTGCATAGACGACGCGAAGGCTCGAGAACTCCTTGAAGAGGCTCCAGAGCGGCGCAAGCGTGGCATCGATCCGTCGCGCTTCGGCCGCATCGCCCTGTTGCGCCGCCGTGACGATCTTCACGCAGACCTCGGGCAGGATGCCGGCGAGGACGCTGTACCATGTGTCGGCGCCGGCGATCATGGCCTCTGCAGCGTTCCAGTCGCCGCTGTAGCCGATCGAGAACCCTTCCGGCACAGTGCGCCTCTGGTCGGCCAGATGGCTCTTGATCGCATCGCCCTTGTCTGTCGGATTCTTGATAGCGACAATCCCACCCACCTTTGCCAGGCGGCTGACGAGTGCTGGGGTGAAATGGAAATGCGTCGTTCCTGGATTGTCGTAGACGACGATCGGCAGGCCGCTCTCGCACGCCACCGTCGAGAAATGTTCGAACACCTCGTCCTCAGTGAGCGGGGTGTAGGAGGCGGCCGCAAGCAGCCCCGCGGCAGCTCCAAGGGCCTTGGCGTCCTGCGCGAACCTCACTGCTTCATCGGTGCGCAACGCGCCCACACCCACCACGACCGGCGTTCGCCCGGCGATTTCGTCCAAGGTCTCGGCGAGCGTCCGTCGCCGTTCCTCGCGCGACAGATACATGTACGTGCCGGTGCTGCCGAGAAGACCGATGGAATCGACCTGAGCGGTGCCAAGCCGAGCAATCAGCCTGCGCAGGGCAACGGTATCGACGCGGCCGTCACGATCGGCGGGCGTGATGGGGAACGCGGAAAGACCGCTCAGGAATGCCATGGCAAGGCTCCAGGTTTGTGCGTGAGCGCAGGACTGGCCGGACGACAGGTCATCACAAGGCGTCCAGAGCCCGCCGCAGGTCGGCGATTAGGTCATCGGCGTCTTCAAGGCCCACCGAGAGACGCATGAGGTCCTCGCCGACTCCATCGGCCAGATGCGCATCCTTGCGGATCGGCTGACGAGCACGGGTCAGGCTTGCCGGATGATAGATGAGACTGTCGGCATCGCCGAGGCTGACAGCCCGGGTGATCAGGTTGAGCCGGTCCATCATCCGCCGCGCACCCTCGAACCCAGCGTGGAGGCCAAAGGCCAACATGCCGGACCCTTGGGACATCTGCTTTCGCGCCGTCACCTGATCAGGGTGCGAGTCGAGGAAGGGATAACTCACCCATGCCACCGCCGGGTGCGCCTCGAGCGCCTGAGCCACCGCAAGGGCAGTGGCGCTGTGCCGTTCCATGCGCAGCGTGAGCGTCTTCAGACCGCGCAGGATCAGGAAGGCTGACATGGGCGAGAGCGCTGCGC
>NZ_JAMYTF010000089.1:0-12268 GCF_040322295.1 Mesorhizobium sp. M0159
CGCTGCGGGCCCGCGGCCGCCAGCCGGCGGCCCAAAACATGCCGCCTGCTGACCGCCTGGGGCCCCGGGGGGCCCTCCCCCCCCAACTCCCCCCCCCCCCCCCCCCCCCCCCCCGGGCGGCCCGCGACGATCCCCCTGGTCATCGAGGAGGTGGTATTGGGATTGATGACGGCTATTCGCATTCGGGGCGCTCCGGCCAGATTCCGCTCGATTACAAGGAGGCCAGCGCGCTGGACATGCGCTCCAGCCCTCGTCGCAGCAGAGGACGCGGGCAGCCGACGTTCAGGCGAATGAAGCCTTCACCGCCAGGCCCATAGACGCGGCCGTCGTACAGATTGACCCCGGCCTGATCGACAAAGAACTTCTGAATTCCACCCACTTTGCAATCGAGCGTGCGCGCGTCTAACCACACCAGAAACGATGCGTCGGGCCGCATGGGCGTGATGCCTGGGAGATGTTTACCGGCGAATTCGCAAACCAGATCGATGTTGCTGGCGATGTAGCCTGAGAGTTGGTCGAGCCAGGGCGCGCCGGTGCTGTAGGCAACCTCCAGAGCCAGGCGGCCGAAAAAGTTCGCGTTCACCATGAATGACGCCTGCATTGCGGCAAAGAGCGCCTCGCGGCGCTTTTTGCTGGCTACCGAAATGGTTGCCGAAGGCACCCCGGCAAGATTGAAAGTCTTCGTTGGAGCGGTGCAGATGAAGGACTTCTCTGCGGCATCGTCCGAGATGGAGGAGAAGACGATGTGGGGACGATCCGACAGCCTTATGTCGCAGTGAATGTCGTCGGATATGACCAACATCCCATGGCGCTCACAAATGTCGTTCAGCGCCGACAATTCTTCTCGTGTCCAGGCCATTCCGGCGGGGTTGTGAGGATTGCACAGCAGGAACGCCTTGGCGCCGCCGGCCGCCAGTTTCTCGAAGTCCTCCAGATCGAGCTCATACCTGTTGTTCTGCAGCCTCAGCTGGTTCGTGAGCAGAGCCCGCCCGTTTCCCTGAACCACTTCGAAATAAGGCGAGTACACGGGCGACTGCACAATGACGCCGTCACCGGGCTTCGTGAAGGTTCGCAATATCGCAGCCACAGACGGCATGATCGCCGGCGCGGGAAGGAGGGTCTCCAGTTTCGGTGACCAATTGTGCCGGCGTGTGAACCACGATTGCACGATCTCATAGTGGCGCGGATCGCGGCGTGTGTAGCCGTAGATGCCATGGTCCGCGGCCTCGCGCAGCCGCGCGATGACGGTTTCCGGGGCACGGAAATCCATATCCGCCGTCCATAGGGACAGCAGGTCCTCGCCCTCGACCTGAGGAGAGAACTCGTCCCACTGGTTGGCCCATTTGACGGATCCGAATTGCTGGCGGTCGTGGATTTGGTCGAAATCTATTCCCGCAATATTTCGTTGCCCGACCGCCGATGCGGGCGTGTCTGCACAAGCCATTTGATACTCACCTGGAAAATCTATTGCCACAGTTACGGGCCGCTTTGCGTCTGCGGACGTCCCTATTTGAGGATTTGCGCCAGAAACTGCCGCGCCCGTTCCGACCGGGAGTTGGTGAAGAACTGATGGGGCGTGTTGGTCTCGACGATCTCCCCGCGGTCCATGAACACCACGCGATCAGCCACCTCCCGCGCGAAGCCCATTTCATGCGTCACGCACAGCATCGTCATACCTTCACCGGCGAGCGACACCATCGTGTCGAGCACCTCCTTGACCATCTCCGGATCGAGGGCAGAGGTTGGCTCGTCGAAGAGCATGATCTTCGGGTTCATGCAGAGAGCCCGGGCAATTGCAGCGCGTTGCTGCTGGCCACCCGACAGCTGCCCTGGGTAGCTGTCGGCCTTCTCGGCAATTCTGACCCGCTCCAGATAGTGGCGCGCCAGTTCCTCAGCCCCGTGCGCGGCATCTTCCTCACCCAAACCGGCGCAAGTGTGCAATTCTCAAGCGCCGTAAGGTGGGGAAACAGATTGAAGTGTTGAAAAACCATCCCAACGTTGTTGCGGACCTCGTCGATCTTGCGCAGATCCTCGGTTACCGCCTTACCGCTGACGATGATCTCGCCTGACTGATGTTGCTCGAGATGGTTGATGCATCGGATCATCGTCGATTTGCCTGACCCGGAAGGGCCGCAGATCACAATGCGTTGACCGTGGGGCACCGAGAGGCTGACGTTCTTGAGCGCATGAAACGAACCGAACCATTTATTGACAGCACGCAGCTCGATAGCCATCGCCTTGTTGTAGGGCGTCCCCTTCGTCGCTGCGTACATTGCTTGTGGGCTCATCGTCGCGTCCTAGGATTTGTGGCCACGCGCCAATTGGCGCTCCATCGATTGCGAGTAACGGGACATGCCGAAGCAAAAGCCCCAGTAGACCAGTCCCGCAAAGAGGTAGCCGGTTGATGAGATCGTCGGGCCTGCCCAGTTCGGATCGACGCGCGCCGTTTCGATGGCTTTCAGGAAATCCGCGATGCCGACGATGGCGACCAGAGTCGTGTCTTTGAACAGACCGATGAAGGTGGAGACGATGCTCGGTATGACGATCGTCAACGCCTGGGGGAGGACGATCAGGCGCATCATGTCGAAGTAGCTGATCCCAAGCGCCTTCGCCGCCTCGTATTGGCCCTTCGGGATCGCCTGGAGGCCGGCCCTCACAACTTCGGCCATATAGGCGGACGAGAACAGCGCTATCGCGATGAGCGGGCGCAGGAGACGATCAGGCGTCAGATAGTCCGGGACGAAGAGCGGCATCATGAAGTTCGCCATGAACAATACCGTGATAAACGGCACCCCCCGGACGACTTCGATGAATGTGACGCAAACCGCTTTGACGAAAGGGAGTTCGGACCTGCGTCCAAGCGCCAGGATAACCCCGATCGGAAGCGAGAAGACGATGCCCACAATCGACATCAGCAGCGTGATCAAGAGACCGCCCCAGAGCGTCGTATCGATGACAGACAAATGGAGCCAGGCGAGCCCGCGCACGAGAACGAACGCGGCTACGGGGTAGACAAGGAAGAATAGCAACGCCGCCACTTTGCGCCGCGGAGCCTTCGTCCACAGGAGCCAAACGATGAGGATGGCGCCGATCGCCTGTGCGAGATCAACGCGCCACCGCTCGGAAGCCGGGTACGCGCCGTATCGTAGGTAGTCGAACTTCTCGGCAATGAAAGGCCAGCAAGCTCCTTGGCTGTTCGCACGGCAAGCTTCCCGGCCGCCGCTCCAGACCGCGTCGAAGATCGCAAAGCTCAGAAAGTGATGCAGCAGCCACACGGCGAGGAGGATAAAGCATATTGTCAGCGCGCCTGAAGAAGGCGTCGAAAACAGATTCTTTTTCATCCAGGTCACTGGACCCGGCCAAACGTCAGCGGGGGGCGCCATCGCTGGTATGAGCGCGCTGCTGACAACTGGCGAATGCATGGACTGATCGCTCATGCGTCACCTCTCGACGATCGCAAAATGTCGGTTACACGCGTTCATGGCCAACGACGTGGCAAGGGAGATAACGAGATAGACGGACAAGGTGATCGCCATGACCTGGACGGCGGCGCCGGTCTGGTTGAGTACCGTCCCGGCAAAGATCTGAACGAGGTCGGGATAGCCGATGAACACCGCAAGCGACGAGTTCTTGATTAGATTGAGATACTGGCTTGTCAAAGGCGGGATGATAATACGCAGCGCCTGCGGAACAACGACAAGGCGAAGCGTCTTGCCCGGCGCCAGCCCCAGCGCATACGCAGCCTCGCTCTGGCCCTTTGGCACTGCCTGGATTCCACTCCGGACGATCTCGGCGATGTAGGATCCGGTGTAGACCGACAGACCGATCAGGAGAGCGGCAAACTCTGGATAGAGTTGATGTCCGCCTTGAAAGTTGAAACCCCGCAGCTGCGGCGCGACAAACGAGACCGGCTCGCCAGCCGCCAGGAACACGATCAGCGGAAATCCTATCAAGGTCGCCAGGCTGACCAAAAATACCGGCAGCTGCTTGCCAGTTCGTTTCTGGACGCTCTTGGCGCGGAACCAGAATGCAATGCAGCAGAAAACGGCCGCTACCAATGCCAGGCCCACAAGCCCCGCCCCCGGATGCCACTGGATCTCCGGAATGATGAGGCCGCGATTGTTGAGGTAGATGCGGCCGGAGATGGCGATGGACGCCTTCGGGGAAGGCAACGGCTTGAGGACGGCGTTGTACCAGAACAGCAGCTGCAGCAATAACGGGACATTGCGCACAAGCTCGACATAGGCGGTCGCCACCTTCGAAACGATCCAGTTCGGCGAGAGGCGGGCAACGCCGATGACGAAGCCAAGCAAGGTGGCCAGCAAGATTGCGAGGAAGCTGACGTAGAGGGTATTGACCACTCCCACCCAGAACGCCTGACCGTAGGTGGATAGTGCATCGTACGGTATCAGGGTTTGATTGATGTCGAAGCCGGCAGCCTCACCCCAAAAATCGAATGAGAGCGGAATCCCCCGGACCCGCATATTCGATGCGGTCTGCATGCCGATGCCCAGGGCCAAAGCCAACAGGCAACCTGCGAGCAAGAGCTGGTAGAAAACGCCGCGCACTTTCGTATCGTGCAGCGATAGGCTCCTGCGCGAGGGCGCTGGAAGCGACAAATCGGACATGGCGGGTTCCTATCGGATCTGTGCAAGGCGCTGGCGGTAACGCGCCAGCGCCTTGCAACCATGCTTTGCCTAGCGAATCGGCGGAGCGTACTGAACGCCGCCTTTGTTCCAGAGCGCGTTCATGCCGCGCTCCATTTTCAGCGGGGAGTCCTTGCCGACATTCCGATCAAACACTTCGCCGTAGTTACCGACCTGTTTGATCACCTCGACCGGCCAGTCGTCGCCGAGCCCGATGTCCTTGCCGATGCTGCCTTCCACGCCAAGCAGACGGCGGATGCTGGGGTTGTCCGACGACTTCATCGCATCAACGTTTTTGGAGGTGACCCCGTATTCTTCGGAGGCCACCATGACGTAAAGCGTCCACTTCGCCACATTGAACCACTGGTCGTCTCCCTGCCGCACTGCCGGGCCAAGCGGCTCCTTGGAGATCAGTTCGGGAAGAACGATGCTGTCGTCCGGCTTGGCCATGCGAAGCCGCGATGCGTTCAAGGTAGAGGTGTCCGCCGACAGGACGTCGCAACGCCCCTCCTCGTAAGCCTTCACGACAGCTTCCTCGTCGGCGAAACCAACCGTGGTGTACTTGATCGACTGCGAGCGAAAATAGTCGGCAAGGTTCAACTCGGTCGTGGTGCCCTGGGTGACGCAAATCGATGCGCCCTCGAGCCCCTTGGCTGATGCGATGTTGTCCGCCTTGCGCACCATAAATCCCTGACCGTCATAGAAGTACGTCCCCGCAAAAAGTATGCCGAGAGACGTATCGCGCGACGATGTCCATGTTGCGTTGTGTGCAAGAATGTCGATCTCCCCCGACTGCAAGGCGGTGAAGCGATCTTTTGGCGTCAATGGGATGAACTTAACCTTCTGCGCATCCCCGAGCACGGCAGCAGCCACGGCGCGACAATAGTCGACCACAAATCCGGTCCATTTGCCTTCATTATCGGGAAGGCTGAAGCCAGCCGTGGCCGAATTTGTGCCACACGTCAGCACGCCATTTTTCTTGACATTGTCGAGGGTTGCGGACGACGCCGAAGAGGCGGTGCACGCGATAGCGAGGGCAAGCAGGCCCTTAAACGTCGATCTCATTTCGGCATTCCCCTGTTTTTGTTGAAGGGACTGTGCTCTCAAGCATAAGTATTCGTCAAATTGATTGTTCTCATTACGAAAATGAGAACGGCTCATAAATCAACGCGCAAGATGCTCTCGAATGGGCCATGCGTTTAGGCCGGAGTGACGGGACACTTCGGCTGGAAGGTGCGCCCATGAATGAGCGGCACCGCGCTCACGGATTACTGTTCGGTTGTTCCGGCACGACGTCGATCGACCCTTGGCGTCTCTTGGTCCGTGACTCGTTGTAAATCCCGACGATCACCTCCCGAAGCCATTTGGTGCTCGGGTCATTCGCCATCTGGCGGTGAACGATGAGCCACGCGTTGACATTCGATATGGCAAGGGGCGGCGGGACCAAGGTCACCTCACTTCTCTCGTCCAGAATTTGCAGGATGGCATCGCCGCAATGGGTAATCAGTTCAGTGCCGCGCAAAGCCCAGGGCAGCACCAGATAGTTCGAGATGGTCGCTACGACATTACGTCGTAGGCCCATCTGTTTGAGGGCGGCATCGGCAAGCCCTTCAGCCAGGCCGTCTGCGGAAATCTGCAGATGGGAACTTGCCAAATATGTTTCCAACGTCATGGCATTCCCTGCGATCTTGCTTCCACTCCACACCGCGCAAAACAGCCGATCCTGGCCAAGTTCCACCTTCAAGAGGCTTGGGTCGTCGCGTATTGCCGCTCCCGTCAGCGCACAGTCAACTTGTCTCAAATAGACCGAGGAACCGATTTCAGGCCCGTTTGCGGGAATGACGTTCAGTGTCGCGTTGGGAGCTTGCCTGGAAAATTCCCGTATGAGCCCGGGGATGAAAATCATGGCGTGGTAGTCGGTAAGTCCGACCCGAAAGTTGCGCCTCGTCGTTGCTGGATTGAAAATCTGATGCCGGTCGATCGATGCGCGGATAGTCGCCAGCGCGGCAGAAATATCCGACAGCAGCTCAACCGCCCGAGGCGTTGGCCGCATCTCGCCTCCATCTCTCGTGAACAATTCATCCTGCAACAGGTAGCGAAGCTTCGATAGGGAGTGGCTTACAGCCGATTGTGTTCTGCTTAGTTCGCTTGCCGCGCGCGTCACGCTCCTTTCACGCATCATCACGTCAAAGACTCGCAACAAATTGAGGTCGATATCGTCGAAACTCATGAGACCTTCCCCGTTTTCATCATGCCTCGCCCGCATGCTAACATCGTTTTCAGCGTGCCGGAGGAACGATGCCATGGCGAACAAATGGGTGATCGAACGCCACGTTGACCTGTAGGGAGGGCCGTCATCCACTTGATCTCCCAACGTGCTCAAGCGATGCCTGTCATTCAAGGGAGTATCGGCTCCGAAAAACATCCGTGGAAGGACCCACGAAGCGTACCCACTGAATATGGACGAGCGAGAGCACAGGGTCGCCTGATTGGCGATAATCAATCGACAAAAACCGCCGGATGCCCCGAACTTTCGTGCGCAGATTTGCGCACCCGAGCCCCCTGGACTCACCCCATTCTGGTTGTTCTGCTCATCTATTATTGCCACGAGCCGCGACTTTCCGGGCTCTCTGCGCTTGATCGCTAGTGCTGTCACGCCGCATGCCGCCAAAACTTAAAGAGCGCCTCCTCGATAGTGGGTCTTACGATGTAGCGGTCTAGCGACTTGAACCCCCGAAATCTGCACCGGAGCATTCTGCCGCATCTTACCCTGCCGATTTGCACGTCGCTACTCGCCTTTCCCGAACGAGCCGGCGAGGTAGCTTCCGCACCACGCAACATCCCGTATCTAGGGCAATACGATCTCTTCATTACCGGATGGTGCGGGATGTGGATTTGTTGTGCCGACTGCAATATGGCCCCGTTTATCGGGACCGAGGCTTGTCGAAGCAGCCAGCCGCCTGGATTTGATATCGTTGTGCTGTTTCGATACCGACGTTCTCGAGGCCGCGTCTATGAAGAGTGACGCGCTTTCGTACCCACCCCGCGGCCTCTCTCGTCAGGAAGCAGCGCGCTATGTCGGTGTCGGATCGACACTATTCGACGACATGGTTGCTGACGGCCGCATGCCGAGGCCTAAGCACGTCAACAGTCGCGCCATCTGGGATCGTGTGGCGCTCGATATCGCTTTCTCCGCCCTGCCAGACAAAGACAATGGTCTCCAACAACTACTGGAGCGGAGCAAACGAGAGCCGATAAGGAGATAAGCAACTACGCACATTGCGTATACGCTGCAGGCGTAGTACGGTCATCGCCTAGCGGGTGAGATGACGTGAACGACAATGAAAAGCTCGCGCGAGAAGTGAAAGCCTGGCGGGCGAAGGGAGGATTCACCGCCGAGAGTGCAGCCAAGGTCTTGGGAATACCGAAACGCACTTTTGAAGGCATAGAGCAAGGTCGAGGCTTCCCTTACCCGGTACTCCTGCGCGTTGCCATGGAAAGCAAGACCCTTTCGCTTCAGGCAATGCTGGAGGATTGCCCGCCTGTGGAGCAACGGCAGCGGAAAACTCAAAGGGAGATTTAATGGCCAGGCCATTCAAAGATGTCCGCTACCCCGGCGTTTCGTCGCGCATCAAGAACGGAAAGCTCATCTATCGCTATCGCGGCAAAGGAATGCCCGAAATTCGGCTTCCTGGCGGACCAGGCGATCCTGAGTTCGAAGCCGCCTATGAACAGGCAACGCAAGGCCAACGTCAAAACGCTGTCATCATTGACTTGCCCGGTCGGGCGTTGCCAAAAACATTTGGTCATGCGGCACGCCGACTTGAAGCGACGATGGAATGGCTGGACTTCGACGAAGCGACGCAGCAGAAGAATGCTCGGCTTATTGAGCGCTTCCTTCAGATGCAGGTCGATCCTGCCTATCCGCTGACCTGGCGCAACACGCCGGTGGAACATCTCGATGCCGACCACCTGCGTGTGATTATTGAAAGCGTCTTTGCCACCAACCGGACGGTTGCCAAGCACCTGCTGGTGGCAATCAAGAAGCTTCTGTGGGTGGCGATCGACGTTGAGAAATGGATCAAACCGCAGGACGATCCCTCGCTGTCGATCCGCGTCCGCATTCCAAAATCGACTGCCAATCCCGCCTGGCCGATCGCCATTCGTGAAAAGTTCGAGGCGCACCATCCAATCGGCTCAGCGCCGCGCACCTGCTATGCGCTCGGTTTCTGGCTCGGTAGCCGACGCGGCGATATCGCCTCACTGGAATGGGACGATTTGGTCCTCCAGGAGATCGAATTGTTCGATGGCTCCTTGGAAACAATCGAAGCCTTCAACTTCCGACAGCAGAAAAACCGCAACCGTCATGGCGGGCGCGAGATGTTCATCCCTGTCGTGGACAAGCTGGCGCAAGCTCTAGTGCCATTAGATCGCTCTAAGGGTGGCACGGTATTGAAGAATGCCTATGGGCGTCCGTTCTCCGAAAAGAGCCTCACCGGCATGATGGCACATTGGAACAAGCAGGCCGGCATCCCGGAGGGCTACACCCTGCACGGGCTGCGACGTACCTTCGGCACGTATCTCGCCGAATGCAACATCCAAGCGCGCGCTATCATGGAGGCGATGGGGCATTCTTCAATGACGGTAACAGACGAGTATGTGCGAGAGGCCAATAAGAGACGGATGGCTGTCGATATCGCCCGCGCCATTAACGAGCGGGAAGCCAAACGCGACGCCATGAAGCAACGGATACCCCTGCGCGTCATCAAATGAGTGAATCAACCCGACCAAGTGGAGGGTGGCATATCGGCCGCCCTTTTTTCGGCCCATAATGGGCCCAAAACGTTTTGGGCCGAGGCGTATTTTCCTCAATAAAATTAATGGTTATGGTGGGCCCGGAGGGTATTCAGAAAGCCATAAAAATCAATTGGTAAGAGATCAGTGGGACTTCAAAGCATTCAAATCTTTCCCAATGTTTTTCAATGTTGTTGTCCCACTCAGAAGTGCCTCAGTCCACCAAACCGACGCACTGAACGCCTCACTCGGAAGGGAGGTTTGCGCAAGGTGAAAGGAAGATCGCGTCGGTGTGCAGCCTTCCTGAGAAAGGTCGCGGTAGAGCCAACTGCTGACGCTCAGCGCGAAGACATCAATGTCCTGTTATGGGGCCGAGGAACGAACCCGCTGCGCGGGATGGGCGCCCGCGGTTGAGGTAGAGATCAAGAACCGGTCGTTGCGCCTGCGTTGAGCGGGGTTCGGCAGGGGCAGAGCATCACAGGCTTCTTCAACAAGGAGCCTGACCATGCCCTATCCTGTTCTTGATGCACCTATCAGTCCACTTCGTCAGCGGCTGATCGACGACATGAACATGCGGCGTTTCTCCTGGGAAACGCAACGCAACTATCTCCGCGACATCGGACGCCTGGCGACATTCCTTGGGCGATCACCGGCCACGGCGACAGCGGACGATCTGCGCCGGTTCCAGATCGAGCAGCAGGCCGACGGCGTTCCCGTGCCGACGATGAACAGCATCGTGTCGGCGCTGCGCTTCTTCTTCACTCATACGGTCGATCGTCCGGATCTGGCGCGCAAGCTCGTTCGTCTGGCGCATCCGCGCAAACTGCCCGTGGTGCTCAGCCGCGACGAGGTCGCCCGGCTGCTCAACGCCACCACCTGCCTCAAGCACCAGGCCGCGCTGTCGGTCGCCTATGGCGCGGGCCTGCGCGTCGCCGAGGTCTCGATGCTGAAGGTCGCCGACGTCGACAGCGAGCGCATGCTGTTGCGCGTCGAGCGCGGCAAGGGCGGGCGATACCGCAACGCCATGCTGTCGCAAGACCTGCTCTTGTTGCTGCGCCAGTGGTGGAAGGTCGGGCGCCAGCAGGGCGTGATGCATCGCGACGGCTGGCTGTTTCCTGGGCAGCATGCGATGAAGCCCATCAGCACCCGCCAGCTCTATCGGGTGGTCGTCGAGGCAGCGCAGGCGGCCGACATCGCCAAGCGGGTCGGGCCGCACACGCTGCGCCACAGCTTCGCCACCCACCTGCTGGAGGACGGCACCGACATCCGGATCATCCAGGTCCTGCTCGGGCACGCCAAGCTGAACAGCACAGCCTTCTACACCAAGGTTGCAACCCGCACGGTGCGCACCGTCACGAGCCCGCTCGACAAGCTTGGCCTGTTCAAGCCGGAAGAGATCTCACCCGACGGCTGAGCGTGCGCGCCTCGGTCGAGGTCGCCGACATCTTCCGTGCTGCCGGGCCCGCCTACCGGGCCGCCCATACCGGGCACCTGAGCCTCGCCCAGCTCAAGGTCATGTCGGCGATCGAGCACTGCCGCACCGCGGCCCTTGGCGGTCACGTCGAGGCCTGCGAGGACTGCGGCCAGCGGCGCATCGCCTACAACTCCTGCCGCAACCGGCACTGTCCGAAGTGCCAGGGTGCCATGGCGCGGACATGGCTTGCCGAGCGCGAGGCCGACCTGCTGCCGGTCGACTACTTCCACGTTGTCTTCACGCTCCCGGCCGAGGTCGCCGACATCGCCTTCCACAACAAGGCGGCGGTCTACGACCTGCTGTTCCGTGCGGCATCGGAGACGATGCTGACGATCGCGGCCGATCCGAAGCATCTCGGCGCGCGCATCGGCATCACCGCAGTGCTCCATACCTGGGGCTCGGCGATGACACACCATCCGCACGTGCACATGATCGTGCCGGGCGGTGGCATCGCGCCGGACGGAAGCCGGTGGATGTCGTCGCGTCCGGCCTTCCTGCTGCCGGTGCGCGTGCTCGGCAAGCTGTTCCGCCGCCTGGTCCTCTCCCGGTTGGTCGCGCTGCACGACGCTGGCCGGCTCGCCTTCTTCGGCGCAATTGCTCATCTCGCGGAACGGCGGGCATTCCTGCGCCACCTGTCGCCGGTCCGGAAGAAGCGCTGGGTGGTCTACGCCAAGGCGCCGTTCGCCGGGCCGGAGGCGGTGCTCGCCTATCTGTCGCGCTACACGCAGCGGGTCGCGATCTCGAACCGCCGCCTCATCCGTTTCGACGAGGACGGCGTCACCTTCCGCTACAAGGACTACCGTCGCGAAGGCGCCGACCGGCAGCAGGTCATGACGCTCGCCACAGACGAGTTCATTCGCCGTTTCCTGCTCCATGTCCTGCCGCGCGGCTTCCATCGCATCCGCCACTACGGCCTGCTTGCCGGCGGCTCCCGCAAGGACTGCCTCGCACTCGCCCGCCAACTGCTAGCGGCCGCGCCTCCCGCCACGAACGATCCATCGGCGGAACCAGACAACTTCCGTCCGCCATGCCCATGCTGCGGCGGCCGCATGATCGTCATCGAGACGTTCGAACGCTGGAGGCAGCCGCGCGGACCGCCGAAAGCATCGGCACCGGACCGGGAGAGCTGTCCATGACCCGGCATGGTATGGTCCAGCCTTCAGCCGCAGGCACTCAGCCTCCGGCAACGGATCGACGCGCGTCCATGGAGATCATCGAGGCCGACAGAGCCGCGCCCAGCCGCCCACCGTCCCGACAACACCGCGCGCAGGCGCAACGAAGCGGTCGGTCCGCATTCACCCCAGCGCTTCCCGACGGCGGTCACGCCATCGCCGACATCTGCCGAAATCCGAAA
>NZ_JAMYTF010000090.1:0-11518 GCF_040322295.1 Mesorhizobium sp. M0159
GCCGCGTGGCGAGCCGTGAGTGCACGGCCTGCCTGAAAAGCGCGGTGTCGACCTCACGCGGCCACATTTCAAACAACGTGACAACCCCGTTCGGCTCGTCGCAGGCGGTTGTGGCGCATCTGGGGCTGACGCCGGCGCGCTTTCAGTTCGGCGAGACCGACATCGAGGGCAAGATCAGCCGCTGCGGCGATGAACTCGCCCGCACCGCCCTCTACGAGGCAGCCCATTCGCTGCTCGTGCGATCGAAGAGATGGTCGAGCCTCGAAAGCGTGGGGCATGATCATCGCCAAGCGCCGTGGCATGGCGCGTGCCCGCGTGGCGGTAGCCCGCAAACTTGGCCGTCATCCTGCATCGCATTTGGGCCGACGCGACCGAGTTCCTCTTTGGAAAGGAGCCAGCCGCACTGGCGGCGTGAACCGAGACCGATCAAAGAAGCAAGGAACCCGAATTAGGCCTTCGCCCGAAAGGAGATGCCCGGATCGTTCCGTGGGGGACGATGGGCGAGGCGATCTCGTTGAGAGTCCCGAACCTGCCGGCAAAAACTCGGCAAGATCGTGAAACAGATTGAGACGCCTCGCTCTCCTGACCCATTATGCGGCGACCCAAGCGCCGACCGCGAAGAGAAGCGAGTGACCCACGGAACGGTCCAGAAAAAAGTGCAGGAGCATCTTGATCAAAACGACCCCAATCAAGAGGTCTCTCTGAGACGGTGGGCGCTTTCGTGTGGAGCGGGTACGTCAACTATCAGGTGCGGTAGTATCCGTGCTGCCCCGGGGGCTATAGAAGACATGTATGTCCGAACGAAAGGCTGATGCCCATTTTACGTTCAAACTATGGGATAGCACTCAAGTAAAGGTCAACGGCCAATGCCAAAAAGAGCACTCATCTTGGTTGAAGGTCATAGGAATAGTGGTCCACTCTACGTTCAAGCGGCCCAGCGCCTTGGACTTCATCCAATTACTCTGGCGGCTGATCCAGCTCAGTATGACTACCTCGCGGAGGAAAGCATTGAGGCCATCCGAGTCGATACCGACAATTTCGATGCGCTGACGCACGTATGCTCTCGGCTGCGTGCGACCTATGATATTGCTGGCATCACTGGTTTTGCGGGCCGCGATGAGTCCTTCTATGTGACAGTTGCCAAGCTCTGCCGGCATTTCGATTTACCGGGACCAAACCCCGCATCGATTGCACGGTGTAGCGATAAATTTACTCAACGTCAGTTCCTCGCGCAGGCAGGCGTTCCAGTGCCTGCTTATCGGCTGGCAGCAACTGCGATGGAGGTGGAAAGCGCCGCCGCGGAAATCGGCCTGCCGGTGATTCTTAAGCCAGCCGAAGGCAGCGGCAGCAGCGGCGTCCGATTGTGCCGCGATATGGATGAGTTAGCCGAGCATACAACCTATCTGTTGGAAGGCATGTACATATGGCGGTCTTCGCCGAAGATACTGGTCGAAGAATTCGCAAAGGGCCCATTCTATGAAACTGTTACGATGGGAGACGCTGTAATTGCGGATGGTGCCGCCGACTTCGACCCCCCTCCGCATTTCGTCCCTTGCGCGAGCATGTTTCCGGCCCCGCTGACTGAGGAGGAGCATGAGCGTATTGCCGATGTTTCGCTGCACTGCTTGCAAGCTCTCGATCTCGGCTGGGGGCCAGCGAACATTGAATTCCGGTGGACGAAGCGTGGCCCAGTCGTAATTGAAGTCAATGCACGTCTTCCGGGTTGGACTGCTCCTCAGCTGATTCAACTGGCATACGGCGTCGATATCGTCAACGAGCACATCAAGCTTGTCATCGGTCACGAATGCGATCTGCGCGCAACACAGTCGCACATTTCGGCCGCGCGGTTCTTAGTTCCTGAACGCGACGGCATCCTCGATCGGATCGAAGGGGTCATTTTGGCGGCCGCTGTACCAGGTGTTGTTGAGGTCAGATTTTACGTTGAACCCGAGACCCCGATCGTCCGGAAAGGCGATGACCGAGACAGGATCGGACATGTCATCGCCGCTTCGCCCGACCATACTCGGACCGAAGCCATACTGCAGCGTGCCATCGACCTGATCGGTTGGTCGATCACACCACTTCCGCTCCGTGGCGAAAAGAAATAGTGGGACTACGTGCTCAGCCCACCAGGGCAGGCGGAGTCATGAACGGCAACATGTTCCTGGCCTCAGTAGGTTCTGTCGAAGGCCGACATCGTCGTGATCGACAACCTGTGCGCCCACAAGGCGACCGGCGTTCGGGACGCGATCGATACCGCCGACGTAAGGCGCCGTGTAGCCCCGACTGCAATCCCATTGAGAACGCCTTCGCAAAAGTCACGGCTGGTCCCTGCGAACGATCCCTGCTCTGTGGGTTGCGGTTGGCTCGCGCTTTGAACTGGAACTTTCGATCCTGCGGGCCGGCTCGATGGAAGCTCGGATGCGGAAGGCGCGGTGACTGACGGGCTGCTGCTGAATTTCAGAAAGGCTAAGGTCAAGCCTTGGACTTTCGCTGGCTAAAGAAAGAAAGAGAGAGAGACCAAGCTATATGTCCACGCCCATCCTCGACTTCATCCCCGGCGACCCAAGTCCCGATGACCTCCGCGCCATCGTCGCGGCCTTGGACATCTACAACAATACCCACAGCGGCATGCCCGACAAGCCCGGCTTCGCCATCATCATTCGCAATCCGGAAACCCAAGCTGCCGTAGGTGGCCTCTATGCCCTTGACAGCTACGGCTGGGCCTTCGTTCGATATCTCGCCATCGCGGAACAGTATCGTGGCCTCGGCCTCGGCCGGCGACTTATGGAAGAGGCAGAGAAGATCACCAAGGCCCGCAGCTATATCGGCATATGGCTCGACACCTTCGAATTCCAAGCTCGCCCGTTCTACGAGAAGCTGGGCTTCAAGCTTTTCGGTCAAGTCGAGGGCGGGCCGGGCGCTATCCCGCGCTATTTCCTCAAGAAACGTTTTTGACGACCGAAGGATTGTATGGCCGGCGACTGCCCTCACCTTTCGTCGCGCATCTACTGAGGCGCCTTGTCAGATGGGGCCAGGCCCGGGCAACGCGTCCACCCACGCCGCAGTTAGAGCCTCGGATGATGAGTCGGATGCAAATCCGGATTTCTTGAGATGGTGCTGTCACATTGATTGAACGCCCCCATGACCGTGAGTGAGAACCACCGCTATCCGATCGAAATCGTGGCCCGTGCTGTCTGGCTCTACTTCCGCTTCAATCTGAGCCTGCGCGATGTCGAGGAAGTGCTGTTCGATCGCGGGATCGTCGTTTCCTACGAGACCATCCGCCGATCGTGCCGAAAGTACGGCCCTGATTGTGCGCGCCGCAAACGCCGCAAGTCGCCGACGAAGACGATGTCTGGCACCTGGATGAAGTCGTGGTGGTTGTCGGTCGGCCCATTGCAGCATTTCGTGTCGATCTTCTCCGCCGTCCGAAATCTCTTCGTCCCAGATGGCTAAGCACGCTGCCGGCGCCGGACTGCTTAGTGCAGTGTCATCCTTTCGAACACATGTGCCACTGACGGGTCGGGTTCGATGTATCGATCGAGCGAGCGCAAGTATGCAACTATCTCTGGTAGCAAGAAATCACGATCGCCGAACTCTTCATCTATGCGCTTGAGCTCATCCTCGGCCGCGACCATCTCTTCGCCTGAGCCGAGGAAATAGCCAAAATGTCCGATCGCGCAGATATCGCAGCCGGCCTCGATCACCCTGTCAACGAAAGCCGGAATGTCGCTCGCTTTCATTAGCCTGCTAGTCATCACTGATCATCCTCTGGTTGGTGGTCGGCATGGAAATTGCTCGACACTCAATGTGCATGGATGCGGCGCTACCTGTGCAATTGCACAGGTTGCAGCTTCTCAGGACTGCCGAAGGCGCCGGACCGATCGCTTCCTGCGCCCCTGTTCATTGTTTTGTATTCCGGGCACTCTACGGTCTTGGGGTCAGAACAAGAGCAGTGCGAAATCGTACGCCAACGGGGAACGGAGCGTGAACCGAGCCGTAGTGCGGAAACCGGCGCATACGATCCTGTGGACTGCCATCGCATCGGGCCAGATTTGATTTCTTCGTGCGCCCGACTCGACAAAGCTCCCGGCCATTGGTTGTGCACGGAGTCGGGCGATGGGTAAACGGAAGCTTCTCAAGGCTCAAGAACGACGAAAGCTCTTCGATGTGCCCGCTGACGAGGACAGCCTGATCCGTTGTCGTCGGCCGATCGGCTTGAAGTTGGACTGCGAAGGCGAGAGCACATTCAGCTTGGTTTTGCCGTTCAGCTCTGTCTGATGCGATATCCAGGCAGAGTGCTAGGGCCCGACGAAATTCCACCTCGCGCAATGCTAAAGTGCGTTGCTGAACAGATCGGCGTCGACCCGGGTACTTTCGCACTCTATGCGCGCCGGGAAGAAACCCGTCGCGACCACACGGCGCGCTTGATGGTGTATCTGGGTACGAGAAGCGCGACAGGGCAAGACCGTCGAGCTGTTCTATTGGCTGCGATTCAAACGGCCACGATGTCCGGTGCTGCGATAGCCAGTCCCATTGTCGCGACGTTTCGTGAACGTGGGTCTCTTCTGCCGCCATCGACACGATTTGGTCTTGCGGCCCGCGCCATTGCTCGTCGACGGGCAGAAAGAGCGCTGATCGAAGAAATTTCGGTCGATACGCTTCAATCATTGGATAGGCTGTTGGAGGTTGATCCGGCGATCGGCCAAACCCGCTTTCATTGGCTGCGCTCGGCGCCAGAAGCGCCAGGTGCGTCAAACCTGGTCGGGCTGACAGAACGCATTGCCTTCCTGCGCAAGTTGGAAATCGACGCGAAATTGCAGGCGCGCATATCATCTGGACGGTGGGACCAGATGATCCGTGAGGGTAACGCCACGCCGGCATGGCTGGCAGCCAACGATTTCAATTCGAGTCGCCGGCACGCTTTGATCGTGGCGCAGGTCATCAAGCTCGGCCACAAGCTCACCGACGATGCAGTGTCGATGTTCATCAAGCTGATGGGCCGGCTGTTCTCGCAAGCCAGTAACCGCAAGAAGCAGCGGCGAGGCCGGATACCGCTAAGGCACTGCGCATGTTCCTCGACACGATCACAGCGCTGCAGTCCGCCAACGACTATGGTCGGAAGGCGTTGGAGGTTCTCGATCAGAAGGTCGGCTGGCATCGGCTGCTCCGCATGAAGCCTGAGCTCGAATCGATGGTCGAGGACAACGAGGCGTCGCCCTTGGCCTTGGCGGCCGAGCAATATGCGACAGTCAACAAGTATGCATGGGTGTTCCTGCGGGCGTTCACGTTCCAATCGGCGCGGCGACACGATCCGCTTCTTGCGGCAATTTCGCTGCTGAAACGCCTGTATGTCGAGAGCCGTCGGACACTCCCGGATCGCGTCCCGGTCACCCACCTCAGCCAAGCTGATCGTCGGCTCATCTTTTGCGAGACCGGCTTCGATCTGCCGACATTTGGGTCGACGGCAGCCGATCCTTCCGGCCAATCGACGAGCATCTGATGCCGCGGTCGACATTCACCAGAATGAAGGAAGAGGATCGGCTCGGATTGGGCCTTCAGGGTGATGGCGCAGGGTGGCTTACCGAAGCGCGGCAGATGCTCGACTTCAGTCTGAAGCGCCTGGCGCACAGAGCACGGTCCGAGAAGCTCGAAGGTGTTCGTCTTGAAGCCGGGACATTGATCGTGACGCCAACGGCTGGCGAGGTTCCGGCGGCGGTCGAGGAACTGAACGCCGAAATCAGCGACATGTATCCGTTGGTCGAGGTGCCGGACCTCTTGAGGGAAGTGCATGAATGGATCGGCTTTGCGGATTTCTTCACGCATGTTCTGTAAAAGTTTAAACTTTACTGACAGACGGTGTCCTAGGCGGAAGCTTGAGCCGAGGCCGGGCGCGGAGTGGTCAGGGTTCGCAGCGCCCGGCCTCGGCGTTAGAAGGGACACTGACATGACCAAGGACCAAAGATCATCCGCGCCAAGGTGGGGCTGCTGGAGCTGGCCAAACAGCTCGGCAATGTCAGCCAGGCCTGCAAGATGATGGGCTATTCGCGCGACAGCTTCTACCGCTTCAAGGAGCTTTACGACACCGCCGGGCATATTGGCGACGCAGTAGTGGACCACGCCATCGACGACATAGGTCGGCTCGGCATGTGGCTTTCGAGGTTTCCAAGCAGCCGCCTTGGTCGACCGCCACATCGACGATGACCGATCGGGCCTGCATTGTGGCGAGCATCTTGCGGGGGACCAGCTTGGGAGCTGCTGCGCCGGGGATGAGCACCGCGCCAATGACGAGGTCAGCCTCCGCAACGAGCGCCTGCAGTGCCGCCTTGGTCGGATAGGCGACCTTGGCCGAGGCCTTGAAATGGTTCGACAGCCGCGCGAGCTGCGCCGGATTGCGATCGAGGATGGTGACGTCGGCATGCATGCCGACGGCCATCTGCGCGGCATTGAAACCAACGACACCGCCGCGGATCACCACGACCTTGGCCGGATCCACACCCGGCACGTCGCCAACCAGCATGCCGCGGCCGCCGCGCGAATTTTCCAGTGCGCCCGCGCCGGCCTGAATTGACATGCGACCCGCAACTTGGCTCATTGGTTTGAGGAGCGGCAGACCGCCGGTATTGTCGGTCACGGTCTCGTAGGCGATGCACACCGCGCCGCTTTCGACGAGATCCTTGGTCTGCTCCCGGTCCGGCGCGAGATGCAGATAGGTGTAGAGGACCTGGCCCTCGCGCAACATCTTGCGCTCGACAGCCTGCGGTTCCTTCACCTTTACGATCATCATGGCGGTGGCGAAGATTTCCGCGGCCGTCGGCAGAATGTGCGCACCCGCCGACAAATAGGCTTCATCCTGCGCGCCGATACCGGCACCGGCATTGGTCTCGACGGCAACGTCATGGCCGTGTGAGACCAGTTCGGCGACGCTTTCCGGCGTCAGGCCGACGCGGTACTCGTGATTCTTGATTTCTTTGGGTACACCAATTCTCATGTCTTTTCGTCTTATCGATGCGTGCGGGTGCCCGGCCTCAGCCGAGCACCTCCGTGACAGCTTCCTTCAGCTTGCCGGCGATCTCGTCGGCCTCTTCCCGGGTTAGGCAGAAGGGCGGGGCGAAGCCGATAATGTCGCCCTGCGGCATCGCGCGGCTGATGATCTGCCGCTTCAGAAGCGCGGCATTGACCTTGGGGCCGATTGTGTCTGACTGGTCGAAATAGACGCGGTTCGTTTTGTCCTTGACGAATTCGACCGCGCAGAGCAGTCCCTCGCCACGCACTTCTCCGACATTGGCGTGAGAGCCGACAGCATCGGTTAGGGCTTTCTTGAAATAGGCACCGACTTCTCGTGCGTTGTCGACCAGCTTCAACTGGTCGATGAGTTCGAGGTTCGCGACGCCGGCGGCCGCACCGATCGGATGAGCGGAATACGTCCAGCCGTGGCCGATGGGACCGAACTCGTCCGTGCCTTGCTCAAGAACCTTCCAGACCTCGTCGGATACAATAGACCCGGAAAGCGGTGCATAGGCCGAAGTTAATCCCTTGGCGATGGTGATGATATCCGGCTTGATGCCGTAGTGTTCGGAGCCGAACATCGAGCCGAGGCGACCGAAACCGGTCACGACCTCGTCGGCGATCAGCAGGATGTCATGCTTGTCGAGGACGGCTTGGATCGCCTGCCAGTAACCTGCGGCCGGCGGGACCAGACCACCTGTGCCGAGGGCCGGCTCGCCAATGAAGGCGGCGATGGTGTCCGCTCCCTCACGCTCGATCAACGCGTCGAGTTGAGCGGCGCAGTGGGCTACGAACTCTTCTTCGCTCAGCGCCAGATTTTCCCTGCGGAAATAATAGGGGGCTTCGGTATGGATCACTTGGGCCAGCGGCAGATCGAACTTCTTGTGGAAGAGTTCCAGGCCGGTCAGCGAGCCGGTCATGAGACCTGACCCGTGATAGCCGCGCCAACGCGAGATGATCTTCTTCTTTTCCGGCCGACCGAGAACGTTATTGTAGTACCAGACCAGCTTGATGTTGGTTTCGTTCGCATCCGAACCGCCGAGACCGAAATAGACCTTGGACATATGATCCGGCGCCCGGTGCAGGATCATCTTCGCCAGCGTGATCGAAGCCTCGGTGCCGTGACCGACATAGGCGTGATAGTAAGCAAGCTTGTGCGCCTGCTCGGCAATCGCCTCGGCGATTTCCTTGCGGCCGTAGCCGACATTGACGCAGTAGAGCCCGGAAAACGCATCCAGGAGACGATTGCCCTCACGGTCGAGAATGTGACAGCCTTTGCCTCCGGTGACGATGCGTTGGGGCACCTCGCCGCGCGCGAACTGGGCGAGATGCGTCGAGGGATGGAAGAAGTTCTCGCGATCCCATTGTTCGAGGTGGTCGTGGTGCAACATCCTTGTCATCCTTTTCCGTGTTACGCCCAATCGCGGCAGACGTATTTGACTTCCATGAATTCTTCCATTCCGCGGCGGGCGCCTTCGCGGCCGAGGCCGGACTGCTTGGTGCCGCCGAAGGGAATGGGCGCGCCGGTCAACTTGGTGCGATTGACCGCGACCATGCCGTATTGCAGCGCCCGGGTGAGCCGGTAGATCTGGCGCGGATCCTGGCTGTGGACATAGGCGATCAGCCCGTATTCGGTGTCATTGGCCCGCGCGACGACTTCCTGCTCGGTGTCAAACGGCATGATTGCCGCCACTGGCCCGAAGGTCTCTTCGCTGACGATCAGCGCGTCGTCCGGCACATCGGTCAGCACGGTGGGCTCGTAGAACAGCGGGCCTAGGGCATGCCGTTTGCCGCCAAAGGCGAGTTTCGCGCCCTTGGCGAGCGCGTCGGCGACATGCTCTTCCTGTTTGGCGACCGCCTTCTCGTTCATCAGCGGACCGATGTCCGGGTCGTCCATGCCGCGGCCCACAGTCAAAGCCTTGGTTGCGGCAACGAACATCTTGCAGAAGGCGTCATAGATCGAGTGCTCGACAAAGATGCGGTTGGCGCCGAGGCAGTCCTGGCCGGAGGTGGCGAACTTGGCCTTGATGCTCTCGGCGACGGCATGATCGATGTCCACACCATCGAACACGATCACCGGCGCATGGCCGCCCAATTCCATCACCAGCTTCTTGATCGTGTCGGCGGAGTCCCGGTAGAGGATCCGCCCGACCTCGGTCGAGCCGGTGAACGAAATAGCCCGCACGCGCGAATCCGCGGTCCAGGGCGGAACCACGGTGGAGGCCCGGCCTGTGACCACGTTAAACACGCCGGCCGGAAAGCCGGCACGTTCGGCGAGGTCGGCGAGTGCCAGCGCCGAGAACGGGGTTTCGTGAGAGGGATGTGCCATCACCGTGCAGCCTGCCGCGAGCGCGGCAGCAGCCTTGCGTGTCAGCATGGCGGACGGGAAGTTCCAGGGTGTGATCAGTGCGACGACGCCGACCGGCTCGAGCCAGAGCTGGACCTCGGCATTGTGCAGATGGCTTGTGACGCCCTCGATGTTCGGCCGCTTGGCTTCTTCGGCATAGAACTCAATGAAGCTCGCCGCGTAGTCGATCTCGCCGCGTGCCTCGGACAGCGGCTTGCCCTGCTCGGCGACGATGATGCGGGCGAGGTCTTCCTTCGAGGCGACGATCAGGTCGAACCAGCGGTGGAGGATTGCCGCACGATCCTGCGGGAGAAGGGCAGACCACGCGCCGAAGGCCTTCTGCGCCGCTTCCACCGCGGACGCGCTTTCCGCTGCGGAGAGTGACGCGACTGCCCCGATTTCAGAGCCATCTGCGGGATCGAAGACGGGAAGGGTGGCGCCGTCCGCGGCGCCCCGCCATTTGCCGTTGATGTAAGAGTCCGACCGGCAAAGATCCGCGTCGGTCACGTCAAAGGGAGCCAGGGAGACGGTGTCGTGCATGCAAAACCCATTGGCTGCGGCGGCGCCGTCGGGGCAGCGCTGCGCGTTCGAAGCTTGATGGGCTAGTCGTAGGGCATCCTTTGGGTTTTCTGGCGACGTAGTTTTGCGAACTCACGCAGGAGTCCTATTTAACTTACACGATTTTCGCCGAATTCCTGCGCCGATATGGCAGATTGGGGGCCCGCACGCCGCTGGCGGCGTTCCGGAAGCCCGCTCTCAGGGGCACGCGGATCTGACCGGATCGGCCTTTCCCCTCAGTCGATGTCAATTGGCGTCATACATCAATTCGTATGCGCCGAGAACCTGCGAGCATAGGGCAAGTTATGCGAAAATTTTGTGAGAAGCGGTCGATACGGAATCTGTCGGCTTTTTCGACGCCGGGTATTTCGCTATCGAAGTTTTGCCAGCTTCAACTTGCCCGGTCAATCGATCTCAATCGGCAGTTCGAATCCGGCTTTGACCCGGTCCATAACCACCATTGTTTTAAAGCCCTTGATATTAGGGTTCTCGTAGAAGAACTGCCTGGTGAACTGCTCGTAGCTTTCCATATTTTCGGCGGTCACCAGCAGTACAAAATCCGCATCGCCGGTCACGTAATAGCACGTCATCACGTCCCGGCTTTCGCGGATGGCCTTCTTGAACCGATCGATGATGTCGTGGCGCTCTCGCTCGAGCGAAACGAGAACAAGCATCGAGATGTCCCGGCCAACAGCTTTCGGGTTGATGATCGAGACATCCGCTTCGATCACGCGCTCCTTGCGCAGTCGCTTGAGGCGCCGCTGACAGGCCGTTGGGGAGAGATTGGCGATCACCGCCAGTTCCTCTGATGTCAGGCGGTTGTTCCGTTGCACCGCTTCGAGTAGAGCGGCATCCGCACGATCCAAGTCCATAGTGAGCGATTCCTGCGTCTGATGCGAGAAGGTTGCAGAGTTCCTGCATAAGACCTGGCACGTGAGCCGTCAACGACACGCTCAGCAAACTACCTACCCGCCGACGACGCACTTGACAAAACGCAAATCCCACCGACGGGTGGGCCGACTTCCAGACGGGCCGGTGTCAAAAGCTCGAGCGTCAGAACCCGCTGCATTTCCGCTGATCAATACGGGTCGCGGTTGGATATCGCCGAGATGCACACAAATCTGTGCCATGAACCTGCGTCCTCGAGCCAACTAGCATTCTTGTCAGTCGGCGGACTCGGCGGCGCGCATAGTACGACGTGACGCGGCAATTGATGCCGCGTCGACAATATGACTTTCAAAGCTATGATCTTGCAGAACCTGATGAATCCAGAACCCATCGAGCCCTGCCCCTGGATCGCAACAATTGGAAAGACATGGCCAGTATGGCAGCGCGCCTTGCCCTGAAGATGGGCGAAGCGGGAGAGTAATTCGCCGACGTCGCCCTGAACCACATGCTTCGACATTCTCTCACCGTTACCGGTGACAACGGCGTGACCAACCATGTGGCTCGGCTTCGTGTTGACGATCCGTTGGCACAGCATCCGGTCGTGAGCCTGTCCGAACTTGCCCAGAGGCCCATGGTCCTCTCGAACTCTGCTTCCGCAGCCAGGAGGCGTCGTGCTGAAGCGACGAAGCGCTCGCCGGCCGGAGTGAGACCCAC
>NZ_JAMYTF010000091.1:0-11110 GCF_040322295.1 Mesorhizobium sp. M0159
CGCTGCAGGCTCCGGCCCGCCAGATCGCGGCCAACGCCGGTGCGGAAGCATCGATCGTTGCCGGCAAGATCCTTGAGAACAAGGGCCCGACGTTCGGCTTCAACGCCCAGACCGGCGAATATGGCGACATGATCGCCATGGGTATCGTCGATCCGGTCAAAGTTGTGCGCACGGCTCTGCAGGACGCGGCCTCGGTCGCCGGCCTGCTGGTCACCACCGAAGCTATGATCGCCGAGGCTCCGAAGAAGGAGTCGGCTGGCGGCGGCATGCCGGCCGGTATGCCCGGCGGTGGCATGGGCGGCATGGGCGGTATGGATTTCTGATCCAGCCCCCTATCAACCTACAGCGGAAAGGGCGGCAGCAATGCCGCCCTTTTTTGTGTGCCGAGCATCGACAGCTTTAGACGTGCAAGTCCTCTACCCAGCCTGATGGCGGCGAAGCGCAACGGCGTCGTCGTGAGACGCGTCTGGCCGTGTCCTTTCGTTCAGCCGCTGGTCGAAACTCACGATGATCGTGCTGCCTTCCGCCGTACCGTCGATCTTTACAGGGCTGCGAGAAGGCCTTCAACGGCTGGCAGACCCTGGTTGCGGTAGAACTCATCGCATCGTTCGAAGGGCTCCGATACCTGATGGCCTATGGTCGTCAGCTCTTTCAATTGGAACCTCGTTCTTTCGGCCATGATCGTGGTCGGCCTGACCGGATTGGTGATCCACGGCCTGCTCACGCTTGCCTGAAACCATCTGCAACGCTGGCGTCCGGAGACCCACGATGAGCCTGATCACGATTGCAGGTCGGGATAGGCTGTCGCACGGCGCTTCCATCGCACCGCCGCCCTTCCGCTCCATCGGCCGACATCTGCGGCCGCTTGCGGTGCCGATGGCGATGCTCGCGATTTGGGAGTTGCTCGCCCATGCCGGCGCTGCTGACCCACGTTTTCTACCGCGGCTGGGAGAGGTGGCGGCCCGCGGCATGGCAGAGTTCAGCCGAGGTGGCCTCGGCTCCAATCTTCTGGCGAGCCTGGAACGTGACCTGATCGGTTTCGTGTGTGGCAGTGTGGCGGAATCGCGCTTGGTCTGGTGATCGGATTTTCCCGCCTCATCGAACGCCTGAGAGGCTCATGGTCGCGGTTGTATTACCGCTATTACGTGACCTGATCACGTTGACGATGCCAGCACCTTCATTGGCCACTTTCTGGACCATGTACGTCACATCAGGCTCCTCCGCCCGATCGACACGAGCCGGCTCTGTAACCAAGCCGCCGTCATATGGCGGTTCCAGGACGGCACTGGCGGCAGTCGTCTTCTCAGCGGCTACAGGTGGACGTTTCAGCATGACGCGAACGAATCCGATGGTGGCAAGGACAGGCAGACCAAGCACCGCGTAGAAGCCGTACTCCGCTGGAGTGCGCCTCGGAAGTGGAGCGACAAGGGCCTGATTTGTCTTGCCGTGCCGACATTGTCAGCACGCTTTTCGAAGCCTCTGAATTTCTTGTGTCCATCCCAGCTCGACTTCCGACCATCCCCATTTCCGGCTGCCTGCGGCACGGTAGCCCTTGGCCTCTTGCTGCGCTCGAGCGGATCAGCGTGTCGTCCGCCTCCTCTGGCTGATCAAAATGTTTGCACCCATTTGGGAATGGCCGCTTCGCGCAAAAGTATTCCCCCGTGAGCCGACTTTCCGAATTGGCTTAACTTCCAAATCTGTGGCTTTGCCTGCATTGCGGACCGCGGAGTTCCGACCACTCGCCCAAGGGTATGCCATGGCGTTTCGTCTCTTTGTTCCGATCCTTGCCGGTGCAACGCTGCGCGAGCGGCTGCTCGCCTGCATCGGGGCCATGATCGGCATCGCATTGACTGGCGTGATCAGTGCGCTGGCGAACGGGTCTGGCCCACATGTCGCACTGCTGGTTGCTCCAATGGGAGCATCGGCCGTGCTGCTCTTTGCCGTGCCTTCAAGCCCGCTGGCGCAACCTTGGTCGATTATCGGTGGCAATACGATTTCGGCGCTGGTCGGGGTGATCGTGGCGCATTTCGTGCATGAACCCGTTCTTGCTACCGGCATTGCGGTGGCGCTGGCCATCGCCGCCATGTCGTTCACGCGCTGCCTGCATCCGCCGGGTGGCGCCGCCGCCTTAACTGCGGTGTTCGGCGGACCGGCCGTCTTCAGCTCGGGCTTACTGTTTCCCTTCGTTCCGGTAGCGCTGAACTCGATCGTGCTGGTCGCACTCGGCTACGGCATCCATAAACTGTCGCGGCGCAACTATCCGCATGTGGCGGCCCCCGCGCTTAAAAGCGCGCATGGAACCATCGATCCGCCCGCGCGGGAGCGGGTCGGCTTCCAGCCCGAGGATATCGATGCCGCGCTCGGCGCGCTGGAGGAAACCTTCGATATCGACCGCAACGATCTTGAGCGGCTGCTACGGCAGGTCGAGTTGCAGGCGATGGTGCGCTCCCACCGGACCCTGCTGTGCGAGGACATCATGTCGCGCGATGTGATTTCGGTCGATGAACATGCGCCTGCCGACCAGGCGCGTCATTTGCTGCTCGATCACAACATCCGGACGCTGCCGGTGACCGACGCCGAGGGCGGGCTGGTCGGTGTAGTTGGCCTGCGCGAGATGACGAAGGCGACCGACACGGTGAGGGCTGTGATGTCGAAGGCTAGCACCGCCTCTCCCGATACGCCGGCGATGAGCCTGCTGCCGGTGCTCACTGACGGCCGCAGCCATGCCGCGGTCATCGTCGATGCCGAGCGACGCATTATTGGGCTGATCACCCAGACCGACCTGCTGGCAGCGGCAGCGCGCGTGCACATGGCCGACACAACGCTGGCAGCGGCACAAAATAGTTCCGCTGCTCAATCCGGGAACCCGATGGGGCGCCGGGATAGCGGTATTAAGTGCGGCCTTCCGCCTAAGACAATTCCTTTTTACGAGTAGATCAATCCTGAAACGCGACCGCGCGCTCACGCATCTGGTTCACGCAGGCCAAGTACGACTGCAATAACGGACACTCTTCAACCTTGCCGGTGGCCAGAGCCAGTCCGCTATGTCGACGAAAGGCGCGGACTACAAGTGGGTCAAGTGTCCTTTCCGATCGTCGTCACAGCAAACACCCTTACGGCAGAACCGGAGGAACAGCATGGACATGCAAACAGCCAGTTCAATGCAGACATCGCCACAGGCTCAATCCCCTGACCCTGGAGCGTGGACTCTGGAGAAGGCTCAGGCACTTCACGATGCCCCCTTCAAAATCTCCTCTTCCTTGCGCAAACCGTGCACCGCCAGAATTTCGATCCCAACAAGGTCCAGCTCAGCCGGCTTCTCAGCATCAAGACAGGCGGCTGCCCGGAGGATTGCGGCTATTGCAGCCAGCGTATCAGAGGGCATCGCGATAAAAGTACGCCAAACAACGCTAAGGAGAACAAACGGTGATCTGATTTCGTTCGACGCTCGTTTTCGAGAGCCGCTCTGGGTCGTTCGCAATCAACTGTGTAGGCCAGCGGAGCGAGCAAGGAGCGCCAGATCTGGACAGGGCTGAGTGGGGTGTTTTTCCCGAAAGGTGGGGGCCATGCCCTAAGGGACACGAGATGTAGTGGACTCGTCGATCCGCGCGGTTTCGATTCGCGCACCCGGGCACAACGCTTGGATAAGTCCCATCAAATGCTCTCCGGTGCCCGTCATCTGTATAGCTGACATTGGGCCGAGGGCTTCCAGCACGAGCCACATGGCGCGGGTATCGACCGTGACCCATGGTGCGCCGCCCCTGCCGCCAGTTCCAGCGGCGGCACGTGACACCGGAATCATCGCACCAGATGACTTCGCCCGGTTGGGGATGCTCGGTTACCATTTCACCTTGCTCGATCGTGTCGAATGGCTCCGCTCCCTTCGCAATTAAAAGTCTCGGGACCCCTGGTAGAGATCGAGATCTTCCCCGCCAATCGGAACGCCATGCAACACGCTGACGGCATTGTAGGCATCAACCAGTGGGGAAATCCGCGGGAGAGAGCCATCTTTCCGCACCCGCTTGAGAAGCGCGGCGGCCGAGCACGGCGTTCGATTGGCTTTTGTGCCGAAAGCCTCGTAGGCAACGGCCCACGCCGCAAGATGCGCGTCCCTTTGGGCGTCATCGCGAAGCGCGGCCTGTTCCGCCGCCGCAATCGTGTCGTTCAACGCCTGTGCATCCGGCACGTCGATTTCAGCGTTCCGCACCACAATCCTGATCAGATGAAAATCCGGGTAGCGGGCCTTGATCTCGGGGGCAATCAATGGGCGGGAAAGACATGGGATGCTCTTTTCTCATGGGGAGGCTTTGCGCTGGCGGTCGTTCGGGAGATGTATGAAGAAGGGTGCTTGTCGAGCGTCCAGATCTTCTGGCATCGGCGTGGTGCATGCCGCACCATGCGCTGGATAATTCCATCATTCGGCCGTGGACAAGGCCTGGTAGAGATCGACGATTATGTTGCGGGTGCTCGAGCCCGACCGAGATGCGCAGCAACCCCGCCGGAGCAATCGACTTTGGTCCTTCTACAGAGGCCCGATGCTCCATCAGCGAATGCGTGCCTCCAAGGCTCGTGGCCCGCACCACAAGATTGAGCCGCCCAGCGACCGTCATGGCTGCCTCGGCGCCGCCTCGAACGATGAAGGAAAGCATGGCACCGTAGCCAGACATCTGCCGCCCGGCCAACTCATGGCCCGGGTCATCGGGCAGGCCCGGAAAGAGAACACTTTCGACTGCCGGATGTTTGCCCAGCGCTTCGGCGACTTTCTGGGCGCCGTCACAGTGGGCTCGCATGCGAACCGGCAAAGACTGCAGCCCACGAAGTGCCAGCCAGCAGTCGAAGGGAGCCGCGACGCTTCCCTTGTGCCGCTGGATCATGCGCAGGGGGCGTTCCAGAGACGCGGCGTCCGGCAAGACGACGACCCCAGCCATCATATCGGAATGGCCACCTATGTATTTCGTTGCCGAATGCATCACGGCATCGGCCTCCAATTCGAACGGGCGCTGGAGGACGGGCGTCGCCCAGGTGTTGTCAACCACCGCAATCGCACCGGCCTCGTGCGCTTTGTCGCAAGCCGCCCGGATATCCACGACACGGATGAGCGGGTTCGAGGGGGTCTCGATCCACACGAGGCCCGTGGGGGCGGCACCCACGGCCGTGCGCAGCGCTCCAGGTCGCGCATGTCGACGGCGACGAAGTCGAACCGGCTTCCGATATCGGTTTCGTCAATCAGCGATCGGATGCCGAAATACATGTCGTCCGGCACGACAATACGATTGCCCTTGCGGGGGTGCGCCTCGAACACCGCCGTAATGGCGGCCATGCCAGACTAGAAGGCGACAGCGGCGTGACCTCCTTCAAGCGCGGCCATCGCCGTTTCGAACGCGTTCCGCGTCGGGTTGGCATCCCTGATATATTCATGGCCCGACGGGTAGCCACCGTCCGCACTCCGTTCGAAGGTCGTACTGGGATGGAACGGGATCGTGACGGCGCCGGTGAAAGGATCGACACCCCGACCCGCATGTATCGCTTTGGTTTCGAGTTGCATGGAGCACCTCCTTAGGTGGATCTGAGATGGAAGACGGCAGGAATGGCCAAAAGCAGACCGATTCCCTGTGTCATTGAAGGCCGCTCGCGCAGAACCTTAATGGCCAGCACGATCGTCGCGACCGGATAGAGCGAGGCGACGGCCGCGGTTTCGGCCAATCCTCGGTGGCGAAAGCCACCATCAGCAACAGGTTTGCAATTCCATCGAGAAGGCTGGCCACGGCGGCAATGCTGAGGCCGCGCGGGCAAGACGCGTGGCTTCGGCACCCCGGGCGGCGAAACCGCCAAGAAAGTCGCCCGCACCGAATGCGACGGCAGCGAGACCCGCAGCCATCACTCTCATGCGTGGAACACCGCAGGATGCGTGGGGCAAATCGCGGATGCGTGTCGACCCGCCCCATTGCGGGCCGTGGTTCCTGCTAAACGGCAATTGCTCCACAGACGATGAGCCGGCGCATCTTCATCGATCCCTGGGTTTGATGACGCGGTTGAAGGGTCCGCCCCGGTCGACGCCGCGCGGAACTCCGGTTGCTCGTGCGCGATGCCGTCGATCCGGCTGATCAGCCCGTGAATGTCGCCCAGCACCCAGAGGTCTCTCACCTTGCCGTCCTCGAATGTGAAGATCGGCATGCCGTACCACCACACGTGCCGACCGGTGGGCGCGCGACCGAACAGCGGACGGCGATGGATTCCGTGGAAGCGGAGCTTCGCCGAGACCCGATTTCCCTCCTCGATCATTTCCAGGATGTCGGATGTGTAGTGATCGAGAGAGCTTGTCACCCATCTGACATAGTCAGCGAACCCACTGTGCCCCACGAGAACCGGGCCGAGCGACCCGCGGAAAGTGAACCCCTCATGAAAGATTGCCGGGATCAAGTCGACGGCCGCGTGATCCCAATGTCCTTGTAGAACACCCGGACGATCTCCTTCTGCGGGCTGAGCTCGATGTCATCGAACGTCATCACCTTCTCGTGCTCATCGGGCGCGATACTCATGAATGCCTCCTTTTGCCGCTTGATATCGAGCGTTCGAACCGGAACGCCTGTGGAACCAGCCGATCCGCTACCGGCCACGGACCATCCGGTAGCTCATGGTCAGGGCAGCGCCTTCCGGTAGCGAATAGCCGGTCCCGCACTGACCGCCTGTGCCGCATGTACGATGGCGTTGGTGTCTAGGCCGTGGTGACGGTAGAGGTCCGCAATCGTGCCGGTCTGACCAAAGTGCTCGACCCCAAGCGCCTTGACGCGATGCCCGTTCACGCCGCCGATCCACGCAAGCGTCGCCGGGTGACCATCAATTGCGGTAACGATCCCGCAATCTCGCGACAGCGGCGCCAGCATCCGCTCGACGTGGCTAAGGGCGCCGGTCATTCCGCGCTGGCGGGCACGCTCCGCTGCCTGCCAGCCCGCGTTCAGCCGGTCGGCTGACGTGATTGCCATCAGCCCGACGTCGCGCCGGTCCTCTGCCAGAAGCCCCGTCGCTGCAATCGCCTCCGGCGCGACAACGCCTTGATAAGCGATCACCACGCTGGCGTTCGGCCCAGGCGGTCGCAGCCAATAGGCGCCATTGACGATATCCCGTGCCAGGTCCGGCCTCATGTCGCGCAGCGGCTGCTCGAGCGGCCGGGTGGACAAGCGCAGATAGACCGACCCTCCGGTCTGATCACGCAGCCATGTCGTCTCGTCCGGATCTCCTTCGCCGTTGCGCTGCATGTAATCGAACGCGAAGCGCATGATCACGGACAGCTCGTCGACGAAGGCCGGTTCGAAGGCGCAAAGCCCATCCTGCGCCATGCCGATCAGCGGGGTGCCGATCGATTGGTGCGCCCCGCCCTCCGGCGCCAGCGTCACGCCGGAGGGCGTGGCGACCAGCATGAAACGCGCGTCCTGGTAGCAGGCATAATTCAGTTGATCGGCGGAACGATAGATGAACGGGTCGTAGACCGTCCGCCCTCCCGGATCACGGCGTCGAGCGACTGGCGGTTGTAGTCCACGATCCACCAGCAGTTCCGTAGCCCGTGCTTCCAGCCCTCGATCAGGGCTTCGTAGATGTTGCCCCCGTCCATTTCGGCATCGCCGATCAGGCTGATCATCCGACCCTCGGGGCGGC
This sequence comes from Mesorhizobium sp. M0159, assembly GCF_040322295.1. Lineage (NCBI taxonomy): Bacteria > Pseudomonadati > Pseudomonadota > Alphaproteobacteria > Hyphomicrobiales > Phyllobacteriaceae > Mesorhizobium > Mesorhizobium sp. M0159. The sequence continues at coordinate 7,654 of NZ_JAMYTF010000091.1, forward strand.
CCTTCATCCAGCCATGGGCCGAGACGTAGTCCTGCACCAGCGAGGAAAACAGCGTCTGCGCGACGCCGAGACCCACCGACCCGGTCGAGAAATCGACATCGTCGATGTCTTTGGTCCGTGAAGGGTAGCTTTGGGCGCCCTTGTAGCCGCGAAAGTTCATGAGCTTTTCACGGGTCTGGTTGCCGGCGAGATACTGGAGTGCGTGGAAGATCGGCGCCGCGTGAGGTTTGACCGCCACCCGGTCCTGCGGGCGCAGCACCGATCCGTAGAGTGCAGTCATGATCGTGCTCAGGGAGGCTGAAGAAGCCTGATGGCCGCCGACCTTGATCTCATCTCCCTCGCGGACGTGGTTGGCGTGGTGGATCGTCCAGGCTGCGAGCCAGGAAGCGCAGCGCTCGATCTCGTTCAAATATGCAAGTTTCGTCATCATTCACTTCCCCGAAAATCAGCGGTCGGACCGATGCCTCCCAGAGTAGATCGTCAAAGATCGAGCTTCAGCACGCCCGTCGCGCGTGACACGCAGGGGATGAAGCGATGGCCGCGTGCGTCTTTGGACAGGACGGAATCCCGATGGATCGGCTGTCCACTAAGCATAACGCATTCGCAGGTCCCGCAAACCCCGTTCTCGCATGAGGCCAGTAAGGGCACCCCGGCGGCGCGCAGAGCCGCGAGCGCCGTGGTCTGCGCCGAAACCTCAACCATCCTGCCCTCACGGAGTTCTATGACGAATGGTTCCGGTGGTGCGCCATCAAAGTCGGGAGGCTGGAAAGTTTCGAAATGAACCGTGCCCTCAGGCCAGTGTTCAGCCGCCCGCCCCACGGCGGCCATGAATCCGGGCGGTCCGCAATAGTAAACCTGTGCCTCGGCCAAACGGTTCGCCAGCAGCGCGGCGATGTCCTGCCGGGTCGCCGTCTCGTCGTCGAAATGGAGCCGAACATTGCCGCCAGGAAGATCGCCCTCGATCACCGGCAAGAGTGGCGTGAGCGCCCGGCTGCGGGTGAAATAGTGCAACTCGAAGGGCTTGGCCTGCCGGGTGAGCGCGCGCGCCATGGCCAGAACCGGGGTGATCCCGATCCCCCCTGCCAGCAGCAAAGTCGGCCCCTCGCCTGGCTTGAGCGCAAAATGGTTGCGTGGCGCGGAGACAGGCAGTGTGGAGCCGACGGCAATGGTTTCGTGGATCCACGCCGAGCCGCCACGGCCGTCATTCTCGCGCTTCACCGCGATGGTGTAGCGGCTGAGCTCGGTCGGGTCGCCGCAAAGAGAATACTGACGCACCTTCCCTTCAGGCAGATGGACATCGACGTGAGAACCCGCCTCGAACGGCGGCAGCACAGGTTTGCGCGGGTGTTTGAGGCCGATGACCAGTACTTCCCCCGGCTCCTTGCGGACAGCGGTCACGGTCAGCTTCATGACGATGCGGGGCGAGGCCATGGCGTTTCACTCGTCGATGGGCAAGATCAGATCACCGGGGCGGATCACGCCCCCGACCTCGATTGCGCAGTTCAGGCCGGAGCGGTTCAGAAGCCCGTCGTAGAGACCCGGAAGCCCCAGCAACTCCTCGATATACTTGCACGGGACATTCATCCGGGCGGCTCTAAGGATCGTTTCCCCGACCCGGAAGCGTTTGCCGACAAGATGGCCTAGCGGAGCGCCTCGTGTCGTCAGATTGCGCCGGTGATCTTCGGGCGCAAGCTTGGCCTTGAAGCCCGGTATCCTGGGTTCGCCCTGCGCGATGGCTTCCAGAACTTCAGCTTCGATCAGCGTCACCTCGCGAACGTCGGGACGCGCCGAATAGGTCCCCGCCCCCAGGTAGTAGCGATCTCCGACAATGCCTTGGCCGGCAATAAGCTGCGCCTCCGCTAGCTCCTCCATTTCATAGGAGGCAGCAGGCGCGATATGGATATGAAGCAGCTTTCCTAGCCAGGTCATCATCGCTCTCGGAAATTCGTCTCGTGGAAACCTGCTGCAAAACTGGCCTGATCAATAGCGCCAGTTGCATGGCGTTTTCCCGGTCCAGTTGGCTGTTGCAAAGAAATACGGGGCCCCCTCGGACCGTTTTCAGCGCCTGCTTTCGACCTCCCCCTGTCTCAGTTGTTCCGCGCCGGCATCGCGTCTTGCACCTGCTTGACAACCTCTCGCAGGACCTCAACGCCCTTCCCGATCTGCCTAATGCTCAAGGCGGCATATCCCATGACAAGACCGACGCGATCCGCGCGGCCTTCGTCCGATGGCTGTTCGTATAGCGGCGAGATCAGGTGTAGCCCCAAGCCCGCACGTCGGGCGGCTTCGACCAGTGCCGGTTCCTGCGATCGTGGCAGGTCTTTGAACCAAACGGCGACGTGCAGACCGGCCTCTGCTCCCTGGACAGCGATGCGATCTCCGAAGCTGCGCCGCAAGGCGCCCAACAACGTCTCCCGACGCTCGCCGTTCAGCCTGCGCACACGCCGCACATGGCTTTCGTAGCCGCCACTCTCGATCAAGGAGGCCAGAGCCTCCTGTTCAGCCACCGGCGAATGCCGGTCCGCGAATTGTTTGGCGGTAGCGAAGACCTCCTGCAATTCCGTCGGGACGACGAGATAGCCGATACGCAGCATCGGCGAGAGCGTTTTGGAGATCGTGCCGAGGTAGATGACAGCCCCGTGGTCTTGAAGACTGTGCAGCGGAGGGACCGGATTGATGTCGTAACGATATTCGCTGTCGTAGTCGTCCTCGATCACATAGGCGTTGTTATGCCGCGCCCATTCCAGAAGCTGATGGCGGCGCGCGATCGGCATGACGCCGCCCAGCGGAAACTGATGCGATGGCGTGACATAGGCCAGTCGTGCCCCGATCCCCGCCAGCAATTCCGTCTTCATCCCGTCCTCGTCGACGGTGACCGGGACGGCCGAGGCACCCGTACTGGCAAAGACCTGACGCGCCATCCTGTAGCACGGGTCCTCGATGACGAAGCGGTCGGCGGCATCGAGAAGCAGGCGAGCGCACAGATCGAGGCCCTGCTGCGAACCGTTGACGATGATGATCTGCTCGAGGTCGCAGTTCAGGGTTCGGGCGCGCCAGAGATAGCCCTGGAGCGCCTGGCGCAGCCGGCGCGAGCCACGAGGATCGTCATAGGCAAGACGCAACGGCCGCTGCCCCATCGCCTCGTTCATCGCACGTTTCCAGACCAATGCGGGGAAGTCTGACGGCGCCAGGTCGCCATAGCGGAAATCGACCTTCAGCCCGGTCGGCAGATAATCCGGCCAGGGCGGCGTGACGCGCAGTCGTTCGCCATAGGCGGACAGATGAACCGGGCCGACTCGCTTCGCGACAGTGCGGCTCGTCTCAGGACCGATCAGCGAGGATGCAACGCGAGGTCGTGCGCCTTGACGGACTTCGATGAAACCTTCCGCAGCCAGTTGCTCATAGGCGACCGTCACCGTCGTTCGCGAAACCCCAAGGTCATTTGCGAGGCCTCGGG
>NZ_JAMYTF010000092.1:0-10842 GCF_040322295.1 Mesorhizobium sp. M0159
TAACTACGCTCGAAAGGACGACCTTAAGAGCGCAGCTTCGCTACCGGGCCATGCTCCCGCAAGGCGGCCCTCGCCGGAGGCGTACGGAACAGAGGCCACATTGTCGGTCAGAAGCCTCCTCTCAAGCCGTGCGAGGTCTGGAGCATTAGAACACGACTGCAGGTGTCAGGCGCGGCACGTGATCTGGCACTGGTCAATTTTGCCATAGACAGCAAACTTCGATGCTGTGACCTCGTCACGATCACGGTCGGCGACGTCGCACTATCCGGCACGTTTCGCGACCGGGCGGTAATCGTCCAGCGCAAGACCGGACGGCCAGTACAATTCGAGATCACGGAGCAGACTCGAGCTGCCATCAGCGCCGGGATAGGTCGTCGCGGTCCCGTCGAAGGAGAGTATCTGTTTCCAAGTCGCATGAGGCCGAAACCGCAGTTGTCGACCAGACAGTACGGAGATTGTCGACAAATGGGTTTCCAGCGTCGGGCTCGATCCCAGGCGATACCGAACTCATTCGATGAGGGGTACGAAAGCCGCGCAGATCTACACGAAGACGGGAAACATTCGCGCGGTGCAACTGCTCCTGGGCCATACGAAGCTTGAGAGCACGGTTCGCTATCTTGGCATCGAAGTGGACGACGCTTTGGCGATCTCTGAACAGATCGACCTGTGAAATGAACCTGCGACAACGGACAGAGCGACGCGGGCTGGAAGCGTCGCTTTGTGACCCTTTCGAGACCTTCCAGAGTCGAATTCTCTTCTTGGAAGCCGACATTGGCCGGAACCAGCATTCGTGATCCATTGCAGACCTTTGTGTCCATCACTCGGAACGACCGCAAATTGATCTAAAAGCCGCTTCCTATAGTCCAGCCGCCTCGCAGTCCTGTCTCCCGCCAGCCAACCCGGCGACGCTTACCCCGGCGGTAGCGCCAACGCCACGCATGCACTAATGTCTCAGCCCCTGGGCTGGCCAGTGACCTGTTCAAATTAGGGAAGTACCCGTGACCGAACATTGCTGTGGACCGGGCTATGCTTCTCCCGCCGAGGCCACGAGGGCACCCCGCGAAAAGTTGCTCTATACGATTGCTATCTACACTGGCACGGGCATTCAGAAGCCAGACTATTTGTGTACCATTGATGTCGACCCGGAGAGTTCGACCTACAGCCAAGTGATTTCACGTTTGCAAATGCCGGGTATTGGCGATGAGCTTCATCACATGGGCTGGAATGCCTGTTCGTCGTGCCATGGCGATGCGAGCATGGAGCGCAAGTATCTGATCGTGCCCGGTGTGCGCTCGACCAATCTCCATATTGTTGATTGCGGTACCGATCCCCGCAATCCGACACTGTTCAAGGTGATAGAGGGCGCCGAAATCAAAGCCAGAACCAACCTGTCGGCACCGCACACAGTGCATTGCCTTGGTTCGGAGATCATCATCTCAATGCTTGGCGACGCTCAAGGCAACGCGCCAGGCGGTTATTTGAAACTCAACAAGGAGTTCGAGATTGTCGGCCGTTGGGAAAACTCCATGGGCAGGATCAAGTTTGGTTATGATTTCTGGTACCAGCCGCGACACAACGTAATGGTCAGCTCGGAGTGGGCCGCGCCTAACACTTTCATGCCTGGTTTCGACCTTGAGGAGGTGGGCCACCTGAAGTATGGCCGAGAGATCCATTTCTGGGATTTTGAGAAGAAGGAACCAAAGCAAACATTCTATCTCGGTGAAGATGGCTTGATCCCGCTGGAAGTGCGATTCCATCATAATCCCGACAGCAGTCACGGCTTTGTTGGCGCGGCCCTTTCCGCAAACATTATCCACTGGTGGAAGGATGCAGCGGGTGACTGGCAATGGGAAAAAATCGTGGATGTCGAAAATGAGCCGCATCCCGAATGGCCCATTCCGATACCGGGCGTTATCTCAGTCATTCTGCTCAGCATGGACGATCGATACCTCTATATATGCAACTGGTTGCATGGCGACATCCGTCAGTATGATATCTCGGACCCCCACAACGCCAAGCTTACCGGACAAGTGTGGATGGGCGGACTTCTCGGACGTGCGCCTGAGGTTAATGGCGTGAAAGTGACTGGCGGGCCGCAGATGATACAGCTCAGCCTCGACGGCAAGCGCCTTTATGTGACGACCTCGCTCTTCTCGACCTGGGACAATCAGTTCTATCCGGAAATCCGCACCAATGGCGGATGCATGCTGATGGTCAATTGCGATACGGAAAACGGCGGCATGGAAATTGATCCGCGATTTGTCGTCGATTTTGGCAAGGAACCAAATGGACCAAGCCGCTGCCACGAAACCCGTTATCCCGGCGGTGATTGCACGAGTGACATCTGGGTATGACCAACTTCACCATCACTCTCGTCAATCAAGGCGGTGCGGCCTTTGACGTCGATCGCCGGAAGCCCCTCTTGCAAAGCTTGCGCGAGCAGGGCGTGGACCTGCCCTACGGGTGCAAGTATGGCGGCTGCATAAGCTGTGCGGCCAAGATAATCAGCGGCAAAGTCAATCAAAAAGCGCAGCGGGCGCTGAACAACCGCCAGATCACCAATGGCTATATAATCCTCTGCGTTGCCCGCCCTATGAGCGACTGCACGCTGGAAGTCGGCGTTGAAAGCCACGACAAGCTCTATCGCAACCCCTTCCTTGACCCCTTGGCCGCTCATGAATTGAAAGCCGATATTGCGACCCCGTTGGAAGCAAAGAAATGACCCACATGAATCATGATGAGCCCTATTCGGAGGCTTATCTGCAAAACATTCTGAAATCGGTCAAAACCATCGCGATGGTGGGGGCCAGCCCCGACAAGACCAAGTTTTCCTATGGCGTACTCAGGGTTCTGCACGAAACCGGCTATGACATGATCCCGGTTAATCCCACTCCCGGTCTGGATGAAATTCGAGGGCTCAAGGTGTACGCGTCACTGGCGGCCATCGACCGGCCTGTGGATATGGTGGAGGTTTTTCGCCGCTCCGAAGATCTGTTGGAAGTTGCACAGGAAGCCATCGCAATTGGTGCCAAGGTTCTGTGGAGTCAGATTGGGGTGCGCGACGACGCTGCCGCCCTGTTGGCGGAGGAAGCGGGTTTGAAAGTTGTGATGAACCGCTGTCCCAAGATTGAGTTGTTCCGCCCCTTCTGGAAGCCGAAGTTGCACTTGGGAATATGATTGCAGAGTCACGGAATTCGGCGTTGTCGCGGTAGCTGACCTGTTCCCTTGGCCTTAGACGTTGATTGATTTTTGCCTGAGGTAAGATGCCAGATGGTCGCTGAGATCACGCGCGTCGTCGCCGGCGCCGTCGATCAGCGCAGACTTGCGGCGGCGCAGAAACTGCATCCCCATCAGGTACATGCCCGGATGTTCCGCAACGCCGCCGTCGTGACGGAGGTGGCCCTTGCGGTCGAGGACCGGCAGCTCCAGCCAGGAGTAGTCCGGCTTGTAGCCAGTGGCCCAGATGATCGTCCTGATCGCGCCTCCGGTAAGGTCGAGGCCGAGCGGCGGGTTGTCCTCGACACGGGTCGGCGGCAGGCGATCCGGCGGCCCGACCGCAGCGTCAAGGCCGTTGGCGCGCGCCCATTCGTCGATGAGGTCGAGCAGCCGGGCCATCTTGAGATCGGAAAGCGCGCACATGTTGCGCAACGACCCCGCAAACTGGGCCTTGCCGTCTTCCGTGATGCCAGCGAGACGGCCAACGAGCCTGACGCCGAGGTCGACCAGCGCATTGAGGTCGAGGGTGGTGCGATCGGGAGTGCCGGCAAGCTGCAGCGAAGGAACCCGTCGCGCCCGCCTGATGTCGTCTACCTCGTCGTAGCGCTCGTCGAGCACGCCGGCGGCGTCCATCCACCACTCCAGGTCCTTGCCGCGATAGACGCGCGGCGCCCGGATGTGCTCGCCCACCGACAGGGTTACTTGACGCCCCGAACGCTGCAGCTCCTGTGCGATCTGGGTGCCGCTCGACGAGGCGCCCACCACCATCACGCCGCCGTCGGCGACCTGAGCCGGATTGCGATAGGACTGTGCCGTCAGCATGGCGACCGACGGCGGCACGCGGACGGCCAAATCGGGCAGGCGTGCGATGTTGCACGCGCCCGACGCCAGCACGACAGTTCGGCAGCGCCACTCGCCGTGGTCCGTGCGCACGACATATCCTGCCCCGTCGCTGCGAACCGAGGTAACGGTCGTGTGTGTTCTGACTGGAGCCGCGATCGCCTTGGCATAGTTCCCGAGGAAGTCGATCACTTCAGGCATCGTCCGGTAGCCGTCGGGGTCGTCACCATCATAGCGGAAGCCCGGCAGCCGGCTCTGCCAGTTCGGGGTGAGCAGCCGCAGCGAATCCCATCGCTCGGTGCGCCAGGTATGGGCGATCTCGCCGCGCTCCAGCAGAACATGGTCGATAGAGCGCTCCGCGAGGCAGCGGCTCATCGCGAGCCCCGCGTGCCCTGCGCCGACGATCACTGTGGTGACGGAACTAATCGCGCCCTCTCATCAGGAGAGTCTACGGCTCGAAGCGCCTTTCAATTCACCACGACCGTGACATTCGTCGGATTGGTTACAATGTCATAGACAGCCGACCGCTTCTGTGACTGAGCGACGAGAGCCTCGATGTCCTCGCGCTTGGCGTCGGCGTCGATGTTGTACTTCACCGTGATGCCGCTGAAGCCGTTGCGGACGTCGCTGTCGATGCCGAGTATGCCCGCAATATCCATGTCGCCTTCGATGGTCGCCTTCACCGACTTCAACTGGATGTTCCGGTTCTGGGCAACCGCGGCGATGCCGGCTGTCAGGCAACTCGCCAGCCCGACCAGCACGTATTCGACAGGCGTGGCGCCCTGATCCAAGGAAGCAAAGACCTCCGGATGGTCGGCATCGAATGCGAAGGTGGTCTTGCGATGCTGGTCCTGGCCGAGACCGTAGAAACTCTCGACCGTCGAGTGGCTGTGGGTGCCATCCTTCCATTCGCAGACCGCGCGCCACTTGAACTGCGCGGCCTCCGGGGCGTTGGTAAGCGCTTCGCGTGCGCCGAGCAGCGCCTCGACGTTAACGCCATTGTTTGCCTGTACTTCGGAAGCCATAGTTATCCTCCCTACTTTGCACTGGCTTAAAAACCCGACCCATCCCACCGACCTCCTGATCAGATTTCACCATGACTTGACATGCTATGGGTAGCGAAGCGTTTCTTCAAGTTGTTTCCGCAGAGGCAAGGTCGTCCCTCGTGTGCCGAGTTGCGTCTTGCAGGTCAAGGATGCCCTGTGTCGGTCGGCGTTGGTTCGGCATCCAGGTGTCGGAATCGTGATGCATTTTCTTGAAGGGCCGGCAAGCTCAGTCGACTGCAATCCCGCCGAGCGATCTTTGGCGCTGCGAACAGCTGTTTCGCTGTCGCGAACGGGCAATCCAAAGCTGCGAAGTTAATTTCGGCTTTTGGCGCGTCCCGCTGGTTCAAACATCCCCCCTCGAGAACACCTCTAAATGAGCGTCGAATGACTCGGTTGGGTGGAAAGCGGTCCTTGGTCGACGGTCAGCGACGGGCCGGCTGAAATAGCTCGACGACGTTGCCGGAGGGGTCGACCAGTAGGATCTGAGACCCGCCGGGCCCGGTCACAATGTCGTTGCGGAACTGCACACCGGCCGTACGCAGCCGCGCCACCTCGGCGGCAAGATCGTCGACGATGAGATGAATGCGACCAGCCGCCGGGCCCAGGTTTCTCGCATCGGGCATCGGTCGCGCGGCAGAGCTTATCGGCCCGCTGAGCAGCAGCCGTAGCGACCCAAGCGTGACGTCGGCGAATGCAGGGGCTTGGTTGGAAAGGAGTCTAAAGCCGAGATGGCGGGTGTACCAGGCGACGGCGGCCTCGACGTCATCGACTAGATAGCGAACATTGCTTGCAGATGACATGCCTGCCTCACGAGGTCGGTGCTCTATAATTCCGATATGATCGGGCAGCTCTCATCCTTGGCCCAGTCCGAGAAGCTGAGATAGTAAACCCTCACATCCGGAAAGCCCGCACGGACTGCCGCGACCGCAGCCAACGCCGCACGGCCGCCGCCGTCGCAATGCGTAACAACGTGCTCGCCGGGCCGGAAGCCGGCAGCGTCGATCAACCGATGCAGATCCTCCGGCGACTTCAGCTGCTTCCCTTGCAGCAGGTCCGCATGGGAAAGCAGGCGTGCGCCGGGAAGATGTCCACCGCGAGCGTTGCTCCTGAGGTCCTTGCCGTCGAATTCCGCTCTCGTGCGCGCATCGAAGATAGTGGTCTCGCCATCCAACTCGTCCTTTAGCTCATCGCGCTCCACGAGCCCGACCTCGCCGGAACCCGGCGCAGCTTTGAACGGCCTTCCTGTGAAAGTTTCCAGCGGAAGCGGGAGCGCAATGCCGGCGTCAGACAGGACGGGCCAACCACCATTGAGGATGTGGGCCTTTGCACCGAAAAACTGGAGAATAAACCAGACGCGCGCCGCCTCCGTCATGCGGCCATCATCGACCACGACCGCCGTTGTGATCGCGCAAACGCCAAGCTCGCCGATCTGTCGTTCCCAGAAGGCGGTGCTGGCGAAGGATGTTTCGCTTCTCTTCGCAGCCTCCACCCAGGCTTCGATGGGAACCCGCACTGCGCCGGCGGCATGGTCTTTCTCGAATGCCTCGGCCTCGCGCACATCCAGCAGGAGAACATTGGAGAATTGATGCAGGGTTGCGACCTCGATGACGGGGTCGTTTGGCATGTGCGTTCTGCCCGCGAAAAATCGTTCCTGCAGTTTAGGGCTTGTCTGCGCCGAGGCTACAGACGGTAACGGAAAACTATATCGTATTTCGATAGGAACGAGGAAAAATGTTCGCGAAAGGGCCATGGAACATCGCGACCTGCTGTCAGGACTGATGCGGCTGCACATCCTGCATCATGCGGACGAGCACGAGATCTATGGCCAGTGGATGATCGACGAGCTTGCCAGCCACGGCTACCGGCTCTCGCCGGGAACGCTCTACCCGATGCTGCACAAGATGGAGCGTGACGGGTATCTAGTCTCCCGCGAGGAACGGGCGGGCCGGTCGGTACGAAAACTTTACCGCGCGACCGACAGGGGCCGCGAAGGCTTGGCTGTCGCAAAGGAACGGGTCCGGGAATTCACCGGCGAGGCCATGAAACCATGAATGACAGTCTGCACCGAAGCGCAACACAGCCCGTCGCGCAGGAGGAAGGTGGGCAAGGCGAAGTCTTTGCCGCCTTCCTGAAGCTGTTCCCGGTGCGGTTGACGCCTGGACCCAGCTCAATGCCGATCATGGAAAACTGGCGCTGGGCAAGCTTTTTGCTCCTGCGATCGAGTTCGCCGAAAGCGGCTACGCCATCTCCCCACGCGTGCATTTCGACTGGGAACAGGAGGCGGCGCTACTTTCCGCCGATCCTGCCGCAAAAAGCATCTTCTCCCTGGGGGGCGGGCGCCGAGGATCGGCGAGGTGCACCGGCAACCCGCACTCGCCGCAACATTCCGCAAGATCGCGACGGATGGACGCAACGCCTTCTACATGGGGGAGGTCGCCGAGGACATGGTTTCGCGCCTGCGAAGCCTCGGCGGTTTGCACACACTGGATGATTTCATGGGTGCCAGGGGCGAATATGTGACGCCGATAAAGACAGGTTTCCGCGGCCACGACGTCTACGAATGTCCGCCAAATGGCCAGGGCGTCATAGCGCTCATGATCCTCGATATCCTGTCGCGCTTCGAGGCCAAGGGTGACCCTCAATCCGCCGACCGGCTGCACATCGAGATCGAGGCGACGCGACTTGCTTATGCGGCGCGCGATGCTTTGCTCGCCGACCCGGCGAAGGTGGCGGTGCCGGTTGAGCAACTGCTTTCCAGTGCGACGGCGGATCGTCTGGCGGGGATGATCGATCTTGGGAGCGCGCGCGGATCTTCCTTCATTCGATATGCCGGTGCATCGCGACACGGCCTATATTTTCCGTCGTCGACAAGGATCGCAACGCCGTCAGTTTCATCAACTCGATCTATTATGGTTTGGCTCAGGCATCGTCGCGTCGCGCTCGGGCGTGATACTCAACAATCGCGGTATAAGTTTTTCCCTGGATCCCAACCACCCCAACGTCATCGAACCAGGCAAGCGCCCGCTACACACCATCATTCCGGGCATGCTGGTGAAGGATGGGCGCGCAGTTATGCCTTTCGGCGTGATGGGTGGCGCGTATCAGGCCATGGGTCACCCGCACTTCCTGTCAAAAGTTCTTGATTTTGGCCTCGACCTTCAGCAAGCCATTGAGCTGCCCCGGGTCTTTCCAATTCCTGGCACGATGGAAGTGGAGGTCGAGAACAGGCTTCCAGTCGCGGTTCAGGAAGAACTTGCCGGTCGCGGGTTCCGCATCGTCCCGGCGGCAGAGCCGATCGGGGGCGCCAAGCGATCATGATCGACTGGATGAATGACGCTGCAGGGCGGTTCAGACCCACGCAAGGACGGCTGCGCAATCGGTATTTAGAACGCCACACAGGCGTTGGACGAGGAACAAAGGTCGGGGCCACTGCCCGGCCATCTCGCATACTTGGGCCTGTGGTCTCATCCTAGTCGGATGAAGTCTGAGGAGGAGCTTCTGGCAGCAGAGCGGACACCCCTGAGCGGCCGGCTTCGGCATTTCGAGAACGCAAAAGCGGCGCGGAATGTTGCAGACCAAATCTTCGCAGCACGGTCGCCAAAGTGCGTGGTAAGACCGCGACGGCGCAACCAGCGGAGTCTGATTTGACCATGCCTTCTTCTACCACCAAGCGTGCGCTGATCACCGGGGCGGGTGCTGCCGACGGCATCGGCTTTGCCATCGCGCGGCAGCTCGGCCTTGCCGGTCATGCCGTTTTCCTGAACGGTGCCAGCGCGCGTGTACTCGATCGCGCCGCCGAGCTTTGCGCCGAAGGCATCAATGCCAAAGCCGCGGTCGCCGATCTCACCATCGCAGCCGAAGTCGCGCGGCTGCGGGCTGATGTTGGCGCCGTCGACATCCTGGTCAACAATGCCGGCATGGGCTCGCTGGCATCGCCCTCGGCCGATAAGGCGTTTCTCGCCATGACCGAGGCCGACTGGGAGCAGGGGATCGACGTCAGCCTGAAGACCGCATTCCTGGTCACCCGCGCGTTTTTGCCGGCGATGGTAGAGGCAGGCTATGGGCGCATCGTCAATGTGGCGTCGGTTACCGGGCCGCTGGTGTCTTTCGAAGGCACATCAGCCTATTCCGCCGCCAAGGCCGGCATGGTCGGCCTGACGCGAACGCTGGCGCTCGAAGTGGCAAAAAGCGGCATCACGGCCAATGCCGTGGCCCCCGGCTGGATCGAAACGGGCTCGTCGAGCGCAATGGAGCGGCAAGCTGCCCTGCACACGCCACCGGCGCGGGCCGGGCGACCGGACGAGGTTGCGGCAGCGGTGGTGTTCCTGACATCGGAAGGCGCGAGCTACGTCAACGGCGCCCTGCTGGTGGTCGACGGCGGCAACAGCCTTCAGGAGCGCAAGGGCTGACTCTGAAACGACCGGTCGTTCACGATCGGGTCGCGGGTGATCGAAAGCATTGGAAATAGCATCGCCAACGCATTCGCCGAGGCCGGAGCGACGGTCCATGCAAATGGGTGCCAAAGCAGCCGCAGTGGAGATCGCTCGCGCAAACGGCACGTCCCTCTCGTAACTCGGTACTCGCCGGCGGGACACGAAGGCGGTCGATGACTATGCCAATCAGTTTATGTCCGTTGCAGCGCTCGTAAATTGCGCCGGAGGTAACCTGCGCGGACGAATTCACGGTCCTAGGTTTTGAAACAGTGGTCGATATCAACCTCGCGGGTTCTGCTCGTTTTTCTCGGATTTCTCGCACGTTCAGCCCGCCAGCATCGGTCGCCAGAAGCGTTCCGGCGCGCGCCAGTCGATGCCCTCGATGAGCATGGCAAGCCGCGCTGGCGTCAGCATCATCGTACCGCCTGGCTGGGCCAGACGCGGCCACACGAACCGTCCGTGGTCGATGCGCTTGGTGAACAGGCACAGCCCCGTTCAGTCCCAAAAAAGGACCTTCAAGAGCGAGGCGTTCTTGTCGCGGAAGACAAACAGATGGCTCGAGAAGGGTCCTTCTTGAGTTGCTCCTGGATCAGCGTGGCGAGGCCATCAAGCCCCTCGGATGTCGGTATGGCCGGGCGCCAGATGCACTTTCACTCCAGCCGGAACGACGGTCATGGCGCCTTCTCCTTTCCGGCGAGCTGCCGCTTCACTGCAGCCGCAATCGCGCCCGCCGGCGCAAACACGCGCCGCCCATCATCCAGTTCGATCGCCACCATGCCGTCCGGCGGTCGTACGAGATCGCGCAAGGGCGCGGGCGCCGGCGGCTCGTTTTCTCCTCTATCGGCTAGCTCGACCACCGCCAGTTGCGGCGCCTTGCGGGCGTTCAGGCCGAACTCTTCCCGCCAGCGGGGCCATGCTGGTGGCAATGCCATGGCGGTGGCAAACCGCCGCCACGCTGACGCCGGACTTCTCGTCTCGTCATTGCTGAAGAGGATGCCAAGCAACGCATTGCAGAACTCAAGGCACAGCTCTCTCACATCGAGGCGCAACTCTCGAATCTCGATGAGCCACCATCGACCGTGGCTCTCCATCCAGCGACGCTGCAGCGCTACACCGAAACCGTCGATGCTCTTTCAAAGGGCTTTTTTCCGCCGCCTTCGGCTTTGCATCGCGAAACAAAAAGGCCGTCGCCGGCCGCCTTCCCACTGCGTTTCAGCCCTAGGGGTGCGGCCCGATCGTCCCCGGTCTCACGACCACCATCGAGGCCGCGATACGCGCGGCCCGAGAAAAACAGAAGGAACCACCAA
>NZ_JAMYTF010000093.1:0-10532 GCF_040322295.1 Mesorhizobium sp. M0159
GAGAAGGCCAGCGCACCAACCGAGGAGCGGCCATGACCACGCTACTGCAAATCTCGCTGGCGAAGCTGCCAGCCGATGCAAGACGTGTTTGTACAAGGGAGTATTTGGCAGCATGATGGCACGATCGAGCGCGGAACTCCAGGCGAGACGTGAGAGCGCGCTACCGCGTGGCGTTGCATGTGCGTTTCCTGTATGCGCTGAACGCGCCCAAGGCGCGGAGATTTGGGACACGGAGGGCCGCCGATATATCGATTTCATCGGCGGCATGGGCGCGCTTGCGGTCGGACATTCGCATCCGCTGGTGATTGATGCAGTCAGAACGCAGCTGCAGCGCTTCACCCATACATTCTTCGGCAGCATACCCTATGACGGCTACGTGCGGCTCGCGGAACGCCTCAATGCGATAGCTCCGTTCCCCACGCCGGCGAAAACCCTGCTTGTCACCACTGGCGCAGAAGCGGTGGAGAACGCGGTAAAGATCGCTCGCGTCCACTCGGGCCGAAGGGGTGTTGTCGTCTTCAGCGGCGGTTTTCACGGACGCACGTTACTGACCCTTGCGATGACCTCACAGCTCGACCCATACAAACGCGGCTTCGGCCCCTTCCCCACAGATGTCTACCACGCGCCCTTTCCTTCGGCCTATCGAGGCCCTAGCGCAGACGAGGCCCTTCAAGCGCTTCGAGACCTGTTCGAGACGCAGATCGAGCCCGACCAAGTTGCAGCCATGGTGATCGAGCCGATCCAGGGTGAAGGTGGTTTCCTGCCGGCGCCGCGGGAGTTCCTACGCGGTCTGCGCGCCTTGTGCGACGCGCACGGCATCGTCCTGATCGCGGATGAGGTCCAGTCCGGCTTCGCTCGCACCGGCCGGGTTTTCGCTATTGAGCATTCAGGGGTGGAGCCGGATCTTGTAGTGCTGGGAAAGAGTTTCGGTGGCGGACTCCCAATCGCCGCTGTGATCGGAAAGTCCTTGATCATGGACGCCGTCCCCCCAGGCGGCCTCGGAGGCACCTACGCGGGGAATCCGCTTGCATGCGCAGCAGCACTTGCCGCCCTGAACGTGCTTGAGGAGGAGAACCTGGCTGCCCGCAGCATGGAAATCGGCGAGCGCCTTACCACCGGCTTCCGCACGCTAAACCTGCGGACCAATTGCCCAATTATCGGTGAGGTGCGCGGATTGGGCGCGATGATCGGCATTGAATTCGTCGACGATGCAATGTCCCAGCAACCGGCGACAGCGCTGACGGCGAGACTCGTGGATGACGCCGCGATACACGGTCTTCTGCTCGCCTCGGCCGGACCCGCGCATAACGTCATCCGCGTCCTTGCGCCGCTTACAGTATCGAACGAGATCATCGACGAAGCCTTGGCTATTTTTGACGAGTCGCTTGCGCGGGTGGCCTCCCTCGCCACACTGGATTTATATGATGCCGACGAGATGGCGATGCCGCGCCTGGAAAGGTAGCCGCAGATCTGATTGGCGAGATCGCGAGGGCGCTGGCTGCTAAGCTGGGGTTAGTCATCTTCGACGACCCCTTTCACTCCCCGGAATTCGGCGGGAAGGAGCCCGCGAATTTGACTCTAGCCTAGTTCCCATCCATAAACGGCAAGCCTCTGAATTTGCTTAACAAATCGCGGTACTTGGCACCGGCAAAGTCGGGCGGTTTCAGGTACGCTTTAGTTTCAAGCGACTGATTCGGCCGCAACCTGGGAAGACATCAATCTCGTGCTGCTGGCGTGCGCCCGCCTGGAGGGGGTCGAAACCGGCAGCGTCATGCGGCTCGACAGCACGGTCACCGCGGCGCTGATCCACGAGCCGAGCGACAGCAGCCTATTGTGGGATGCGTGCGGGTGAGGGTGCGCTTGTTGCAGCAGGCGGATACACTCGGCAGCGCCCTCCTGTGGCACGATCATTGCCGCGCGGCGAAGAAGCGGGCCCGGACGATCCAGTATGCCCGCGGCCGCCCCAAACGGGTCAAGCACTGCCGCGAGCTGCTCAAGATCACCCGCAAAACGCTGGGCTATGTTGAGCAGGCGGCGGCGCACTGCCCCTGGCGGCGGGCCCGGCCGGTGAACTGTGGCAGGTCCACATCCGCCACTACCGTCCGCTGATTGAACAGATCTTCGCCCAGACAGAGCGGCGGGGCCTGGCCGGCGAGGCGGTGCAGGCCGGCGACAAGCTGGTCAGCTTGTCGAGCCGCATGCCGACATCATCCTCAAGGGCAGCCGCGACGTCGATTATGGCCACAAGCTCAATTTGACCACCGGCCGAAGCGGGCTCCTTGACCTCGTCATCGAAGCCGGAAACCCGGCCGACAGCGAACGGTTCTTGCCGATGCTGGAGCGCCACATCGGCATCTGGGACCAGGCGCCGCGGCAGGCAGCGGCCGACGGCGGCTATGCCAGCCGCGAAAATCTGCGCCGGGCCAAGGCGTGCAGCGTGCGCGACTTGGCCTTCCCCAAGAAGAGCGGCCTCAAGGTCGAAGACATGGTCAAAAGCAATTGAGTCTATCGGTCTATCGCAAGCTGCGCAACTTCCGCGCCGGCATCTCCTGCCTGAATCGTGCCTACGGCTTGGGGCGCTGCACCTGGCGCGGGCTCGACCAATTCAAGGCCTATGTCTAGTCCTCTGTGGTGGCTTACAATCTCGCGCTCACCCGCATCAAACCGGTCTGACGGCACTCATCGGGTCGCGCTCAGTGGCACGCCGGCGGGCGCCGGCCGATACTCTATGCTGGCACGGCCGCTGCGAATGCTCTCGCTCGCGATCTGCACGCCTCGTGCCATCACGCGCTGCCAAGCAGCACCGATTGCGCGGCCAAAACCACTCTTGAAACCTCAGAAAAACCGGCCTTTATGGATGCGCACTAGTCTAGATTTCCTCCAGACCGTCAAGACCATGGCCAGCCACTTCCCTGGTTCCTGCCGATCTGCGCAGCTTCACCGGCCGCGATCCGCTGGAAGGCGAGGTCAAAGCTTTGACGACTTCGTGAAAATTTAATTCCCTGATCTGGGTCGACGCGCTGACGGCGCCGACCCGGGCGGGAACGACTTCGGTTCCGGTGAATTGAGATCGCGAGCGAACTCCTTGACCTCGTCGCGTTCTGGACAAGCTGTTCACCGTCATCTGCGCTGATGCGTGTCTCGATGCGTCATACGTCGCGCAGCCCGCGCACGGTGGCCGAGACATTGAGCATGCAACCTCCTTGGGTGTGGTGACTTCAGCAAACCTCCATCAGCGTCCAACGGCCGCCGCTCTCAGCAAATTTGAACCTTTCAGCACGTAGCCAACAAGACTATTGCAGAAATTTCTTAAAACTTTCACCCAAGGAACGCGCATCCTAGGAGATCATGGTCCCACGTTGTTGTGGGCGCCGCTCAGTTATAAGTTGGCTCGGAAAAGGAAGCTTCTCATGCATATCCTAGAAACGCCGCGGCTATTCCTAAGGCCGCCGTCGCACAGCGACGAGCTTCTTCTACATGGACTTTATAGCGATCCTTTCGTGGTAAACGCCGTCGGAGATGGAGTCTATCCAACGATAGAGCAGTCGAAAGCTACACTGCTTCGGGTTATCAATCATTGGCGGCACAATCGTTTCGGCTTATGGATGGTATTCGTCAAAACTGAAGCCCAACCCAGAAAATTCGCCGGCTTGTGTGGATTGATGCGCTGCGGCCCGAACCTGCCCGAAGATCCAAATACAGTGGAACTCATATACTACCTCCACCTTGCGGCCTCCGGGAAGGCGATAGGCCCAGAGGCCGGCAGTGCAGCAGTCCAATTTGCTTTCGAGTACTTGGCGCTTGAGAAGGTCACTGCATTCATTCGCCCAGGGAACAAGCGTTCGCTTCGTGCAGCTCCGAAAGTCGGCTTTTTCCATATCGGAGACAAAATGTACAATAACATGATAATGAGATGTTTCGAGATTTATCCTATGGCGGCTGTAAAGTCCGATCATTTACTCGTCTCTTCCTACGCCGATCCGGAAGTTATTCCAAATCAGTAGTGGCGCGATCAAACAGCATTGCTCGGTGCGCTGCTTACCCCTTATGAATTTGGTACAATCGTTAGCACTGACGCGCCCGAGGGCGGCCGTCGCGCAGCGAAACCGCGGCCCCGTAGAAATCGCAATTTTCTGCAAGCTGAACTGGTGGAGGAAGGATCCGAGAAGTCGTACTACCTGCCTGTAATAAGTAGCTCGCAGCGGGCAGATTCCAGTTTCGGAGCGGGTGAGATCGTGCCTGACATCGTTACCCTGTCCAAGTCGTTGTCGGGGATCGGAACGCCGATGGCACTTGTTCTCATCACGCCTGAACTTGATGTTTGGGCGCCTGCCGCGCACACGGTCCGGACGCTCTACTGAGGCAGGATCGATCCCTTGTCGCTTCGTCTTCAACGATGAGAGTGTGCTGCAGAGCAGCGGAAGGAGTTCAATATGAACTAAGACCGTAGCGTAAAGCTGCGTGAATGATGGGGGACGGCCCCCCGGGATCGGCTTTCAGGAGCAGGTCTCAAATTAGTCCAAGCTGCTGCGGTAAAGAGCCGTGGTGGTGAGCGTTGGATGAAAAGTTCGGACGAGATCCGAGCAGGTGGGTGTCCGAAAGACGAACGAAAGTGAACCCTTCGAAGACGCGTCGTTATGAACGTAGGTGTCGCCGAAAACAGGACCGTCTCGTCATCCTGGGACAAGTCCGCCGGGCGCCTGGATGACAGGGCGGGCGGCGACCGGCGTTGAGGCGTGAGTCGGACACAGGCATTCGTGCGGAACTGCAGGAACCAGGCTCCTGGTGCAAAGGGAGAAGCTCAAGCGGGCCAAACCGCAGGGCGAGAGTACCGATGCAGGAGACTGGGGCGGACCGGCCCGTATGGGCGTTGAAGGCCCTGTAATGGGGCCGGAGCAAAGGGGTCGGATCAGGTGGTCGTATTGTTTGGAACAACTGGAAACAGGATGACTTCAGAAGACGGGCAGACCCTGAGATGTTCGAGAAGGACCTTGCAGGAAACCTCTACAAGGTCTGGAATCGGATGTCCTCAGGGACGTACTTCCCACCGCCGGTTCGCGCTGTCTCCATTCCGAAGAAGAGTGGGGGCGAAAGGGTGTGCCGTCAGTGATCGGATCGCACGGATGGTCGTCAAGCGTAAGACCGTATGTCCGCCTCTGCCGGTGAGGTGGCTCGCCCTACACTGCGCGTCCGAGGGTTGCTCGGGCGGTCCGAGCCGCTCCTTATCACAGGAGGACGAGCCGTGACAGATTATAGGGATGCATTTGTCGGAATCGATGTCGCGAAGCTGAGGAACGCCATCGCGATTGCGGGCGCCGGTCGGGAGGGAGAGGTTCGCTTCCTTTGGCGAGGTCGACGCGTCGGATGAGAGCATGCGCCGAGTTATCCGGCGGATCGCCACCAAGTTCGATCGGGTGTATTTCTGCTACGAGGCCGGCCCGACCGGCTATGGTCTCTATCGGCTGATCCGATCGCTGGGCCATGAATGCATTGTGGTCGCGCCATCGTCGATTCCAAGGAAGCCCGGCGATCGAGTGAAGACAAACCGTCAGTGGTCTGTGGATGATAAGGCGCGGATTATCGCGGAGACGCTGGAGCCGAACGCAATCATTTCCGAGGTCGCCCGTCGGTATGGCCTTAGGCCGCAGCAGGTCTTTGCCTGGCGCCGCGAAGCGCGCAAACAGGCTGCTTCGGTGCGGCAAGATTCTCCTGCCTTCGTGCCGGCGGTTGTGGCGGCGGCGGAACCTGTAGCCAGCCGTTCACCGAAGCAGCGGAAACGGCAAGCCCCTCGAGATGCCGGCTTAATCGAGCTTGAGATCGACGGTATCGCGATGCGCGTAGGCCGCGGCGCCGATACCAAGACGGTGGCTGCTGTAATCCGCGTGAAGGCGACGTCGTGATCGGGCCGACGGGTGCGGTCAAGGTCATGGTGGCGACGAAGCCAGTCGACTTCCGCAAGGGCGCGGAGCGGTTGGCGGCGCTGGTGCGAGAGATGATGGGCGCCGATCCGTTCTTATGTGTCGGGCGAGATTATGTGGCGGAGCTGCGCAGATGCCCGCCAAGCCTGCCAAGCCTGGAATCCTCCGCCACATAATATTTCGTGTCTCTCACGGGCGCGGGGTTCCTCTGCGCCGCAATGTCGGAGGATGCTCGAGTTCTATTTTTCGTATCGTGGGGTGCTCAAGCGCCTGCGTAGCGGTGCGCTCGGTGGCGAGATGGATCGCATCGCGAAGCATTTTTTCACGCTTGGTTACAAGCGAGCGTCCGCCAAGATTTACCTGAGCCGCATAGCGCGCTTTAGCCAGTTTGCCGGGCCGCGCAGTGGTCCGATGCCGATCCCTCAAGATGTCATCGATAGCTATTTATGCACGTTTACTACGGATACTCCGCGCATTGGGGCAGGATCGGCGCTGGGACACGCACGGCGAGTGGCTCCTGAGCGTTTCATTATTTCCGTTCCAAGTGTAGCGGATGATCCGGTTGCCCCACTTCTGGCTTCCTTTTCGGACTATCTGCGCAAGGTGCGGGGCCTGGAGCCGAAGACCCGCGAAGGCGTTCTTCTGGGCGGCCGCCGCTTTCTGGATTGGTTCCGCCATCACCATCCCGGCCAAGATCTCCAGGCGTTGACGGCTGAGCATGTCCTCGCTGCTATCGAGTATCGGCTGTCGCTATCGGCGACCTCCGGCACCCGCACGGCGGCGATTTCTCACATCCGAACATTTCTTCGCTTTTTATGTTGGGCTGGCCACCATGAACAGGATCTCGCCCGCGTCGTCCCAAGGACGCCCCATTGGCGTTTGGCACATTTGCCGCCGCGCCTTGCATGGGATGACGTTCGGCGCGCAATCGATGCGATCGGCGCAACGACGCCAGTCGACATCCGCGATCGAGCCGTCCTGTTGCTACTCGCCACCACGGGCATTCGCAACGGCGAGCTTCGCGCCATTCGGCTGCAGGATATCGACTGGCGTGCTGGCGAGGTTTTTGTCCGGCGCACCAAGGGCAAGCGTGATCGGGTGGCACCGCTCCTCGAGGAGACCGGCGCCGCGCTCGCCGACTACATCCTGCGCGCTCGACCGAAGGTGGATAGTCCGACTGGCAGCATGCGGGCTTCAAATACATCCGACAAAGACCAAGATCGTCTATTGCAAAGACCAAAGGCGCAGGGGGGAATACCCGAATGTCGTGTTCGACTTCCTCGGGTATCAGTTCCGGCCGCGACGCGTGGCGAACACACGGCGAGATGAGTTCTTCTGTGGTTACACGCCTGCGGCCAGCCGAACGGCAATGAAGTCGATGGGGCCACGATCAAAAGCTTGAACATCCCGCGGCAGACGCCGGGGATGCTGGCTGAAATCGCCCAACAGTTCCTTCGCGGATGGATAGCCGATTATGGCCGCTACAGCCGTTCGGCCCTGTCCACTCTGGCTGATTACGTCAACCGGAAGCTCAGGGCGGGGATCATGCGGAAGTTCAAGCGTTTTCGGTTCATAAGACGCGTGCCAGCCTCTTCGTGAGAAAGCTGGCGCGGGAAAATCCAGGACTGTTTGTGCACGGGAAGGCGTTCGGAACGAATACGTTTGCCTGATGGGAGCGGTGTGAATCGAGAGGTTCACGCACCGTTCTGCGAGAGGCCGGCAGGTGAAATCCCTCCGGCCTACTCACCCTTGGACGAAGACAAACATGGCGCCGCTCAGGGATCGGGCGCCGCAGGTGTGCGGATCAAAGCCAGAGTGCCGCACGTTCTTGCGATACCATGACAACCATGACCTCCTGGTCGCGCTAAGCCACGACCGCTTCGAGGAGCTTTGGGTGCAGGACCTCGTCCCAGCAGGCCAGTCGGGTTCGATCCTTCCACGTTCGGAGCGGCAGTTGGGGCAAGTACTTGGCGGTTGTATCGGTGTGCTCCTGGGCGATGCCGGGAGCGCAGACCGGGTAGATGACACGCTAAACAATAGTTCCGCTGCCTCGTCAGGCCATGAGCCGCAGCCTCGAGGATGCGCAGCTCCACTTCAGTGCGCCAATAGCCGCGCGAACTGTCGGAAATCATATGGTCGACTTTGATCAGCGTGCAGTGGTCAATAGCGCGGCATGCGCGGCATCAACCACATCGACGCGAACGCATCGCTGGGGGCATCGTGACGTTCCGGGAACCATCGCGTTTAATGGTCCTGAAGACATCGGATGCCTTGGAAAGGCTGGTTGCCAGCACGCTGTAGATGTCTTCGCCAGCGCTGGTAAGCATCACGCCGGTTCCTCGCATCATAAACAGCGGAACACCAAGGTCGTCCTCAATGGCCTTGATCTGCCGACTGATCTCTCCCGATGTCACGCCCAGCTCGGAAGCCGCAAGTTTGAATGAGAGATGGCGTGCCGAGGCCTCGAATGCCGTGAGAGCAGTCAATGACGGGAGATCGTAATACTGAGGAACCACTTAAGACTCCAAATCAGATTGGGAGTGGCGAACAAGCAACAGGGTATCCGCTCGTCCTCTGGCCCATAAAGAACCGCCACCATTTCGGTCACTCAGACCATCCTTCGTAACGGAGTGCGGCCGTCCGCCGTGAGCCGAGCAAGTTGCGTGCCGTTTTAGTTGCACGACTTCCGCATGCCGACGGCCTGCCCCTGCGACCTTTCGTCAGGTTTCCGACATTCTGATCCAGCTCCCGACATAGGGATTGTGGATAGACATGCACGGGACTGTCACATTGACGATGAGATCCGGCCACCGTGCGGAGTATGAAGAGGCCCATACCATCGTTTCCCTGCCGAGGTGGTCAGCGTGGGGCCAGCCACGACACGATTCCCGTAGCGAGAAGTTCGGACATAGCCTAGCTGCGGCCGGTATCGGCCTTGCGGCTCGCCAGGACCGGCACGGTAGTGCCGTCAGCATGCAGACGCTTGGCAGCAAGCACATGCGCCTCGATCAACGCGCGCACCGGCTTCAGCACCACGGCACAGGCGCCCACCTAGTCCGAGCCTGGAGAGGCTCAGATGGATGGCCCCCGTGGTGACAGCGCGCTCCGCCGGTCAACGGCTAATGCTGGGGAACCTCTCAAACAGGATCATCGCCAACAGGTTCGGCCCGGCAAAGCCGCGCGACGCCACATTGGAAGGGTCCAGGCGGCTGCGTGATCGCCTCGCATACTGGCGCGGGATGACCTTCATTTCTCGGTGACGTCCTCGCCAAGCTCGGCCAGTCTGGCCCTTAAAGTGCCGCAGGCAGTGTCACGTGAGTAATTGCCTGTCCGCTCCATCACGCTTTGGCCAAGTGAGCGTAACTTGCTGCGAAACGCCCGAATTTGTGCTCGCCGCACGTCATCGGCTTGTAGCGAAGCGGATTGCTGTCCGTGACACAAGAGGGCAATGGTTCAATGATCGCATCGAAATCAGCGTCGATAAAGAAGGGGATCGAATATCGCTCGCGGCCCGAGATATTGACCACGCGGTGCATGTTCGCCAGATAGAGATCGTTCGTGAGCCGCTGAATGAGGTCGCCAATGTTGATTACGAATGTGCCGTGGATCGGAATGCCCTCGACCCAATCGCCATCTCGGTTCATGACCTGAAGACCACCCACGTCGTCCTGCGCAAGGATGGTCAGATTGCCGTAATCTGTGTGGGCGCCAATACCGATAATCTCTTCGCCAATATAGCCACTCTGCGGCGGGTAGTGAAGCAAGCGCTGAATGCTGATCGGTTGCCGCATGAGGCTTTCGAAATAGCCTTCCGACAGGTCCAGACTGAGCGCAATGCCCTGCAATAGTTTTTTCGCGAGGTCCACCATCTTTTGATGGTATCCGTATGTTAGTTCCCGAAACTCGGGCAGATTTGAGGGCCACTGGTTGGGGCCAAAGAACGGACGTTCCAGCGTCGAACGTTCAGGTCCGAAGTCAAAGCACTCCTTCAGGTCTTTCGTTTTGCCCGGATCGGTGTTCTCCCCGAACGGCTCAATGTATCCGCGCAGGGCCACATCGGATCTGCTAACATGCAATGTCATCTTCTGCGAAATGGGCAGATCAAAGAAGCGACGGCTCACATCGAATACAGGATCCACAAAATCCTGAGCAATGCCGTGGTTCTTCACATACATGAACCCAGTGTTCGACAAGGCCCAACGTATCTCCTTGGCCACCTTCTGTTTGTTGCTGCCATCGAGAAGCGGCGCTATATCAACCAGGGGGATCTTGTCAAAGCTTTCGCGTTTCGCGCGCAGCTTGTCGTCCAGTCTGACCACGAGATCCTTAGACATGAATACACCTTTGTTTGACAATGTGAGTCGGCACAACGATTTCGGGCCATTTTCTTATTTGACTGGCAGCGTGAAGAACCGTAGGGAAGCCTGAATAGGCTGTGCCGAGAATTCTTTTCGAGGTGCCGTGCTCAATAAGGTAGAAGAACCCGAACTCCTGGCAGGGCATGCGTAGGCACTCGCGCTCTTCGTTGTCGTCTTGCATCGGCTGGCAGCTTCGCCAGCGAGATTTGCAGTAGCGTGGTCATGGCCGCTCCTCGGTTGGTGCGCTGGCCTTCTC
>NZ_JAMYTF010000094.1:0-10438 GCF_040322295.1 Mesorhizobium sp. M0159
CGACATCAGAAGGAAAGCGGGAAGCAGGAAATGTTGTCGCAAAAGTTGAGTTCTGCGACTGTGCAAAAGTCCCATGCAAAACCGTCGCTTTGATCGGGAGTTTTCGCGACAAGGAAAGGTCGCGAGAGGTGGTTTTCTTCCGTAGCTTCCCTCGATCGGAATGAGAAAAAAGCGCCATTTCCGGGCATTCTCCAAGTGATTATGATGCGGCGAGCGCAGCTCTAGGATCGGTTCCAATATTCGCTCTATGATGACAGCCATTGCTGGAACGGTTACCGCTCTGTCTGCTGGTCGACACGATGCTGCGCATCAATGGGCGCAATGGCGCCATGAGCTCCGGCGGGCAACGCGGTCGCCGATCTGACGGCGATCGAGCCACGGCCGGGTGAAACTGGATTCGAGTCGAAACACTTTGTTCCTAGCCAATTTCGTTCAGCGTTCTCGGTGACATCGCGATGATCGCCACATACCTCCTCGATCGCAGTTCGGCCTACTCGTCGCGGAAATTGCGGCCGGAAGGTTGGCCGCAGATGAGGGTGAGCATGCATCCGGGAACTGCATCTAATGTCAGGCATTGACAGGATGTCGCGTTCCAAGCCCACGGCAGGAGCTCGTCGAGGCCGGTTGACGGGATGTCCGTCGACCAAGCGCTAGAGGACGTCGGCGAGATACGCGAAGGGCTCGACGCCCGTTGAGCTTGGCGGCCTCGAGCAGCGAGTACAGGATGGCCCACCGGTCGCCAACGCCATCACCTTTACTCCCGCGAGAACGATCACCATGGCCTGATCTCCCTGCGCTCGACCTGTGCCCGAACTGCGTCCCGATGGCTGCCGGCAACGCCGGCAGCCAGACAGATCGATCGCCATCATTTTGTCTGGCGGCTGCACAAGGTCATGCAGCAGGAGTGTTGCCGGTGTGTCGTCCGCGAGCGCGACAGGCGCACGTTCGCGCGCTTCTCTTGGGTCACACCGAACTGGCGAGGGGTAGACCTTGGCAGGGGTTGGGGCTTGCTGTTGCGAGTGCTTTGCCGACTCTGTTTTGCATTTTTTTCCGATAGGCAGCGAGCCGGGGTGAGTCTCCTATTCCGACGTCGCGGCGGTGGTGGTGGGAATGAGTGGACCGGCGAGGCCCAGGACGAGGTTGCCTCCGTGCAGCACGGCGACGACACGCCCGCGGCCAGCCCGACCGTCGAGTTGTTTCTACGCGATATCGGACGCAAATCGGCGGGGCTTACGCGCTCGGCCGTCTGAAGAGCCCGAAACGTCAGTACGAAAGGCTGCTGATTGAGCCCTGGCTGATAGCCCGGGAGTCTGTTGTCAAATGAGGGCGTAACATCGGCAATCAGATTGACGGTGGTGCTCGAGGGCTTCTACGGCCACGCCGAACAGGCCAACGTAAGTGTGCGTAGATATGGAAGAATAAATGTTCCGTATGCCATCGCGGTTAGGCCATAGTGCCGTCTGCCACATTTGTACCCTCGGATTACCCATGCGGAGAACAATACAGGCGGCAATCTGCGCACTTTTTTGAGGAGAATAAGCTGGATATTCTCCGCATGAAGTGCGGAGAATGAATTCCTATATCCACGAGCTGTCGGACTGGCCACAGTTCCGATGGAGCCACTAAGTGCTCGCGGCGCGGTTAGCGGCTGTGCGTCACCATCAGGGATGATTGATCGGCCGCATGGAGGGGCTTGGCTTCCAGCTCCGCGCTGAGGCTGCCCTGCACCGCGTGAAACGATGAAGGATCGTTGCTGTGATACCGCTCCTAAGTCCCCCGCCGCCGTCCCGATAACCGCTTCTCCTTACGCGGCTTCCTGTCCGGCGGCTGGCTGCAGGGCCGTGAGATACTCGGCAGCGGCCTGCGCGTTCGCAGCGGCCGTGATGATGGCCCTCTTGTCATTCTTCAGGACAGCGAGCCAGCTCGCCAGATAGGCGGCTGTGTTGTCGCGCGGATCATGCGCCACGCCCAGGTCGGCGCACAGAAACGATGCCGCGATCTCGGCAACGAGCTCCTCGACGGCGTAGCCTTCACTGCCGAATCTGCCGGTCAAATCGCGGTCCAGACGATGCTTTGCGCCGGACCAATGCGAACTCTCGTGTAGCAATGTCGAGTAAAGGTGAACCTCGCTGTCAAAACGCCCGCGGTCCGGCATGAGGATGTCGTCGCTGCTGGGCCGGTAGCAAGCTTTGGTGCCACCGTAGCTGACGCTTGCGCCGGTGTTCTGCACGAAATTTTCGACGGTCTCGATGTGCGGAACCGGATTGCCCGGCAGCTCCTCGGCCGGGCTGAAGAACCTGTCCGGCATGTTCTCGATCTGCTCAACATTGAAGACGGTGTAGCCCTTCAAATATGGAATCGCGCGGTCTTCGTCGTCGTCGTGATCCTTCGGAGTGAAGGTGCCGTACTTGATGACGAGGGCGCCTTTTTCGCCCTTGCGGACTTGACCACCGAAGTCCTGGGCCTGTCTGTAGGTCATCCAGGTGTTCTCCTCGTAGCCGAACGTCTGGCCCGCGACCCACAGCATGATGACGTTGATGCCGCGGTAGGTTTCACCGGTCGCGCGGCGCGGGATGATCGAGCTTCGGCGGGCATTGCCGCGCCAGGGGCGGATCCAGGGTTTGGTGCCGGTTTCAAGCTGCTCGACAATGGTGTCCGTGATGCGCTGGTAGGTGTCCTTGATGCTCGTCATGGCCGTCTCCATCCGTTGGTTGACGGCAAAGACCGGAGATAGCCGAAACGAGCTCATGCACCCCGAAGGGGCCGCAACGAAGAGGAGGACCGCGACAGCGGTTGCATGGGGGAGGGGCTATTGTAGCTTGTCCGTCAAATCACCCGACGGATGGAGACGGCCGGCCGCATCGATCACGCCTGGCCGGTCAACTAGAGGGCATAGCGTTGAAAGTCCGCTAAACAACGCCAAGCGGATAACCTAATGAAAGCAGTTATTGGCGGCATCCGGGGCCATGATCGTTTTCCGGGAAGGACCAGCCGGCGTCGCAGTGAGGGGATGGACGCTTCAGAGATGTCAAAGAGAGTAGCCTGTTCGGCTGACCCGCTCAGAAATTTCTGCCGAAATATTTCACCAAGCGCATGGTGGTTATCACCGCTCGCGCGAGGTGTTGAAGTTCCACATGCCGACGCCCTTCCGGTTCCTGCCCGCATGGCAGACCGGGCCGATCAAGTTCGACGTGCCCGGCATCTTCCGTCTCGGCGGGGTCGATATCCGCCGGCCGAAGTTGATCCGCTATCTCGACGGCATCTAAGGAGGCGATGATGAAACACCAACAACCAGGCAGGCCCGCGCGTATCAACACCACCAGCGGTCCGGTTCTCCTCGATCCGGCCCAGACCGTCGATGTCGACGTGAGCGCAGCCGAACAGAAAGTTGCCAAGGCAACCGGCTGGTTCTCCTTTGCCGGTAAGAATTCGTCCCAGTCCGACGAATTCCTCCAAGGCAAGGGCGCCGACACGGAACGCGAGGACCTCAAGAAGCAGGCGGATAAGCTCGGCATCGACTATGCCAAGAACATCCCGACCGACAAGCTCAAGGAGCTCGTCGGTCGCCAAGTTGGCGGAGTGACCGGCGTTAGGTGCGGCCGGCAACTGCCGCACCTCACGATGCTAAGGAGCAAGCTGAAGCGTCTACAATGATGGAACGAAAATATCCCGCCATGGTTATATGTACGGATGGGTGGGGTGTATGTGATGAGTAGATATAGATCACTACACAATGCTGCTATGAAGCTCAAAGAGGACATTGGTATCTTCGCCCCCGTTGTCTGGCTTCTTGGGTTCTATGTGCTTGGAGCGATCGCGATCTTTTCTTTATGGCTCTTCGACGTGTTCTAACCGCGCCTGCCAAGTCCATCGAATCTGGCGGCCGATGTGGGGGCCGCCAGAAATCCAAATGGAAATGCCAGGACAGACTGTTATCAATCCTTCAAGGCATCTCGAATTTTGTCTTTCGCCTTACCAACGCCTTTCTGAAGGCTGCCTTCAGCCTTGTCAGCGGCTGCATCAGCGCGAAGCTTATCATCGCCCGTTGCCTTGCCCATCTTGTCCTTCACCTCGCCGCGCAGTTTCTTCGCGGAACCCTTAACCTCGTCCTTGTGCATAGCTTTTCTCCTTTTGCAGAAATCAACGTGAGCGGAACCTGAATGTTCCAGAGCGTGAGGGTTCGTCATGGCTGGATACGGTGACGATGCAGGCTTCACAGCCTATGCGGCCGCAGCCGGCTATACCGTGCCTGTAGGGACGATCTCTGCGGCTCGCCAGCGCGGCAGCGCCTATATCGACGGCACGTATGGGATGCGCTTCCCCGGCCAGCCTACAGGCGGTCTGGCGCAGGAAAGAGCATGGCCGCGCACCGGCGCCACCGTCTACGGCTCGACGCTTGCCAGCGATCTGATCCCGCAGCGGATTATCGATGCCTCGTATGAGGCCGCCTACCTCGAACTGGTCAATCCCGGCTTGCTGCGAGCGCTATGTCACCGATTCGGATGGCATGGTCCATGTGCCATCGACCTATACGGTCGGCCGCCGGCCGCTGATCGATGGCTATCCGCCGGAGGGCCGCGAGACCTATCAGCGCTCCATTCCCGCTGGCGACCGCGCTCGGCCGGGCGCATTAAGAGGCGCGCTTCACCTACACCTGCACGTCCTGCAGAAGCTGGCCTTCCCGATCGAGGTGACCGCGCCGACCGTCTATTCCGACATCGTTCCGGCGCCGGCAACGCTGACGCCGCTGACCCCGGAAGCGCCTTAGCAACCCGCGCCCGGCGGTTCCGGACAATCTCCCAAAAAGCAACTCGAAAGGAACGGCCAGGACAGTCACCGTCGATCCTTGTGGGCGGCAACTGCCGTGCCACAATCAAGCGCACCATCGACGGTGCCGAAGACAGCGTTCAGATCGGCCCTAACGAAGAAAAGCCGGTCTGATACTTCTGAAAGTGATTAGAAATGGTAGTTCAGACCGACGCGGACAATTTGCCCATCATTGCTGAACTTGTAGGTCCCAATTCGCCCTTGCGGGCCACCGACGCCGTAAGGGCTTGATATCAAGACATTCTTTTTGATTCAGACTCGTAGGACATGATCCACACGACGCGCTACCGTGTGTCTCGCCATCACGCCACCGCTATCCGACTTTGAGAAAGATCAGGTAGACCGGTCGAAACGGCCCGATTTACGAAGCTTCGCAAGCAAGCTCGCTGCCGCGCCGCGGTAGTTGGCAGAGGCTTGGTCTGCCATCGGCAGCGAACTCCACGCGGTTAGTTTGGCCACCAGAAAGTCGTTGTCTGCGTCCACCGGCGCGGATCTAAGTTGTCCGTTTTTATCCATCATGATTGCTACCACGGTCTCGTTTGCGCCGTACCCAATCGCCGCCATCCTCTGAATGCCAGAATCGGCGGCGCTCAAAGGAACCTCTGTCGAGCACTACTACGGCATCGACCTTTCTGCACAATCGTTGGAACTCGCCAACGAAGCACTGAAGGTTTTGGCGTGTCCTATCGAGCTACGATGTTGCGATTTCGTTGAAGCAATGTCCGAATGGACCGTGCCCGTCGACGTGGTATGGATTGGAATGTCGCTCCATCATCTACAGCCTGAAGGGAAGGCTCGGCTGATGAGAGATGTGCACGATGCACTGAACCGAAGTGGCATATTCCTGATCTGGGAGCCTACACTGCTTGAGGGAGAAAACCGAGCTGAATGGCTCGATCGATTTTCAGCGTGTCGGGTTGCGTTTGCAGCTGTGACAGATGACGAATTCGCCGCGATGGAGAGCCACATGCGCCTAGCTGATTTCCCTGAGCCGGCCGACACTTGGACGGCGATGGGCTATCAAGCTGGATTTGCCAACGCGGAGCAACTATTCATGATGCCAAACCGTCTCGGGAGAGTTTTCAAATATTGGAACTAGTCTGTCGGGTGGCCGTGGGCTGCGATGATGATCGCCAACGGCGGGGCGAAACGGAGTCATCCCTCTGCATTGCCCTGATGACCC
This sequence comes from Mesorhizobium sp. M0159, assembly GCF_040322295.1. Lineage (NCBI taxonomy): Bacteria > Pseudomonadati > Pseudomonadota > Alphaproteobacteria > Hyphomicrobiales > Phyllobacteriaceae > Mesorhizobium > Mesorhizobium sp. M0159. The sequence goes on from NZ_JAMYTF010000094.1 coordinate 6,011, forward strand.
GTTACAGTCGCGCACGAGTCAAAAGTTCGCGTCCGCGATAATCCGCTTTCACATGAGACGACGTTCGTAGCGCTCCTCCAAAGCCGCTCTTGCACTTCGGCTGGAGCCGACCCAAGCCGGTCCCTGGCGTTGTTTGAGACGGCACTCCCGGCGGGATGAACAAATAGGTTCCCGAGGTTGCACGGATGGTCTTTTCGCCAACATGCCACTCACCGGCCTGGCACGCATCAACTGGCTTTTCGTCATCGCGCGAAACTCGACTTTCATCTACAAAGGCCGTGCCGTAGACGTGAAGCAGGTCGGCCGCAAACTTGGCGTACGCTATGTACTCGAAGGCAGTGTGCGGAAGGCCGGCGACAGCGTGCGCGTGACCAGCCAGATCATCGATGCGTCGACCGGTGCTCATGTGTGCGCAGCGCGCTATGACCGCAAGTCCGACGATATTTTCGCACTTCAGGATGAGATCGCGCTGTCGGCTGTGGGCGCGATTGCGCCGAGTGTGCGGCGCGCCGAAATCGCCAGGGTGAAACGTAAGCGCCCCGACAGTCTCGATGCCTACGGCCTCGTGCTGCGGGCGCAACTCGACGTCGATTCCGGCATGCCCGAGCAGGTGACGCGGGCGCTCGTGCTGCTCCAACGTGTCATCGAACTCGATCCTGCCTATGCGCTGGCGCACGGCAACGCGGCGATGTGCCACCATTGTCTCTTCCTCCAGCCCGACGGCTGTAGGGCAGTTGAAGCCGCCGCGAGAGCAGGGCGACCGCCATGGTGATGTGGATCTTTTTCGGCGCCACCATGTTCGTTGGCTTCTTCATCCTCAAGGGCGGCCAGACATTCGTCTCCGATTCGATCCTCGGCACCGGCCTTGTGGCCTATGGCGTGCTCATCCTGATGATGGTGATCCTGTTCGTGCTCGGCATGTTTCTTGATTGGGTTGGCATCCTGCTTCTCACTGTGCCGCCGATACTGAAGGGCCTCCAGTTCGACGGACTATTCGCCTTCCGGGTGTGGCCTCCAGCGACGTGCCGCTCTGGTACGGCATCATCTTCATGGTCACATGCAGATGGCCTTTCCTCAGCCCGCCTTTCGGCTATTCGCTTTTCTATTTGAAGAGCGTCGCCCCTCTGCAGATAACTATGGCGACGATCTTCCGGGCCGCCCTGCCCTTTCTGTTCTTGCAAGCCGTCGGCGTCGGCCTGTGCATTGTATTTCCCGCAATCACGCTGTGGTTGCCCAAAATGGTATATGTGACCTATTAGATCGTCGATTTTTGATACGGCCAGCCCGGATCATCTGGCGTTCGGCTCCACACTGGTGGAGCTGTCTGCCGAATTGAGGCTAACAGCAGCTGCTCTGATTGGCGGAGACCTGTCTCAGCACGAAGGTGGTGGTGAGTTAAAACAGGTGTATTGTCTGGGCGAACCATCATGTGGATGGATTTATTGAGCCCGTGCGAGCATACTGCGCAATGCGTTCCTTTAACGAGGAATAAGCTGATGCGCCTTGGCACGAGAAGCGTTCCGCTCGAGTACTACACACTCAGGATTGCTGGTCCCGCGGTTTCGCAATCAGGTGCTGAAAGCGCGATCATCGGCTACCTCGCAGACCGACCAATCTTTGGCTCAGTCACAGATTCCTCCGGCGCTCGCTATCGCTATGTTGGGCTTGCAGCACGCCTTTCTGACGGACGTTACGATATCGAATCGCTCTCCGCTGGTGAATGGATCCTCGAGCCAGGATTGATCTATAGATCAGAAGACGCGTTGGTCGGAACCAAGGGAAGCGGCAGCAAATCTGCAACTTTAGCCTCAACTCTTCACAGCTGGTGGTCTAACCAATGAAACTACCAGTGTCGCAAATGGAAAGGGGTTGTGACGAGACTGTCTTACCAGATCGCCTTGCATTTGGAACACCTGTAATTCAACAGAGAGGGACAAAACGATGGCTGGGGAATCCAAGAAACACGAAGGGGGTGTCTTCTATCACACTCCCGGTTCTGAATATTTTGAAAAACGCGGGCTGAAGCGTCACGCCGGCGTCTTCTCGCTTTGGGCATTGGGCGTCGGAGCCGTTATCTCGGGCGACTTTTCGGGTTGGAACCTCGGCTTTGCCGTCGGCGGCTGGGGCGGCATGTTTATCGGAACGGTGCTGATCGCCATCATGTATCTCGGCCTGACCTATTCGATCGCGGAGATGAGCCCTGCGCTGCCGCATACCGGCGGCGCCTATTCGTTCGCGCGCACCGCGTTCGGACCGTGGGGCGGCTTCATTACCGGCATCGCCGAGAACATCGAATACGTGCTCACCCCGGCAGTCGTGGTGTATTTCATCGGCACCTACATGACGGCCATCACCGGCACGCCTGATGCCTGGCAGCCGATCTGGTGGCTCGCCGGCTACCTGGTCTTCGTCGGGTTGAACGTGCGTGGCGTGGCGCTTTCATTCGGGGTCACCGTCATTGTAACGCTCATCGCCTTGGCGATCCTAGTGTTCTTCTTCGTCAGCGCACTTGCGTCGGGACAATTCGACTTCGCCAAGAACGCGATGAATATCGGAGTGGGACCCGACGGCGCTGCAGTTGCGCTGCCGGAGGGAAACGGGCCGTTCCTGCCGTTCGGGTTGCGAGGCATTTTCGCTGCGATGCCTTTTGCGGTGTGGCTGTTCCTCGCCATTGAGCAATTGCCACTTGCCTCCGAGGAATCGGTGGATCCCAAGCGTGATATGCCCAAAGGCATCATGCTCGGCATGTTTACACTCCTGGTCACAGGTTTCCTGATCCTGATCATCAACCCGGCCCTGCCCGACGGATCCCTTGCGTACGGAACGTCGGGTGAGCCTATCCTTGACGGCTTCAGGGTCATCTACGGAGCAGGCTGGGCGAAGGTCCTCGCGCTGTTCGCAGTTGCAGGGCTGGTCGCCAGCTTCCACGCGATCATCTTCGCCTACGGACGGCAAATATATTCGCTGAGCCGCGCGGGCTATTTCCCGCATTTCCTCTCGGTAACCCATGGCGAGCACAAGACGCCCAACGTGGCGCTTGCCGCAGGATCGCTGCTGGGCTTTCTGGTGATGGTGGTGATCTGGCTGACCCAGGGCGGCGGGGCCGCCGGCACTTACATCGGCGGCACGCTCCTGAACATGGCTGTTTTTGGCGCTATGTTCTCGTATCTTCTGCAGGGGCTGACCTTCCTGCAACTGCGCCGTCGTTTCCCGAACATTGAACGCCCTTACCGGAGTCCGTTTGGAGTGCTGGGCGCGTGGCTGACCGTGATCATCGCCTTGATTACCATCGGCTTCCAGCTTACCGACCCGTTATACCGCCAGGGCATCATCGGAGTAGCAGTCTGGTATGCACTGGCGATCGTCTATTTCGGCGCCTATGGCCGCAGAACGCTAGTCTATTCGCCGGAGGAGGAATTCGCCGTCAAGCAGCGTGAAGGCACTGCCTCGATATAGAGTCGACGTTGTCAGCATCCAAGGCACTGAAGAGCCGGAGCGACGCCTTAATCGGTGCGCTCCGGCAATTCGTGCGACTAACAGCGAAGTGCGAGGTCGAATGAGCTTCGAAATGGTGATGCTTGTAGCGAGTTGCATGCTCTGTTTTGTCCAGATTATTCTCGCCTCTCATGCGGCTAGCCTACAGCGAGGCTATCATTGGACGGCCAGTGCTCGCGACCCGGAAGCCCCTCCGCTCACGGGGGTCGCAGGACGCCTCGAAGTCACTTCGGAATTTCCTGGAGACGTTCCCGGTGTTCGTGGCTGGAGTCTTTCTTGTCCATGCGCTCGCTCGTGAGAGCGGCCTCAGCCAATGGGGAGCTGGCCTCTATTTTTCAGCCAGGCTGGTTTATCTTCCGCCCTACGCAGCGGGCGTTCCCCTGGTTCGTTCGCTCGCCTGGAATGTCGCATTCGTTGGAATTGTGCTGCTTTTGCTAGCGGCACTCTGGCCCGAGCTATAGTGCCCGCACCCCGAGGGCCAGCACGGAGAGGTCGCGCTCCCCATGTCCACACGATCGTGCCGGGTGGCGGCATCGCGCCGGACTGATCACGCTGGATATCGTCAAACCCGAATTGCTCGAATCCAGACATCTTGGTCTTGTTGGCTAAGCACAGACTCCTATGGCGGCAGACCGGCCTGATGCCATGCTTCCACCAGCGTTGCAGCCAGCGCGGGCGTGATCCCAATGGCATTGCAGTATCCACTCGAACTGAAGGATGGTTGCAGCACAAGCACCTGCCTGGCGGCGGCTTTGGCTTCCGCTGTTCGCCCGAGTTTGGCAAGCGCCGCCGCCAAGAGGCTCTGGGTCACGCTGAAGCTTGGATTGGACAAGACGGCTCGCCGGGCAGCGGTTGCCGCTTCCTCGTATTGCCCAAGTATGAAATTGCCGATCGCTACGGCTTGGTGACCCCCAAAGGCAAACCGGTCTACAG
>NZ_JAMYTF010000095.1:0-10286 GCF_040322295.1 Mesorhizobium sp. M0159
AACATGATCCGCGTCGGTGCTTCCGAACGCTTCGAGATCACGGACCAGTTGGCGCTGGGAGGCTAGATAGATTCGAGACGCCGGCGGGACAGCGCCCCTCTCTGTCCTGCCGGACATCTCCCCCACGAGGGGGGAGATTGGCTGTTTCGCTGACGGCGCCTCTTTTTAAGGTTGGCGATTGGCGAAATCAAAGGTGAAGGCCGATCTCCCCCCGCGTGGGGGAGATGTCCGGCAGGACAGAGGGGGGCGCGACGGAACGAGACGCTTGTTTGCTCAGGCAGCCCCGCACAAAGCCGCATTTTAGGGGGTTACATCCGGCAAAACTCTTCCCTATAAGGCCCTCCTAGCCTGATACCAGAATCGCGAGCACAACCGGCCGGGTCATCCCGTCCGGCTTTTTGTGCAAGCCGCCCGCCGAACGGACCCTCGACATGCCAAGACGCACCGACATCAAGTCGATCCTGATCATCGGGGCCGGCCCCATTGTCATCGGCCAGGCCTGCGAGTTCGACTATTCCGGCACCCAGGCCTGCAAGGCGCTGAAGGAAGAGGGTTTTCGCGTTATCCTGGTCAATTCCAATCCGGCCACCATCATGACCGATCCGGAACTGGCCGACGCCACGTACATCGAGCCGATCACGCCCGAAGTGGTGGCCAAGATCATCGCCAAGGAGCGGCCGGACGCGCTGCTGCCGACCATGGGCGGCCAGACCGCGCTCAACACCGCTCTGTCGCTGCGCCGCATGGGCGTTCTCGACCGCTACAATGTCGAGATGATCGGCGCCGACGCCACCGCAATAGACAAGGCCGAGGACCGCGCGCTGTTTCGCGAGGCGATGAACAAGATCGGCCTGGAAACGCCGAAGTCGATGCTGGCCAACGCCACCGACGTCAAGAATGCCGACCGCAAGACGCACGAGGCCGAGCGCGCCGCGCTGAAGGCGGAAAAGCCCGAAAATCTCGACGCCGCGCTCGATGCTCTGGAAACGCGCTGGAACCTCGGTGAGGGCGACCGCAAGCAGCGCTATATCAGCCATGCCATGGCGATTGCAGCACAAGCGCTCGACCATGTCGGCCTGCCCGCAATTATCCGCCCCTCCTTCACCATGGGCGGCACAGGCGGCGGCATCGCCTACAACCGCGCCGAATTCTTCGAGATCGTCCAGTCCGGCCTCGACGCCTCGCCGACCACCGAAGTGCTGATCGAGGAGAGCGTGCTCGGCTGGAAGGAGTATGAGATGGAGGTTGTCCGCGACAAGGCCGACAATTGCATCATCATCTGCTCGATCGAGAACATCGACCCGATGGGCGTGCATACCGGCGATTCGATCACCGTCGCCCCAGCGCTCACGCTGACCGACAAGGAATACCAGATGATGCGCAACGCCTCGATCGCGGTGCTGCGCGAGATCGGCGTCGAGACCGGCGGCTCCAACGTCCAGTTCGCCGTCAACCCGGCCGACGGCCGTCTGGTGGTGATCGAGATGAACCCGCGCGTCTCGCGCAGCTCCGCGCTCGCCTCCAAGGCGACCGGTTTTCCGATCGCCAAGATCGCCGCCAAGCTCGCCGTCGGCTACACGCTGGACGAGCTCGAGAACGACATCACCGGCGGAGCAACGCCGGCCTCGTTCGAGCCGAGCATCGACTATGTCGTGACCAAGATCCCGCGCTTTGCCTTCGAGAAATTCCCCGGCGCCGAGCCGGTGCTGACCACCTCGATGAAGTCGGTCGGCGAGGTCATGGCCATCGGCCGCACTTTCCAGGAATCGCTGCAGAAGGCGCTACGCGGGCTGGAAACCGGCCTGACCGGGCTGGACGAAATCGAGATCCCCGGCATCGGCCACGGGAACGCGCCGGCCAGCCATGTCGATGACCGCAACGCCATCCGCGCCGCCTTGGGCACGCCGACGCCGGACCGGCTGCGCATGGTGGCGCAGGCGATCCGCATGGGCACCTCGCTGGAAGACGTGCACGCCATGTGCAAGATCGACCCGTGGTTCCTCGAGCAGATCGCCGGCATCCTCGCCATGGAGGATCGCATCCGCGAGCACGGCATCCCCGAGGACGCCGCCAATCTGCGCATGTTGAAGGCGATGGGTTTTTCCGACGCCCGCCTCGCATCCCTGGTCAGGAAGGACGTCGAAGAGATCCAGAAGATTCGCGACAAGCTCGACGTTCATCCCGTCTACAAGCGCATCGACACCTGCGCCGCCGAGTTTGCTTCGCCCACCGCCTACATGTATTCGACCTATGAGGTCCCCTTTGCCGGCGCGCTCGCGAACGAGGCGCAGGTCTCATCGCGCAAAAAGGTCGTCATCCTCGGCGGCGGCCCCAACCGCATCGGTCAGGGCATCGAATTCGACTATTGCTGCTGCCACGCCGCGTTTGCGCTGCGCGACGCCGGCTTCGAGGCGATCATGATCAACTGCAACCCGGAGACCGTGTCGACCGACTACGACACCTCCGACCGGCTCTATTTCGAGCCGCTGACGCCGGAGGATGTGCTGGAGATATTGCGCGCCGAGAAGGCGTCCGGCGAGCTGGTCGGCGTCATCGTCCAGTTCGGCGGCCAGACGCCGCTGAAGCTCGCCGATGCGCTGGAGAAGGCCGGCATCCCGATCCTCGGCACCTCGCCCGACATGATCGATCTGGCCGAGGACCGCGACCGCTTCCAGAAGCTGTTGCACAAGCTCGGCCTCAGCCAGCCGAAGAACGGCATTGCCTATTCGGTCGAGCAGGCCCGCCTTGTCGCTGGCGAGCTCGGCTTCCCGCTGGTGGTGCGCCCGTCCTATGTGCTCGGCGGCCGCGCCATGCAGATCATCCACGATGAGAGCATGCTGCAATCCTACCTGCTCGACACCGTGCCCGGCCTGGTGCCGGAGGACATCAAACAGAAATATCCCAACGACAAGACCGGCCAGATCAACACCCTGCTCGGCAAGAACCCGCTTCTGTTCGATACCTATCTGTCGGGCGCCATCGAGGTCGATGTCGATTGCCTGTGCGACGGCAGGTCGACCTACGTCTCCGGCATTTTGGAGCATATCGAGGAGGCCGGCATCCATTCGGGCGACAGTGCCTGCTCTCTGCCGGTGCATTCGCTGCCCTCCGAGCTTGTCGACGAGCTCGAGCGCCAGACGGCAGCGCTTGCCCGCGCGCTCAATGTCGGCGGGCTGATGAACGTGCAATATGCGATCAAGGACGGCACCGTATATGTGCTCGAGGTCAACCCGCGCGCGTCGCGCACCGTGCCCTTCGTCGCCAAGACGATCGGGCGGCCGATTGCGAAGATTGCCGCCCGCATTATGGCCGGCGAAAGCCTGGAAGACGCCTTCGCCCATTACGGCGCCATGCCCGACCCACGCAATCCCGGCCACATCGCGGTCAAGGAAGCGGTATTCCCCTTCGCTCGCTTCCCCGGCGTCGACATCCTGCTCGGCCCGGAAATGCGCTCGACCGGCGAGGTCATGGGCCTCGACCGCGACTTCGCGCTCGCCTTCGCCAAGAGCCAGCTCGGGGCGGGTGTTGATCTTCCCCGCGCGGGCACGCTGTTCGTCTCGGTGCGCGACGAGGACAAGAAAGGCATATTGCCGGCGGTCAAGCGCCTCGCCGGCCAGGGCTTTAAAGTGCTGGCCACCTCGGGCACCGCCCGCTTCCTCGCCGAAAACGGCGTCGCGGCCGAAAAGATAAACAAGGTGCTGGAAGGCCGCCCGCACATCGAGGACGCCATCCGCAACCGCCAGGTGCAGATTGTCTTCAACACGACTGATGGCCAGAAAGCGGTATCGGACTCAAAATCGCTGCGCCGGGCGACGCTGATGCAGAAAGTGCCGTATTACACGACGCTATCGGGGGCTGCTGCGGTGGCGGAGGCGATTGCGGCCCTGAGGGCGGGGAGTTTGGAAGTGCGACCGTTGCAGGAGTATTTTGCTTAGGCGATTAGCCAAGCTCTCTCCCTTGGGGGAGACAGCCGACAGGCTAGAGGGGGCGCTGCCGGCAATAAGGCCCCGCTTTGCTTCGCTCAGCCATTTCACAGACTTGGGGCGGCAAAAAACGAGCAACTCGAAGGCATCGCTCGGATCAGAACACAATAACTCTCCGCAGGCACAGCGACTTATTTTTTTTCACCTTCGATAAGAACTAAATTAGGCTGCCTTCTGGTAGATGTCCTATCCGTCTTTTTTGAAGATGGGCCAGAGCGTGATCTTCGGATAGTTTTCCTTATCAACTTGTATTTATTTGTTTCCTGAGGAACATATTTGCGGCCAAATAACTTTTCAAATTCGGCTCTAAATGGCAGGTCATCCCGAACGTGGACGAAGACAGGCCACTCTTCCAGAGTATTGCCATCCCATTCGCCGCTCTGAGAAAGTCTCCGCATATACGACAAAACGGTAGCTATGTCGCCCCTTATCGCCGCCACGCTTATCGCAAATTGGTCACTTACGATTGTCCAATCCTCAGCGTCTAAGGTCTTCATTGCTTCGGCCTCTCGACCGTCCAGCTTGTAGGCGTTCGCCAAGTTCACGATGTCCATACGCCTTCTAGCCTCTACCGTCTTTCCCCGCAAACCGTTCACGGCGAAGTCGAGCACTGCAGACGCCAGCTTGTATTCCCCACGCTCGATCAATTTGTATCCAAAGTCCCCAAGAGAATCGTCGGCTAGAGCTGTTTCCTTTTGGTGCAACTTTCTCCAAGATACCTGAAGTATTTTCACTCCGAACTCGCAAATGTTATCCAAAGAAGCCTTAAAATATTTGGGAGACGCGAACAATTCATCGCCCTTCTTCATTTTAACAGCTTCGCTCCCTGACGCGTTAAGGCTCTTAATATAAATGTCATTTACAAGTCCATTTGCGTGGGCAAACAGATTCCTCCTCTCTATTACCTCAATTAGGCTAAGCCAGTTAGCGTAGTCATCCTTTATTTTTCTAGCGATATTCAGGCGCTTTTCTATCCAATCAATTTGATCTTCGAAGGAACTTCGTGTTACACTTTCAATCTCTCGATCAAGCAAGAAATCTTTGAACTCCTCAAGTGACCCAGACTTAAAAATATCTCTAACCGATATAGTTTTGTCACTGTCGGAAATCATTGCAGGAAATTTCTTTAGTATTTCTTTCATTATCTGCGCGAGATAATGATCAAGGCTTCCAACTATTCCTATTAGCAACATTTTTGGAACTTGTTTTGATACAAGCTGAGCAGACTTTCTTCGGACTTCTATCGATCGATACTCAGAGTAATTGTTAACGCCAATTTCAAATATGTCACTCTGGTCACGACGTATCGTATTTACGCTGTTGCTTTCACAAAACTCTGTGAGTTCGGCATTCTGGATTCCATCAGTGATTACTGACCCTATAATTGCTATGAAAGGAAGTATATCCATGTATCCTAACATAGATTCGCAAAACAGATCGAAAATAGTTCCGAAATTTGTTCCAACATTTACCTGATCTATCGTTACATCTTTGCTAATTTTCTCCGGGAAATCTGCAGAATTTGATAACGCATGGCCTAAATTCTTTCCGTTTTCGCCTCTATATAGGCAAATATAGAAACTTTGGCTATTTTCCATACCGCTTCTCGCTATTTTAGATCTAATTCAGCAATTTCTTCAGCCGAGCGCCTGCGGACGGCTTCCGTTCCCAACCTTGGTGTCGAGAAAAATTTTGTTGGGACGGCGATCTACTCGTCGCTCGACGAATGGCGCTCGCTCAACAAACTCACCCCCATTTTTACGATTTGAGGACCAGTTTACTTGTAACGCAAGAGAAAATTATTGCTCGCTCATGAGGAGACCGCTCTCATAGTGGCAGCATCCCCATACTGCAGCTGCTCCCGCCAGCTCTGCGTCCTGCTCTCAGGAGTAAAGCAAATCCGTCAGATCACAGGATGTTGCAGGGGCCGAGTGCGAACGGTCCTTGGCAGGTTGGGGCGGCGCGAACCCCGTTCGGAGCCTCAGAATGGTAGATGCCGTCGGCATCGCGGTGGGGACGCTCCCTTGCTGGCGTCAGAGAGACCCAATAAACCGTCCGGCGAACAGCACGGACGTCCACAGCACCAGCGAAAGCACAGCCAGCACGGCCGCGGCCCCACCAACCGACTCGTCACCACCCTTTGCGCGCCAGACGCGCATGAAGACAAGGAAGTTGGCGCCGGCGAGAAGGATGAGAACCATCTTGGCGAAGAAGATCGGCATTGCCGCATACTCGCTCGCCCTGACCGAAAACAGCAGCGACCCAGTAACTAACGCACCGCCGAACGCGGCCAATGCGGTGCGGCGCAGCAGCGCCACGAACGGCGCCTGCGGCAGCGAGCGGAAGGCGCCCAGGATCCTGAGGTCCATGAGCCAGACGCTGGTCAGCAGAGCGCCGATCGACAGGATGTGGAGCGCATTGACGATGGGGTAGGCGACGAAGGAGGCCTTCAGTCCCCGCGCGAAGGCGAGTTGCTCGATGCCGGCGAAAAACCCGTCCATTCAAGCCGGCGGCACGCGGTCGGGATAGACGTCATAGGTCTTGCCGCCGACGATGACGCGGACTGCCTTCATGCGTTTTTCGCTCTCGTCGCGCGAGCGATGGCCGATCGCGGTCACCTCGTCGCCGACCTTGGCGACCTCCTCGGTGAAGCCGGCGGCGATCGTGCGGGACGGCGGCGCCATCTCCACTCGCCAGGCCTCGCCCTCCGCGTCGACATCCAGCGTGGCGTGCGGATTGCCGATATAGATGGCCATTATCTTGCCCTTGAGCTCGAAGAACCCGTCCTGCGTCCACGACCAGCCGTGATGGGCATACGCCGCGGTGGCGGCGGCAAGGATCACCGCCGCTGCCAGCGTGATGCTTCGCATCTTGTTGAAAGGCGACTGCATCGCTCGTCTCCTCGTTCCGGCACTAGAGGGTAGGTCAGCGCGCCGCAGCGTCAAATCACATAAGGGCCCTTGGGTCGCTGCGCTCTACAGCCATGGCAACGGCATGGATCCTAGGGTCTGCGCTCCCGCTTCGCGTTCGCTCCGCCCTAGGATGACGAAGCGCGGGTAGGCTTCTGGCCAATCTCCAACGCCCGCGATTGGCCTTTATGCCACTGTGCCCTTCGTCATCCTAGGGCGGAGCAGGAGCGAAGCGACGTCGCGGAGACCCTAGGATCCATGCCGTTACCTTTGAGCGTCGCAGCCTCAGCTGAATATCAACACACTTACCCGAAGCCAGCTTTGCCCCGCCTCACCCCGCCCAATCCACCTCGACCATCCCCAGCCGCTGATAGAGCCTGACGGCGGCGGCGTTCTCCACCGTATTGGTCTTGAGATCGACATGCGCGGCGCCCCGCGCGCGAAACTCGGCGAAGGCGTGGCGCATCAGCGCCTCGGCGATGCCCTTGCCGCGTGCCTCGGGATGCACGGCAAGGTCCTTGACGAAAGCCCGCGTCCAGCACAGCGCCGCGCCCGCCAGCCGGCCCTTGCCGTCGATGACCAGGAAACACAAAGCTGGGTCGAATTCCGCGTCGCCCGAAATGCGCGGCCACCATTCGTCGAACGGCCCGTCGGCGCCGTCGTCGAACACCGCGGTCAACAGCGTATGCAAAGCGAGTGCATCGGCGGCTTCGAAGCCGCGCATGAAAAAACCTTCGGGCCAGCGCGGCGCCAGAAGCGTGTCGTCGAAGATCTTGCGCAGGCGGATGTCGTTTGGCGCCGGCGGGCGCGGCTCAGGCATCGGGCTGCATGCGGCGGCGCAGGCTATCGCTGCCGAGGCCGGTTTCGCCCAGCATCCCCTTGCGCTTGGCGTCGTAATAATAGCCGCTCTGGTAGAGCCGGTCGGCGCGCTTGGGGTTGCCGCCTGAGACCAGCCAGGCGCCGCGCAGATATTTCACCGCATATTTCAAATTGGTCTCGGCATTGAACAGGCCGCTTGCCGGCCCGTCATAGCCCATGCCGCGCGCCGTCGCGTGCTTGATCTGCATCAACCCCCAATGGCCGTGATTGTAGGCTTTCGGGTTGAAGGTGCTCTCGCGGTTGACGACGCTGCGCACCAGATCGACCGGCACCTGGTAAAGCGCGGAATATTTCTCGATCAGCCGCTCGATCTCGCTGCGGCCGCCGGCGTTCGACTGACCCTCGGTGGGGTCGGTCGCGGCCAGAACGGCCGGGTTCTGCGGCACCGTGTAGGAAACCGGCTGAACGCCGGGCATGGCCGCGGTCTGTTGGCTGACCGGCATGGCGACGGCTGGCGTCGCGGTAACAGGCTGGGCATTGGCGGTCATGACGGCGGGGGTAGTTGCCGCCAGCGGCGTCGGCCCGGCAAAGGCGGCGGCCGGCTCGATCGGCAGCGCCGCTGTCTGGGCGACGCCGGACGGCTCCGGCAGCACCGAAACTGTATCGGGCAGCGCCAACGTAAAGCCGGCATCGGTATTGGCCGTATTTTCGGTGAAGGCCGGCGTCGGGGTCACCGGCGAAGTCGAGGTGCAACCGCTGAGAGCGGCCACGGCCAACACCGCCACTAGGACGGGAAAGAGAAATTTTGCTGGCAAGCCGCGCTCGGGTCCGGTTCGTCGGGTGTTAAGAAGTCCTTACACCAGCATCTTTCCCCGGGCAATCCGCGGCATTCGACCGTTTTCGGGTGGCGAGCCGGGCCGGGAAATGCGATATTGTTCTGGATTTGTACTTCGAAGGATTCCGGAAAGGAGCACGCCATGGACGCCTCTCATGCCACCGCCGGCCACGCGGTCTTCGAAACCGTGCTCGGCTTCATGGGCATCGCCTGGAGCGAAGCCGGGCTGACCCGGCTCTGCCTGCCGCAGCGCAATCGCGACGCGGTCGAGCGCCGGCTGCTACGCCGTGCCGCCGCCGACCAAGCAGCGAAGCCCGAGCCGCAATGGGTTGCCGAGCTGATCGCGTCGATCAAGGCCTATGCCGCCGGCGGGGATATCGATTTCTCCGGCGTGCCGGTCGATCTCAGCGGCGTCGACGAGTTCCGCCTGGCGATCTATGATGCCGCGCGAAAACTCGCCTTCGGCGAAACCACCACCTATGGCGAACTGGCCAAACGCGCCGGCCATGCCGGGCTGGCGCGTGAGACGGGCGCCGCACTCGGCGCCAACCCGGTGCCGCTGGTCATCCCTTGCCATCGCATCCTTGCCGCCGGCGGCAAGATCGGCGGCTTTTCCGCCCCTGGCGGCTCGGCCACCAAGGAAAAGATGCTGGCCATGGAAGGCGTGCGCGTCGGCCCGCCGCCCCCGGCGCAGGTGTCGTTCGGGTTTTAGGTGTGCTGATATTCAGGTGATGCCGGTACCCCGGCGCACCCATCTCGACCAGCCTAGTCCGGAAGCAGGCGCCGGCGGAAGCGCCGATCGAATTCCACCCGCTTGCATTTATAGACGGTGCACGAATTCGTATCGGCACTCGGCACGGAGGCCCGCGCCCTGACCTCGCCGATGTCGCAGAATTGCTGGCTCCGCACGTAACGGTCGTAGAGCGCCAGCCCCGGCACGCGCGCCGATCTGTAGCGCAGGATGACCGCGCCCTCGCGCGCGATCGTCGCCTGCACCTTGCCGCAGCTCATACGGGTCGGGTCGTAGCGCGAGACGGCCTGCGCCTCGGAAGCCACCAGCGTCAAGCACGCGGTAAGCAGAACGATTTTCATGGGCCCTCTCCCCAAAACCCGGTCGCGCCCGAAGCCGACGCGATCCTCCCGGGTCAGGCGCGCAACAGCGACGCTCTCACGCGATTGGGGCGGCCGTTGGGCAGCGTTGCCGCCGCGCCATTTTCCGCCCCGTCTTGTTTTTTGCGCGAAAGCATATTATATGCGGTCCATTGATATTTCGGCCGATCGATCCGGGCCTCGCGATATTCGCGTTTGCTGACGTTCTATCTCCAAAATCTCGATACAAACCGGCTGGGTTTCGGTCCAGTCAAACTAAAGCAAACGTAAAGGACTATCGAAATGGCAACAGGTACGGTCAAGTGGTTTAATTCCACCAAGGGTTTCGGCTTCATTCAGCCTGACAGCGGCGGCGCGGACGTTTTCGTTCACATCTCCGCAGTCGAGCGTGCTGGACTGTCGACCCTGGTTGAAGGCCAGAAGATCAACTTCGAGATCGAGCAGGACCGCCGCACTGGCAAGTCGTCCGCTGGATCTCTGAGCAAGGCAGCCTGATTTTGCGAATGGCGCGCCCCCGGCGCTAACCCAGGGCGCGCCGGCAATCACAGCGGTTATATCCGTGGCGCCGGAAACGCCGCCGGCGGACAAACCCCCCCCAACCCCCCCACCAGATATAAAGCCCCCCCCCCA
>NZ_JAMYTF010000096.1:0-9731 GCF_040322295.1 Mesorhizobium sp. M0159
AGATGCCGCGGCACTCGCCGCATCGCTGCCATCACCCGCTCATCGAGCGCCGCCTTGCCGAGTTCTTCGCTTGCAAGGTCGGTATAGATTGCAATCAACTCAACCATGTGCCTGCGTAGCACCGCGAGATGCTGTTCGGTCATTGGCTTCATGACGGTTGGGCTTTCTCAACCAGGCTCGCTGCCACGGATAGCGTTATAGCCCGTGTCACAGAAACGCCCGCCATCGTTTCCAGTTGCGAGTGTCCCCACGGCAAGCGGAGGTGATTTGGCGTTGCGTTTGGTGCGATCGGCGGCGACGACCGGCGAATTCCAACGGTTACGACATGGTTCCACAGATTGACGTTCGTGAAATCAATCTGTAATTTATCGGGGTGGAGTTATTTGCCCGATGAGCAAGAATGTCGTTTAGTTCCGGGCCAATCAGGTTCACTGGTTCCGCCGCGCCGGCAGGCGACGGCGCCCAGAGCTGCTTCGAGCAGGTAGGATAATGTCATGAGCACAGCGGTGGTGAGAATTCTGGATGATCTGCGCTCACGCGGTGGACTTCAGGGCAAGGACATAGCCAACATCGTTGACGTGTCGACGGCGACCGTATCGCGGTGGTCTCATGGTAACGGTTCCCCAAATCTGCGGACCCAGACGGTCATCGCGGATCTGCGCTACGTCGTCGAGCGCCTGTCTGATTTTTACACAGCCGACGAAACGCGGCTTTGGCTGCATTCGCGTCATCCGCTCCTCAACAATGAGCGTGCCATCGATCTCATCAATGCGGACCGGACGCAGGAAGTTCTGGCTGTAATTGAGCGGCTCGACGCCGGCGCATACGTCTGAGAGTTTCGGGTGGAGCGGCGAGCGCGCGATCCGGATCTGCTCGACGCGCTCGACGCTCATGCCGGCGTTTCGTTTGAAGGTGAAGTGTGGCGTATTGTGCGGGAAGAGCGGGAGCCTCTACAGGGCTATCCGTCTCGCGCTCGATGGGATCCGGGCACCTTCGATGTCCTTTACACCTCGCTCGAGCGCGAAGGCGCCCTAGAGGAGATCCACTTCCACCTGAGTCGGCAACCTGTCTTTCCCTCAAAAATTCGGTCGGTTCTCCACCGGATTTTGGTCCGCACCCAACGAACGCTGAGGATAGCCGATCTTGCTGCATTGGAAGCTCTCGGAGTCTCGCCCGAAACCTATGGATCGCTGAGCTACGAACGAACGCAGGAGATCGGGGATGCGGCCGCCTTTCTCGGCTTCGACGGCATCTTGGCGCCGAGTGCACGCTGGCCATGTCAGAACCTGGTGCTCTTCACAGAGCGGTTTACTCCAGCCGATTTAAGGGTCGTCAACTCCGAGCCGGTTGATTGGGCAGACTGGCGCACTCGCAGAAACGAACTCAGACGAACGAACGATCGTTGAGGTAAGGGAGGATGCCGAGTGCTGCGGTCGTGGGAGTGGACGCCCCAGTCATTCACGAACCGGCGACGTCATTAATATCCCGGCTGAGACCGAGCTTTTGCGCGCGGCCAGCCCGGGAGCCAATCACCCCAGAAGGTTGCGAGCCGTGCGCATGAATATTCTGGATCCGATCGGGATCAGGTCGTCTGGAAAGTCATAGTCGGGGTTGTGCAGCGCAGGGTACCGCTCGCCGGCGCCGAGGAAGAACATGGCGGACGCCGCGCTATGGCCGAATAGGCCGAAATCTTCCGAAGCGCGCATCGGCAGGGCTTCCTCTGTGCGTGGCACGCCTTCCTCGTCGAGCGCTCGCTGCAGATGTTCCACGGCATCCGGGGCGTTGACGCTGGCAACGAAGATCTCGTGATAGTCGTAGCGGGCCGAAAGACGATGCTCTCCAGCAATCTTTTCCACCAGCGCTTCCGCGGCGGCGCACAGGTCCGCCATGCGCTCATCGCGCCTTGTGCGCAGCGTCGCCCACACTTCAGCATTTCCCGGCGCAATGCCGAACACAGCTTCGCCCATCAGGGCATGGGTGACGGTCACCATACTGAAATCGTCGTCAGCGAAGGTTCCGCGCCCGAGCGCGGGCAGTGCCGGCATCAGCTGGCTGACCGCCATCATTGGCGAGACACCCGTTTCGGGCATCGACGAATGCGCGGTCTTGCCCTCCAGCAATATTCGCATGCCGCGTGAAGCACAGTTGACCACGCCGGGTTTGATACGCACCTCACCGAACGGCACACCGGGCATATTGTGCAGCGAGAAGGCCAAATCCGGCGCGATCTCGGAAAAGCGCGGATCGGCGACGACGCCGGCCGCGCCATTGCCGGTCTCTTCCGCCGGCTGGAACATCAGCACGACGCGGCCGCGGGCAGGTCTTTCGCGCCCGAACTGGCGGCCAAGTGCGGCGAGGATCGCGGTATGTCCGTCATGGCCGCACATATGCGACTTTCCCGGTACGAGCGACGAATGAGAAACGCCTGAAAGCTCATAAATCGGAAGCGCATCGAGTTCCGACCGGAACAGGACTGTCGGACCGGCTTTGCCGCTTTCATATACCGCCGCCACACCGTGGCCGCCCAATCCGGTCAGCACCTTGTCCGGCGCTGTGTCGGCGAGGAAGTCGACAACCTCGCTCGCGGTTTTCTCTTCCTCATTCGAGATTTCCGGATGCTGGTGCAGCCTGCGGCGCCATGCCGTCAGCTCGACAATGTCTCGATTGGTCAGGGTCATGTTTTTCCTGCTCCGCTTGGCCCAAGAGCAATTCCAGGGAACGTGTGAAACGGTTTTCCGTTCGGAATTGCGTCAAAACAAAGAGATAGAGCGGCTCGGCGCTTCTATCAAAAACTAACCGCTCTAGCCTAGGACCAAGAGCATCTCATGCCCCTGGTCAGGCAAGAACCCGCGCCGCGCGCCCAAGCGTCCGTTCTGCGTCGTTGTAGTAGTTCGAGGCCTGTTGCACCGAGCGATGCTGCGACTGCTGCATGGCTTCCTGCAGCGGAATGCCGCGACGGGCTGTTTCGGTGAGATAGCCGGAGCGCAGGCCGTGGGCGGAGAATACTGCCGGATCGAGGCCGGCCTCGGCGATGCGGCGCTTCAGGATCAGATTGACGGCCTGCGGCGTCAGGGCGCGTTTTTCGAGATTGCCCCAGCGGTCGATGCCGCGGAAAACGGCGCCCTCCGATATTTCGGCACGCTCCAGCCACGCTCGCAGCACCGTCACCGGCCGGCCAACCAGCAGCACGAAAGCGGCGCTGTCGGCCTGTGTCGTCTTGGTCCGGCCGAGCCGGATCGACAGGCACGGCAGTTTGTCGCCGTCGGGAGCTTTGGGATCGGCCGGCACCGGGTCTTCTTCGATGATCTGCTCGGTCCTGAGCGAGGCAATCTCGCTGCGGCGGCGGCCGCCGGAGGCGAAGGCGGTGATGAGAACGGCGCGGTCGCGGAGGTTGACGAGACGGTCGCCGGCACAGGCTTTCAGGAGGGCGGTCAAAATGTCGGCGGTCACCGCTTTCTTGCTCTTGCGGCCGCGCGGGCGGGCGCTGGCGCGCACCGCCAAGTTTATCGCGCTCTGCAGACCCGGTGCGTTGAACTTTCCATGCAAACCGCGCCATTTGGTCAAGGTCGACCAGCTCGATAGGCGCCGGCGCACGGTCGCCGGCGCATGCGGGCCGTCGCTGCGCAACAGTCCTTGCGCCCTCAGCGCGGCTGTTACGTCCCCGGGCATGCCGTGCGCCGGATCGGTTTCGCGTTTCGCAAAATCCCACAGATGGTGCGCAACGAATTTGATCAGCAGTGCTTCTGGCGCCGGCCAGGGCAGCGGCTGTCCGGTCGCGGCAAAAGACCACGCCTCGAGGTAGCCGAGGTCGGAGGCGAGTGCCCGCAGAGAATTTGCACCGATGCCTTCTCTGGCGAGATGGCGCAGGGTTGCGACGTCGTCATCGGTTAAAAGGCCGGCGAGAAAATCGCGGCGGTCGAAAGGCAGCACGGAATCGAGCGCGTCGAGGGCTTCGGCGCGCCGCGCCACGAGTTCGGTGCTTTGGCGGCCGCCGGCGCGGGTAGGGGGCGCTTCTGGCATCGAGGGAACCTTCCGGGCGTTTCTGGGCCGTTGCGGCCGTGCTTGGCGCCGAATCTAGGGCCTTTGCGCCGCCAAAGCCATCACTATCGATAACAGGTGATTATCGATAGTGAGAACGACGCCAGGGAAAATCCCCTGCAAGTCAACCTAACAGCCGGATAGCTTGACTAACGCGAATCAGGCATCATGAAAACAATGACTTACGACATCGGCGATTTGTCCCTGAAAACCCTCTTAGGGCCGGTTTCCCGCGCAACCGAGGTTTCGGCGCGTCTTGACGAGCGGCTGGCCCGTTCGCCGATCCGCGACGGCTTTGTCGAGCGCCAAAACTTTGCCGACGCGGCTTCCGCGCTGTGGCTCGAGGGCGAGCTCGTCCACCTCGAGGACCTCGTCCTGCACGACGCCCATATGGACATCCGCACACCGACCCACGAACTCACCCGCGCGCATGCGGTGCTGCGAACCCGCCGTCGAATTTTGTCGCAAAAGCCGGACTGGGCGCTCGGCCGGGAAGGTTTTTTGGCGCTGACCGGTCGCGGCGGCGCGATGCCGGCATCGGGGCCGAAAAGCCGGGACGGGGAGGGGGCTGGAACTGCCTCTGTGGAAGACGACGATCGCGATGACGCTGAGGCCGATCTGGTGGCGGAAGAATTTGCCGAGATCGATGCTGTCCTGGCGCGCTCGTCGAAGATTCTGAGCGGCGCCGACGTGCCGGCGAAAGCGGCGCGCCCGGACGACCGGCCGGACCTGATTTACGATCCCGACTGGAATGAGGAAGAACGGCTGGCCGAATGGCACGCTGTGCTCGCGGAAACGCGGGGGCAACCAGTCGTCCTGCGCGCGGCGATCCTGCTCGAAGCCTGGTCCGACATCGAGGTGCTGCAGCATGCCACGTGGCTCGGGCCGCTGCTCGTGGCTGCACTGCTGCGACAGGAAGGACTCGCCGCCCACCATCTCGCTTGCATTCATCTCGGCGCGAAAAACATTCCGCGCGAGCGGAGGCGGGCGCGCAATCGCGGCGATCGGCTGCTCGCCTTGCTCGATGCCATTCACGACGCAGCAGTGGCTGGCCTGAAGGAACACGATCGGCTGGTGCTGGCAAAAAGCCAGATGGAGCGGCGAGTCAAACAACGGCGCGCCAGCTCCAAACTGTCCGACCTGGTCGAACTCGTGCTGTCGCGGCCACTCGTCTCGGCTGGCATGATCCAGGAGCGGCTAAAAGTGACAAAACAGGGAGCGCTCAATCTGGTCGGCGAGCTTGGCCTGCGTGAGATGACGGGGAGGGGAAGGTTTCGGGCCTGGGGAATTGTTTAGGTCCGCAGCCATTCGCGCCAACTTTACGAAATTATCGAACTTGACGAACTTGCGATCTGCAACCATATTGTTGAGAGCAGGAGGTTGTCATCATGGCCGCTCCAAAACGCAGCAATCATAGCGGGACCGCATCGCAGGCGGGAGTCGCCGCCCTGAGCTTCACCACAAAGCTGCCGGCACAGGCAGACTTCAAGAAGGTATTGCTCGAACGCTATCAGGAAGCGATCGCACGCAGCCGCAAGATCGGCCACCGCGTATCGTTCCGGGTAGAGGTCGATCCGGCGGCTGATGCGCAGACGATCACGCCGGTCGAAGAGCAACCGATCGCTTCAGACGATACCTTTCCCGTCGAGGACACGGGCATGCCCGATGCCGATCTCGAGGCGGCTCTTGCCGGAGCGCGCGCGCGTGGCCGCAAGCGTGTCGCCGAAATTGTCGCCGGCGAGGACATGCTGAGCGCGGATGCCTTTGCCAAGCTGCTCGGCACGTCGCGCGTGACGGTCAACGCCAGGCGGCAAAGCGGACAGGTGCTCGGGATCGATGGCGCCAAACGCGGTTTCCGCTTTCCTGTCTGGCAACTCGATAAGGACGGTCGTCCCTTCGGCGCATTGCCGGCGCTGCATGCCATGTTGGGCAATAGTGCCTGGGCCGTCTATCGGTTTTTGGTGTCGCGCCATGGCGTTCTTGATGGGCGGACGGGCCTTCGAGCCCTTCAACAAGGCGATGACGCCTCGGTGTTGGCCGCGGCGGAAGGCGTGGCCCGAGGCGATTTCGACTGAATGCCCGGCGTTCCACCTCCACCCGATTTTGGGCGCGCAAAGCTCGAAATCGAGACCATATCGCCGGGACGGCCATTCGGCCGGATCTACTGGAGCACCTATCCCGATCCGTTGGGATACGGGAAGTCGCCGAGCCGGTTCAGCGATCCTCGACGCCGCGTTGACGCCAACCGGTTTGGCGTTCTTTACCTCGGTGACTCCCTGAAGGTGTGCTTCCTAGAGACCGTGCTCCGCGACCGCCGCGAAGGGCTTCTCGACGATCTTCCAATAGAGGAGGTGGAGCTGACCCGTCGGCGCTACGCGGAGATCGCGACCACGACAGACCTACGCCTGGTCGATCTCAGAGGCGACAATGCCGTTCGGATGGGTGTGCCGACCGATGTCGTTCGGGCGCAGCGCCAGAACCTGGCACGCCGGTGGTCACTGGCGTTTCACGAGCACCCATCTGAGCCCGACGGGATCATTTATCCCTCGCGCCTCAACGAGGCGACCAATCTTGCCATTTACGATCGCGCGGTACCGAAGCTTCAAGCGAGGCGTGTTGTGACCCTTCTCGGCGCGCGAGGGCTGGCTCAGGTTCTGGAGGATTTCAGGGTGGGGTTGGTGTGAAGATGTAGCTCGTATCCGTATCGCTTGGCGAAGATGGCTGTAGCGCCAGAATCGTCCACTAAGCCGGAGCAACGCAACGACCGGTGTGGGGCCGGGGAACGAACCCGCTGCGCGGGAGGGGCGCATGGGGTGAGGTAGAGATCATGAACCGGAGGTCGCGCTCGCATTGAGGATGGTTCGGCAGCGGCAGAGCATCACGGGCTTTTCAACAACGAGCCTGACCATGCACCCTCCCATTCTCGATGCACCTATCAGCCCGCTGCGCCAGCGGCTGATCGACGACATGAACTTGCGGCGTTTCTCACGGCAGACACAGCGCAACTATCTCCGCGATATCGGACGCCTGGCGACGTTCCTTGGGCGTTCACCAGACACAGCGACCACCGACGACCTGCGCCGGTTCCAGATCGAGCAGCAGGACGACGGTGTTCCCGTGCCGACGATGAACAGGATCGTGTCGGCGCTGCGCTTCTTCTTCACGCACACGGTCGATCGTCCCGATCTGGCGCGCAAGCTCGTTCGTCTGGCGCACCCGCGCAAGCTGCCGGTGGTACTGAGCCGCGACGAGGTTGCCCGGCTGCTCAACGCCACCACCTGCCTCAAGCACCAGGCCGCGCTGTCGGTCGCCTATGGCGCGGGCCTGCGCGTGGTGGAGGTGTCGACGCTGAAGGACGTCGACAGCGAGCGCATGCTGTTGCGCGTCGAACGCGGCAAAGGGGGGCGGTATCGCAGCTAGCCGCAGCATGCTGTGAACCGTAGCAAAGTGAAAAACAAAACCCTGGACTTCTAGGTCGGACTCGCCCCAATATTTGTTTGGGGGAATTCACATGAAAATTGGAGCACTCATCGCAAGTGCAGCCCTGTGCGTCAGCGGCTGCTCTACGAGCGCTGTCGTGTCGGACAGCGATCTCACGGCAATGAATACCGTTGCGCTGTGTCACGTTCTCGCCAGCAGCACGGACGAACAGTATCGTAGTCGGGTATCGGCCCTTCTAGTGCGCAGGCGCGCAACAGCAGAGAAGTGCACCAGGCTTGTGCAAACCGACAATGCTGTCGCGACAGGCATAGCGGTCGCGGCTGTCGGCGGCGCAGCTGTGGGTGTCGCTGCCAACAACGGCTATGGAGGCGGAACATATTACCGGCCACCGCCACCACAAACCTATGGCGTCGCGTGGGACCAATTCTATGGCCAGAACTACAGCGTCATCTGGCGCTGCCGCGACCGGTCCACCGGGCGGTTCGTTGACGACTACTATTGCGCCGGCCTGCCCATGGTCGACAGCGCATGGCCGGGCTGGTCGGCGTAGCGGATGAGCAGGCCATACCGCAAATATCGATTCAATCGGTGGCAGAGACCCACCGGTGCCAAGCTGTGGCGGCGCCAACTTGCGAGCGTGCCGGCAATGCTCGGTCTTACGGCAGCGGCGGCAGTGGCTGCCTTCCTGGCGCCGTCGGGCGCGCGACGTAGCGACGATGCATCAAAGGCCAGCCCACGAAGGGCGGCGCCCGCCTCGCTTACCGGTGTCGCTTCCGTCATTGACGGCGATACGATCGAAATTCACGGCCAGCGCGTCCGTTTCAACGGCATCGACGCGCCAGAGAGCCGGCAGCTGTGCCGCGATGCGAATGGCGCTGAGTATTCTTGCGGCCGGCGATCGGCCGAAGCGCTGGACACTTTCCTGGCCGCGTCGAGGCCGCTCGAATGCACATTCGTGACGTGGGACCGCTACCACCGCTTTGTCGGCGATTGTCGGCGCGCTGACGGCGCGGGCGTAGCCGCCTGGATGGTCGAGCACGGCCAGGCGCTGGATTGGCCTCGCTATAGCCAGGGCGCCTATGCGGGCCAGCAGGCGCAAGCCCAAGCCTCAAAGATCGGCCTGTGGGCCGGGACGTTTCAGGCACCCTGGGAATGGCGAGCTGCGCACGCCGACGGCGCGGCGCCGTCGAGCCGCCAATGGGGCATCATCAGCCGTAAGCTGGTCGCGCAGAGCGGCTATTCTTGCGAGCCGCGGAGAACGTGCAAGCAGATCGGTTCCTGCGACGAAGCCAACTGGTACCTGCAAAACTGCTCATGGGGCGGAAAACTCGATCGCGACAAGGATGGGATCCCATGCGAAACACTCTGCTAGCTAAAATGTAACGGAGTAAGCGCGCTACGGCCTGTTCGGCTTTCCGCTTACACCGACCCAACGAAGACCATGCATGGGCGGCGCGGTCTGCTAGACCCCATTTTTTGACGAGGTATTCTATATCTGAAGGGCAGAAAAAGTTGTTGCGGCAATAGAGAGAAGACGCCTTAACTAAGACTTTCAAAATCGTTAACATAGTTATTTTTCAGTGTATGCTGATAGGCGATCAAGGCGTGATGTTGCCCTGTCGGGGGGTCGAGTAAAATGCAGACTGTGATGAGTCAAAAGCTGGCAAGCTATGGCCAGTGGACCTACCGTGGTGCCTGGGCCCTAGAGATCGCGGCCGCAGCGATTGGGCTTACGACAGGTGTAGCATTAG
Source organism: Mesorhizobium sp. M0159 (assembly GCF_040322295.1). NCBI lineage: Bacteria > Pseudomonadati > Pseudomonadota > Alphaproteobacteria > Hyphomicrobiales > Phyllobacteriaceae > Mesorhizobium > Mesorhizobium sp. M0159. Next base: position 9,231 of record NZ_JAMYTF010000096.1, read on the forward strand.
GCGTACAAGCGTTTTCTGCAAGCGAGTCTGTCACTGCAATGGATTTGACGCTCGCCAGTGCACCCTTTCTCATGGTGGCAATCGCGGAGCTCACCAAGATACCGATAGCTACACTGCTTTTCAGCGCGTCTTGGCTCTGGAAGCCCATTATCTTGGTCTTCCTCCTGGTTCTTGCAGGCATCACTTTCGAAACTGTCTTCATGGGAATGGAGAGGGCAGGCGCATTGCGTCAGCTGCGTTATGAGGAGCTCGTAAACAAAATTGATGCCCTTGAGCAGGAAGCGACAAAGCTCGCCTCTGCTGACGAACTTGGTCGAAAAGCCGATCAGGTCGATCAAGCCCGTTCCGAAATTGAGCAGCTGACCTCTCTTGCGGAAAAATCGCGTGCGACCTTTCAGTCGCAAATTGCCGAGGCCAATGCGGAATTGGAGGGAACGACAGCCCTTACTCCAGAGGCCTCGCGTGTTCGCGATCAAGTGGATGAGAAAAACGCGGTTCGAT
>NZ_JAMYTF010000097.1:0-9548 GCF_040322295.1 Mesorhizobium sp. M0159
ATGCATGAAAGGGCCTCCAAAGAGCGAGTTGCGATGGCCCACTCTGCCAGAGTGCGGGCCACGATCCACTCCCCATGGGATCTGCGCTCGCGCAGATGCCCACCTGTCGGACGTTTGTCCGTTACCTGATCGACAATGTCGGCAGGCCGTGCATTTCGATATCCGAGGTTAGCCACGCTGTAATATTTCCGCTTTGCGACCTCACGGATTGGGAACTTGGGGATCTCATTGCGCGAAGCGCGATCGACGCGGGATTTGCGATTGAATTCGAACGCCGCGGGTGCCTAGGACGCCTGTCAAGACTCAATAGCCGAACAGCTGCTTTAGTCATGTGGCTCCCAATCACGGACGGTCAGGTTGCGGCCCCCAAAAAGCCGCCAGGCGGCAACGCGCCTGATATCGCACTTTGAGATTAACTCTGCCGCTTCCTGTTAGCCGAAGTTGCAAGCGGCCCCGCTAACAATCGTGGTTGCGCCTTTAGTGCATCGTGGTTCAGACCGCTGGCGGATTAGAACTCATGTTGGCTTTGCGATCGGCTCGTCGCTGCCGACAATCGGTGACCTATATAAAGGGGCATGTCCACGCGCCGAAAAATCAATGCAACAGCGAAGCTGATTGGAGAGTGGCCTTTAACCCCGGCTGCAACGTTTGGATCGTCCGTCAGAGCGAGGGGTATTTTTCTCGAAATACGCGCCCGCCTTCCAACGGAGTTCAGGAAATTGCTCAATATCGAGTCCCGCGTGCTTACCCTGCGCCTGTCTGAGGGCGCCGAGAATGATGTGCAGGTGGTATTCGGGATCGTATCCAAAGCACTGCAGAATATCGAAGACCTGCCCGTAATCCCCCGTGAAATCGAGGACATTCTGACGATCTCGACGGCCGAACGGCACCGCTGGCTGAAAGATGGTCGCTTGCAGAGCGCCGGGACGAAAACCGTGAAACTCCGCGGGCGGGCAAGGAACATCACCTTTCACGTGTTCGACCCGGAGCACGTGGAGGATGTGCTTGACCGCGACCTGGTTACGGTCTGGCGCGAACAGGACGCAGCGACAGCTGCAGAGAACAGGCGGCGAGCCGCGGGGAAGGCCGCTATGAAACGTGCTCAAAGAAGCGGTCGCGGAACTGCAGCTTCAACTGGCTACGGCCCCGACGAGAACGCGCACTCCAGTTTGCGCGGCTGGGAAGATTTTGAGAATGACGGACTCCTGCGCTGATAGGCCGGGCGCACAAGCAGTTTAGGACGTTTGCCTGCGCCGTGCGAGATGCGCAAGAAGGGCCGTCAAACGCATCGCGTTCAGGACCCGCTTCGCAGGAACACCGCCCTTGCGCGCCATCTCGACACCCCAATGCATGTGGTCGAGCTCGCGGATCGAATGAGCGTCCGGATTGATGCTGAAGATGCAGCCCTGATCGAGTGCCTTTTGATGCCAGCGCCAGTCGAGGTCGAGTCGCCACGGATGTGCGTTGATTTCGACAGCGACGCCGTGTTTCGCACACGCTTTGAGGACTTTGTCGACGTCGAGATCATAACCGGGCCGGCGCAACAGCTGGCGACCGGTCATGTGCCCGATAATTGTCGTCCGAGGATTTCCGATCGCCTCAATGATACGCTCCGTCTGTTCCTTCTTGGGCAACTTGAAGCGGCTGTGCACGCTCGCGACGACGAAATCGAACTGCTCCAAGATATGATTCGGGTAATCGAGCGAGCCATCCGCCAGGATGTCCGCCTCGATGCCCTTCAATATGCGAAATTTTCCATTGTATGCCTTGTTCAGCCGGTCAGCTTCGCGGTGCTGTTCAGCAATCTCCTGCAACGAAAGGCCGCCTGCGTAGTGAGCGGACTGCGAATGATCGGCGACACCATAGTATTCGAAACCGCGCCTACGCGTGGCTTCAGCCATTGCCTCAAGCGTTTCGGTGCCATCGGATGCGGTCGTGTGAGAATGCAGGATGCCATGCAGATCTTCATCCCGAATGAGGGCGGGTAGCTTCTGCTTTGCCGCTCGCTCAATCTCGTCCCTGCCTTCGCGCAATTCAGGTTCGATAAACTGCAAGTCTAGAGCTTGGTAGATTTCTTCTTCTGTCGCTGACGCGATCAGCTTTCTCCCGCGATGGAGCCCGTCGGCGTTTAGGGTGAATCCCTTGTCGGCCGCGAACGTCTTCAGTTGCTCAAGGTGGTCTGCCGAACCGGTTGCTTCGAGCAGGCTCGCGCCAAAGTGCTTCCTGTCCGTGACAACAAGCCTGAGGGTCGTATCCTCGATTCCAGTCGACTTTCTGGCCTGTGCTACCAGGGCGAAGTCGGAAACGAGCTCGCAACCGCGTCGGAAGTCACCTGCAATTTCCACGCGCGAAAACTCTGGATGCTGTTGCTTTACCGATATGACCGCATGGTGGAGAAGAGCGGCGGCCTTGTGCAGGTGAAGTTGCGTTTCGCCGCTTCGCACGATGGCCAGGTTCTGCAGCAGCTTTGTCTGAAGCGCGGCGCCGAGGCCTTTGACAGGGCGGATGCGGTCTTCTCTTGCTGCGGCCTCGAGCTCCGCCAGCGAGTTCACGCCGAGCGCCTGATGAAGCTTCAGTATCTTATCGGGACGAAGCCCGGGTATGGCAAACAGCTCCATCACGCCAGCTGGAACATCCTCGCGCAGCTTCTCAAGGCTTGGGTGCGTGCCGGTTTGGTAAAGCTTGGTCACGATGTCTGCGATCGCGTCACCGATCCCCGGGATCTTGGTGAGGGCGCCGGCGGCGATGATCCGATCAAGCGGCTGCGACAGCGCCGTCAGACTGTCTGCCGCGCGCAAGTATGCCTTTGTGCGATAGGGATTGTCGCCGCGCATAGACGCCCGTTGCGCGTATTCCCTCAAAAGACTGGCGACGGTCCTCGGATCGCTTTTTGCCATGGCTTCAGCCCAACGAGGCCGATCTCCGCAGGTTCCAATCAGGCAAGACCATGAGCGCCGCGTTGCCCTTTAAATCCCGGCTTTACTGCCTCTTCCCGCGTCGGCGCTACAGATTGGGCAAGGATTGGTCAGCGCGACCCCATCCCGCCAGAGCTTTGGAGGCGGCGCGTTTCTTTAATTCAGGAGCATCGCCCACGTGGAAATGAGAGGGCGCATCTATTGTCTTCATCTCCGCCCACGTGATCGGTGCCGCGACAGGAGCGCCCGGACGTGATCTTGCGCTGTAGGGCATGATCGCGGTCGCCCCGCGCTGATTGCGTAGATAGTCCACAAAGATGCGACCCTTGCGGCGCGCCTTTGACAACACAGCCGTGAAATGGGCCGGATCGCTCTGGGCGACCGCCTGCGCCAGGCGAGACGCGAAGTCCTTCACCTCTGGCCACTCGGCGCCAGGGGTGAGGGGCGCGATGACGTGCACTCCTTTGCCTCCCGTCAGCATCGGGAAAGTCGTAAGCCCCAGAGATTTAAGGATAGCGCGGAACTGAAAGGCAGCGGCGCGGACGGCCTCAAAATCGAGGCCTTCATCGGGGTCGAGGTCGAACACGAGGCGGTCGGCCTTTTCGACATCCTCGATCCGAGCCCCCCATCCATGCAGCTCGATCGTTCCCATCTGGACGCAAGTCATGAGTCCGTCGGCATCGTCGACATAGAGATATGGTTCCTCGTGCCCGTCCTTCTCCGTGATGCCGACGTGGTGGACTTTGTCGCCAAAGCTGCCGGCGTCGTGTTTTTGGAAGAAGCACTTCTTCGCGCGGCCCTGTGGGCATCGAACCAGACTGATCGGCCGGCTGCCAACCCAAGGAAGCATGATCGCCGCGACCGCTGCGTAATGGTCGGCAAGCTGTCCCTTGGTGATGTTGGACTCCGGATAGATGACGCGGTCACGGTTACTTATCGCGATGGCGGTTGTCGCAGACGCGGCGAGATCGGCTGCATGACGTTCCGTCTCGAGCACGACCGCCTCCGGCTTCTTGTCTTCACGGAGACCAAGATAGCTCGGATGTCGTAACGTCCCTTCATTTGTCATTTCGGTGAAGGCAATCTCAGCGACCAGTTTCGGACGGAGCCAGTGTGCGCCGCGCACTTCGGCGCGTGGTGCGTCGACGGTGGCGGCCTTCTGCTCAAGCGGCGCCATGATCTTCAAGAGACGAAGAAGTTCAGCGGTATCGAAGCCGGTGCCGACTTTCCCGGCGTAACGCAGCTTGCCGCGGTCATGAACGCCAAGGATCAAGGACCGAAACGCGCGGACCTTGTCGGACGGCGTCCAGCCGACAATCACAAATTCCTGCCGCCTGATGCATTTGATCTTCAGCCAGCTTGCGCCGCGGGCCGCCACATAACTCGAATCCGCGAGCTTTGAGATGACGCCCTCAAGGCCGGCAGCGCAGAAGCGATCGAGCAGCTCTTCTCCGCGGCCGAGGATATGGTCGGAGTAACGAAGGACCGGATTTTTCGCAGGCAAGATCGCCTCCAGCTTCGCCTTGCGCTCAACAAGAGGAAGCCTTGTCAGATCTTCGCCGTCGAGCTGCAGCAGATCGAACGCATAAAAGTCGATAGTCGCCGGGGCACCCTTCAATGCATTTTGAAGCGCTTGGAAGTTAGATCTTCCTTCGGCATCGACAACCACGGCCTCGCCGTCAATCAGGGCGGAGCGCACCTTGAGCTTGCGAGCCTCGGAGAGGACCGAGGGAAAACGGCTAGACCAGTCCAGACCAGATCGTGTGTAGGCTCGCGCCTCGCCTCCGCCGACCGCAACGAGAATACGATAGCCGTCGTATTTCATTTCATGGATCCAACGATCGCCGGCAGGGACCGTGTCCACGAGCGTTGCGAGCTGGACCGGCCGGAAAGCGGGCGGCGCTAAAGTGACCTCGTCACGAGCGGGCGACTTCGCTTGACTAGCGCTCGACGCATTGATTGCCTTACGCGACGTTGGCTTGACCACCCTGACCTAAACCATACTCAGAGACGAAACAGCGTTATTTGCCGTCCAACGCGCGACTACTTCTTTAGTTTCGCTGGCGGCCGTGTTGAGCTTTTCGCGATCATTGCCGACCCGCTTGATTAGCGCCTCGGCCTGAGGCCGTGCTTCCTGCCTCCGGCCCTTCCATTCCCGATTTTCGCGCACAGCTCACAGGCAATAATCAAGAGCAGGAACGGGCCCTCAAATGCCGCCACAGCGTATCCGGTTTCTGCCATCGGCTTTAGAAGCCTGACATCCGGTTCCGGTCCCCTGTGCGTACGGTTTTGATCTTCTCGTCGAACCCTATGTTCGATTGATGATTACTCGACGTGCCCCATTGACGCCAACTACCTCGCCCAGAGCAGCTCCGATGCCAGTTTCAAGAAGTGCAAAATGGCCCATGAATGCGCGGACCAGAGTGAATGCTCTCGTATCCGGGTCTATTTCGAGCAGCGCGGGACTTAGTCAGCATTAGACAGCCTAACGGGTCCTTCCCAACATAGCCATGGGCACCGGCCTGCTACTCACGCAGCACCCCCTCCTCCTTGGCAGCAGCCTCGAAAGCCTGACGGACCTCTTCCGGAGTCACACGGTCCTGAAAGGCGTCGGCGCACAGTTGCACAGCCTTCCTCCACTTAGGTCCCATCTTGGTCCACTTCATGAGTTCCTCGGCGGCACCCTCGACGTTGTTGCACCCGTAGGTGACCCCAGGTCGGTCGGTCTTGACGTACACCGGAGGGGAGAACCAATGGGTTGCCACGACAACTCCTACTCTGGTGAGAGATACACCTTGGCCTCCTTAGCGGCAGCCTCGAAGGCCTTTCGTATTACATGAGGGTCAATCGGATCGCCCTCCAAGGCTGACAGGCAGAGGGTCACCGCCTTATGCCAGCGAGGCCCTCGCCGGGTCCACATCTTGAGCTGCTCAAGGGCTTCCTTCGCGTTGTTGCAGCCATGCCTGACACCGGTTTCAGTCTTCACGAACACCGGAGGGACGAACCAGATGGGCGCCATGATACCTCCTACTGAGGGGAGAGATACACGTTGGCCTCCTTGGCAGCCACCTCAAAGGCTTCACGGACCTCATGGGGGACATCCTGCCCTCGAACGCGTCGACGCAGGATTGGACCGCCTTCGTCCACCTCGGGCCCTTTGTGTCCCATGCCAGGAGTTCCTCGGCGGCTCCCTCGACGTGGCTGACCCCATTGCGAATGCCCGGACGTTTCGTCTTCACGTAGACCGGGGGAGCGAACCAGAGGGGACCATAAGAGGGAACTTAGAGCGGGAAGAGCCCGCTGACCAACCCCGCTTTAGCCGCAGCTAAGGAACGATGTAGGCCCTCGCGGGTTTAGAGCTTGCAGCGGTCGATCTTCGTGGATGTGCAGCCGCTGTGGGGGGGGTCCGTCGCCTCTCATCTCCATGCTTGGCGGCGGGCTCCTTTCGCGAGGGCGGTGTTGGTCAGAGACACATAGAACCTTGTACCCCATCCAATTTAGCTAGTCGTCATTGGGGGGAGTAGTGTCCCCTCCTCTTTTGCAGCAGCCAGGAATGCCTTGCGGGCCTCCTCAGGTTCCATCTCGTCGAAAATCACGGCCATGCAAACGCGCACCGCGAGGTCCCACCAAGGGCCACGCTTGGTCCACTTCATAAGCTCCTCGCCGGCTGCCTCGGCGTTGTTGACATTGCGGATGATCCCGGGACGCTCGGTCTTGACGGGGACCGGAGGGTTGAACCAGTGGAGAGCCATGCGGTCACTCTTTGTCGGCCCGATCAAGTTCCTCCAGCCTATACTGCTCAGCCGGCAGCTCCCGTTCTACAGGCAGATTTAGCATCCTGCGAAGGTAATTGCGGATTACCTCTAACTAGCGCAGGACGGCGCGCTTCCGTTGCGATGCCACAGTGACTGAATTTGGCTGACAGCTACTCGCGACCGTCGAAAGCCACGCAGAGGCCCATGGCAGTTGCTGCCTCGTCGATTGCCCCGGTTAGTTCTTCGTCAGAGGCCACCAAGCAAGGCGCAGCCTCCCGAGCTTCGCGTAGTGCAGCTTTGATCGAGACCGTGTCGCCACGGTCCGCCCTGTTGAGGAAGCGGTTATTCGCGAAGATCGAACCCGACGAACAGGCCAAAGGCTGGGGCAACATTGACAATAAGCTCCACCAGCTCGCAGTCAGTTTCCGCCAGATGTGGCCCGTCTCGGCGCACCGCTGCGATAGTCCCTTTGACGGAGATGATTTGGCCGCGACGGGCTTGTAGGATCAGCTCGTGAACAAGGTGTTTGGCAGTCACTTTGTCGGGTCGGCAGTTCGTCCAAACGTTCATACAAGGCCTCCCACCTCAGCGAGAACCCAAGGGAACATTCATGATCCTCTGTCGAGAAAAATCAAGCAGAATGTTTGATAACTTCTGAGTGGGAATCAGGGACAAGCCACGAAGCGAGCTTCTATACTCTTTGACCTGACGCTCAGCCAGCCGGCTAGGAACCTTCTTCTGTCGGTCCCTGTTTGGCCCGATCAATAGCCGCAAGTAATGACTGTAGGGTTGGCGGCAGTTCTGGTTCGACCTCCAGATTTAAGAACGTTTGTACGTGATGACGATAGCCTTCGGAACGGATCAGTTTCCGAAACGCTTCGGAGACAGACTGATGGTCTGCTTTGTTGCTCGTTGTCATGTTCGGGAAGTCCGTCCCAATGAGCCGCAACTCGCCCGCAACGAATGGGTTCCATCAGGAGGTCGGAATATTTGGTAGAAATTTCTGAGCGGGAGATCGGATAACTGGCTCGCGCGAAGCCCCCCGTGCCCCCTTGGTTTGCCGCAGCATTAATCCTCGCTCTTTGAACTGAAGATTCGTGTCGATCTAGCGTCGGTGTTGCACATCGTGAACGTTGGAATGCTTCTGTCCAATGTTTGCTCACGCTGTGATGCCAATAGGGCAGGCTCTTGTGGCAGGGTGCCGCCCCACGGATTTAGCATGACAAGAGGGTTGCTTTCCGTATTTTGGCAGGGTATCGGATTTGGCAGGTAGCCTAATGGCAGGAAGGAAGACCCATGAACTTCGGATACGCGCGGACCTCGACCACAGATCAGGTAGCCGGATTGGACGATCAGGTGACGGCGCTGGAGAAGGCCGGATGCAAGCGTGTGTACAAGGAGCATGTCTCTGGGGCCGCTTCGAGGCGGGAGCGGCTTGAGCGGCTCGTGGAGGGGCTGGAAGCGGGTGACACGCTGACGGTGACCAAAATGGACCGCCTAGCGAGGAACGTCAGACAGCTTCTCGAGATCGTGGAGGACTTGGAGGGGCGTGGCGTAGCGCTGCGTATCCTCGACTTCAACGGCGACACGGTCGACACCAAGACCTCGACCGGCAAGCTCATGTTGACGATGTTCGGGGCGTTCGCGGAGTTTGAGCGTAGCGTCGTGCTGGAGCGCCAACGGATCGGGATCGATGCCGCAAAAGGCGACAAGACCAAGTACCCAGGACGGAAGCCGACAGCGATGGGGAAGCGCGACAAGATCGTGAAGTTGGATGCCGAGGGCATGACCAGAACAGCGATAGCCAAGGAACTGGGGGTCAGTGAGCGGAGCGTCTATCGGGCGCTTCAGGGGACCGGTGAGCCGATAGGGTGACCACTAGAACTACGAGGCGAATTAGGCCCCACCAGACTATGAAACGCTCCTCTCCCAAGCTGACCCGCACGGTTCTCCCTGCATTGCGACTGCCTGTAGCTTTGGCGAGGCGCGTGTGTCCTGATCAGTGCCTTTCCATGGGGACAATCAGTCCCATCGACCACACCCAACAAAGGAGCAATGACGACAACCGGCCTCACGCACAAGATTCCTGACAGTCCCATCGGCCTAGTCTCTTGGACAAGAGGGCTGATATGAATACTGAAGTCGAAGAACGCAAACTTGATCCCGCCTTGGCTCTCCCGGTACTCGATGAATCCGCACCGCGCGAACCGCATCGGCAATTTGCGCTGAAGCACGAGGACGGCTTCGTCGTCGCCGACAGCTACGGCGACATACGAGGCACGGGCGACGGGCTCTTCTGCGACGACACGCGTGTGCTGTCGCGCTTCCGGCTGTTGATCGCTGACCGCATGCCCTCATTGCTTGGCGCGTCCTTGTCGCAAGACAACATCTTGTTCACAGCCAATCTAACCAATCTCGCCGCAGTGGGGCCAAACGGCAGTGAAGTTCCAGCGAGCGCCGTACACATCGATCGGAGCCGGTTCATCTGGCAAGACCGCATGTTCGAGCGTATTACCTTCACCAACTACTCCGCGCGCGAGATTGCGTTGCCGGTCCGGCTCGACTTCGATGCCGATTTCCGAGACATGTTCGAGTTGCGCGGCACCACGCGTAGCCGTCGCGGTCGTGCCCATGACGGGCTGATCAGCGAGGCAAGCGTCACATTTCGGTCCGAAGGGCTCGATACCGGAACGACGTACCTGAAGGCGAAAGATCGATTTCCGCTCCACGCTCCTCGTTTGTGGCCATCGCCGACCGAGAGGAAGTTCGCCGCTCCGCTGACACGTGGCTGGACGGGGCGCGCCAAGGTCATCGCTGACTGTCAAACCATTTCTGCAGAATTTGACGCACACAAGGCCGATCCGAGGCCAACTGGGAG
>NZ_JAMYTF010000098.1:0-9517 GCF_040322295.1 Mesorhizobium sp. M0159
ACCCGGCTGCAGCACCGAGGCACCCAGCATCGACCCACTGCCTCCGGCGTAGGGCGCCGCGGCGTGTTCTTGTCCGCTCCCTTGCGTCATGAGTTGCGCCTCCCATGGCGATCGTAGAAGGTCCGCGTGCGGAATCGAGTCGAAATATCCCGACAAATCAGCGTCGACCGTCTGCTTTTGCAACCGAGCCAGCCTTTCGGCCACCGCGGCCTCGCCAACCGCGGAGGGCGTCTCGTCAGCCCTGGCGAACGCTGGCCCGGCAGGCGCCGCCGGCACAGAACGAGCAGGGTCACGCAACTCGGACGGTGAGGGGGGATTCAGATCAACCACTGACGAATCCGGCGCATGATGATGGCGCGCCATTGAGTGATCCGGCTGCAGCACCGAGGCACCCAGCATCGACCCACTGCCTCCGGCGTACGGCGCCGCGGCGTGTTCTTGTCCGCTCCTGAGTTGCGCCTCCCATGGCGATGTATCCACATGATGGGTGGGGGCCTGCATCAGCACGCGAGCGCCTGAATTGCCGATCTCGCTCAGCTGCTTAGCTTTCCCAGGGAGATACTCTGGCCGACCCAATGCCTTCTGCGGCCCGCTGTGCTGCGCAGCGGCGTCCCCAATGGCACGAGCCTCCATGCCGACTGCGTCTTCCGGACGAGCAGCAAGGGCAATTTCGCGCCCGAGTGCGGCGTACGGCGGGAACTTCCGGAGATGAGCTAGTGCACTGATCCACCGGTTGCCACTGGAGTCCAAATAACGCCTGGCATCTTCATCCAGCGACCCCTCGTAAAGCCGAGCCGCAATCCCCGGCCTGTTGTTTTCATGCAGGTATTGACTGAAACGTCTAAGAGTAGCCGCATAGTCCTGAGTGGTTTTGGGATTCGGCCCGGTCGCAGGCTCTGCCTCGTACTTTTTGATGAGAGCCGCTTTGTAATCTCTGATGAGCTCGGCGTCGACAGGGTCGGGATTCAGGGCAGCGCGGCCCACCATTGGCGCTCCGCCCGCCGACTCTTTGAGACGACCCAGTGCTCTAGCCACGTTCGAGGAGCCACTCTCGCGCTGGTACTCCTTGAGATCCTGATCCAGCAACGGATCGTCAAGCCGAGCAGCAAATCCCGGCTTGTTATTATCAAAGAGCCAACGACCAAAGCCGAGAAGAGAATTTACATGGTCCGTGACCGTGCGCTCCCCGACCTTACCGGCATAGAGTGCTGACCGCAGCCCTTCGACAACGGTCGCATCGTTGGAATAAAGAGGACGCTTGTCGCGACCGGAGACCACTACTGGAGGATCTGGCTGCACCGCCGCCGGCATAGAACGAGCATGGTCACGCAACTCGAACGGTGCGGGGGGATTCAGATCAACCACTGACGAATCCGGCGCATGATGATGGCGTGTTTCCCCGGGAATAACGTCCCGTACGAACACCGAGTCTGGGTTGCCTTGGTCCGGCGCGACTGGAGCCAGGGCTCTGTCGTGCAACGCTCGCGCTGACTGGCCGAGCCGCTTGATCCGCTGGTGAAACGTCCCAACGGGGCTTTCCTTAACCGCGTCTCGCGCCTGTCGGTCCATGAGTTCAAAGTTCGTGAGATAATTTGCCGTTCCAGATGTATCGTCACCCATGAGTCGGGTTTGTAGTGCCTGCCGATTGACGACGAGGTTGTTGAGGTTCAGGTCTGGCAGGTCTGGCAGGTCTGGCTGCCATCTTTGCAATCGCCCAACCAGCGCCCGCGTGCCGTCCACCACGTAGACTCCGCAATCCCACTCGTTGCTCTGCTGGGCGATGCGGGGTAAGTCCACGCGGGTCTCCAGGCTGGCGCCCAGCCTTTCTGCGAGGTGTTTTGCAAGCTTGTCATGCCATCCGCTGACGGAGTCATAATGATAGGCAACCGGCCGTTCCCGGTCGCTGCGATCAACGAACAGCAGCGACCAATGTTTGCCGCGCTCCGCAAGAGTCTTACCGCCATCGCTCACTGGCACGAACAGGAAGTCGGCTGTGTCGTTACCGTTCTGATTATGGACGATGCGCTGGAATGCGCTTAGCTTGTCGCTCTCGGAGCCCAAGCGCAGATGATAATTGGCTACGAGGGGATCCACGAACCGCGTCCGGGCGGCGAGATCTGGATTGTTCCCCTGCAACTCCTGCTCCAGGAGCTGGTAATCCCTGTGGATATGTTCGTCGCCTAGCAATTGCAATGCGCCGAGCACCCGCCCGCTGGGGTCGCCGAAAACACCAAAAAACCCTTCGACCGCGGGGGACATCCCCTCAGGAAAGAGCTCTGGCGAGGCGGAATTCCCCGCCCGCAAGCTGGGCGGAGCGAATTCCGGTGGCCTCAGTGGCACCTCCTCGCTTGGTAGCAGGTTGCTCCTGTCCTGTGCAGCGATCCGCTCGTCCGGCGCGCGCTGGTCGCCGTCGCGCCAGATCAGGGGACGAAAGGACTCTGCGGGATCCGAGGCTTGGTGATGGTGCCCAGTTGGTACGAAAGACGATGGCAGAACAGCGGCGTCTTCATTAGCTTCCCCAGGGAGCTTCTCTGGCCGACCCAATGCCTTCTGCGGCCCGCTGTGCTGCGCAGCGGCGTCCCCAATGGCACGAGCCTCCATGCCGACTGCGTCTTCCGGACGAGCAGCAAGGGCAATTTCGCGCCCGAGTGCGGCGGACGGCAGGAACTTCCGGAGTTGAGCTAGTGCAATGATCCTCCGGTCACCACTGGAGTCCTTATAGCGCTTGGCATCTTCATCCAGCGACTCCTCGTGAAGCCGAGCCGCAATCCCCGGCTTTTTGTTTTTATGCAGGTATTCACTGAAACGTCTAAGAGTAGCTCCATAGTCGTGAATGGTTTGGCGATTCGGCCCGGTCGCAGGCGCTCCCTTGTACTCTTTGATGAGAGCCGCTTTGTAATCTCTGATGAGCGCGGCGTCGGCAGGGTCGGGATTCAGGACAGCGCGGCCCACCATTGGCACTCCGCCCGCCGACTCTCTGAGACGACGCAGTGCCACAGCCACAGTCGAGGAGCCACCACTGCTCTCGTACTCCTTGAGATCTTCATCCAGCGACTTCTCGTGAAGCCGAGCAGCAAATCCCGGCTTGTTATTTTTAAAGAGCCAACGACCAAAGCCGTAAAGAGAATTTACATGGCGCTTGACCGTTTCCTCCTTGGCCTTACCCGCGTAGAGTGACCTCAGCCCTTCGACAACGGTCGCATCGTTGGAATAAAGAGGACGCTTGCAGCCGCGACCGTCGGAGACCACTACTGGAGGATCTGGCTGCACCGCCGCCGGCACGGGGGAACGAGCATGGTCACGCAACTCGAACGGTGCGGAAGGATTCAGATCACCCACTGACGAATCCGGCGCATGATGATGGCGCGCCGTTGAGTGACCCGGCTGCAGCACCGAGGCACCTAGCATCGACCCACTGCCTCCGGCGTACGGCGCCGCGGCGTGTTCTTGTCCGCTCCCTTGCATCATGGGCTGCGCTTCCCATGGGGCCGCGCCTTCGATGAGGCTCAGGTCTCCCTGAGACGGATGAGGATGGAACGGGTCTGGCAGAGCCGGAACGGCGGGGGCGGGAATTTGGGCAGCGGCTTGGCGCGCCTCGCCCGAGCGCTGCTCAAAGCCCTCTTGCCCGGCCTGTGCCGCTTGCTCTTGAGATGCCGGGGGCTGCACCTGCCGCCAACCTGTTACATTGGATAGGTCAAATTTGTGCCGGTTCACGCTAGCCTCACGTCCACAGATCAGCTGAGCAACCTACTCGGGCATACTTACGAGAAGCTGACGAGGTCCGCGGTCCCGGAGCGGGTAGGCCTAATTTTCTGCGCGCCGATTGCGCTGGCGCGACGTAGCCCAGCCTTTTGCCAGCTCGGCAGCTACGGCTCGCAAAGAGCGTCGTAAGGCTTGCGGAGCCGCCCCTCAGCTCCCGTCGAGGAGCAATCCACAATTCACATATTTGGAGATGGCTCGCTGGTTTACCGGTCTGCGAGCCCTGCAAGCCCATGCTTCAGATGCCGCCCGTGCAGAGGTATTTCATTTCGAGGTAGTCCTCGAGGCAATGGCGGGAACCCTCCCGCCCGATGCCGGACTGCTTCACTCGGCCGAAAGGCGCGGCTTCCGACGACATGCGTCCCGTGTTCATACCACTATGCCATATTCCAAGGCCTCGGCGACACGCCAAACACGCTTCCGTTTGAGGCACAAATGTGGGGGAAGGCCGTAGATCGTGTCGTTGGCCTCATGCACGACCTATCCGCATCGTCGAAGCAATCACAGGCGCCAGCCGCCCGAATGTCTCTTTCTTGCGCGATGGTCATCTCGCTGGAGACAGGACCGATAGTTCGACGTGCCATTCGCGCGATGCGTTTGCCCCCGCATCGAATTCTGCGGCCTTTCGCGACGGCATGGGATTCGATTTTGGCCAGAGCCTGCCTGTCGATCAGCGCACCGATCGCCACTCCGGAGCAAAGCCCTCGCCAACGATAAGTGGCGGACTTTCTCCACGAACTCTCGACAAACACCTTCGTGAACGCCTGACTGGACGGGGGTAGCCATGCCGAACAGGTCGCATAACCACGCCATCGTTCGGCGACTGCAGCCGCGAAGCGTCTCGAACACATCGGCTCGATGCGGTTGCGTCCAGAATGCATCAGCGAGCGGCGGGAGTCTTCGCTATATTCGCCCCCGACATCCCGAAGTCCACCAGCTTGCCTGCCAAAAAGGGGTGTTGCATGAATAAACCCGCTTTCGTCGCCGTCAGCCGCGTGCCCAGGAAGGACGACAGTCTCCATAGCAAGAATGCGAGATGATCATCGTATTCAGCGGCAGCGTGCCGGCGAAATTGGGTTTTCGGCAAGCCAAATAGCGCGATGCAGAAGGATGGTGAGGATTTCGCGTCCGCCACTGCGATGCATAGAGCCACCCTTCGCAACCGACCAGCGCAACAAAGCTCGTTATGCGGCGCGTAGGTTCGTAGACGCTTATCCAGTATCGAGATAACAAGGCCGCTGCGCAGGAACGAACTCTGAGAGCGCACCCTGCGAGAGGTTGCGCTTGCTGACGCGGCTGTGGAAGAAGCAGGGGCTCGCGCCGAAGCGCATGATCACCGACTAGCTTCGCTCGTATGGAGCGGCAAAGCGACAGATGATGCCGGACGTCGAGCACCGGTCGCACAAGGGGTTGAACAACAGAGCGGAGAATTCCCATGTGCCGCCGCGAAAACGGGAGCGGATGATGCAGGGGTCCGATCGCCGGGAGGCCTGCAACGCTTCGTCTCGACCTTGTCAGCCCTCCGCAACCTCTTCGTCCCCCGCCCCAAACGTTCTGCTCTCGCCATACATGTTCATCGCTTGCAAGCCATCGCCGAATGGAAGGCCGTGACTGGAACGCCCGCAACGATGGATTGCTAACGGCGAACTCATGCTGGTCGGCAAGGCGATACTGGCTGGAGCATCAACTCGGCCGACGAGAGTGGCCACACCATCCTAGACAGGATCGGCCGATATGCCCGGCATCGCCGCTCTGCAAAAAGCACAGCGGGCATCCAGACGTTGCCGGGTTGACTATGGGTGTCCGAACCGCGAAAAGAGGCCGCTCTTTATGAGTGGCGTGCGCTGGCAGTCTAACCCCAAGCCCCCCGCCCGGGCTGCCGGCGCGCTTCTAGGAACATCGAGGTAGATGACGAGACTCCGAACTACATTTCCAAAGCTATCGGTGGATTCACATTTCAAGCCCAATCGATTTCCTACAGCCAGGCGCGAACGTTCGATTGGAACGTTCAGAATTCACATCAAGGTGCACCGCTGTTGCGTCCCGAACAGGTGCGGCTGCTCAATGACGAGTACGAAATCGTTCTCATCAAGGTCTGCCACCATTAAAATTGAGGAAGGTGCGATATTTTTCGGATCGCATTCTGAAACGCATCTTTGAAAGCCAGACAGGCGCCCTCCCGGAGCCGACGCCCTTGACGAAAGCAGACGGGGGGCTCTCCACAGAATCAACTCGATGAGCCGCTGCGTGGATTGGCGCAGGACTTTGACGATACAGTTTGATGTGAGGCTAGTATGAACCCGCGAAATAGTAATCCATCCCGTGTAACAGCTTTGTCGCAGGTGCAGGACGCCGGCTTGGAAGACGGGCAAGCGGTCCAGGCCCGGCGAGTGGGCTTTGAGCAACACGTGTCCGAGGCGCTCCGGCCGCTGTTCGATGGTCGAGCTGACGAGCCGCCTACCGGTCCAGAGGAGCTTCTGCGACTGGAACAGGGGTTTCGCGAGGTGCTTCAGCGAGGGCAGGATCATCAAGCCGCCTCGTCTTTTTTCAGCGATCCAAGGATGCCCGCTGGACGGGATGACCCCAAGGGAAGCGTGTCGGACGCTTTCGCAGCAGCCGGCTCTAGGCACGCCGGAGTTGAGGCCGCCGCCTCGCCAGTGTTAGCTGCCAGCCAACAGCAGATCCGGCCCTCGCCAGTTGCGTTTGACCGACCGGTATCATCCTCGGCTGCTGCAGGCGTGCGCTTGTATGCCCCTTCGATGATCTCTCGGAAGACCAGTTCCGAAAACTGCGATCAGTTGCCCGCCTTGTGCTGCCGCCTCGCCGTCGAGGTCGAAACGCCCGCGAATCAATGGAAGGTCAGCGGGCCATGGGGGCAGAGTGCAACGGTGTCTACACCGCCTATTTGAGGGGAGAGGTACACTTGGCTTTCCTGTTCCAGCAGCATCCGGCCGCACACCGACGCGATGGGGAGCTAGAATTCAAATCGGACCTTCGCAAGGCACGCACCGCGGATCAAACGCCGTTCGTTTGGGAAAAATGGCTCAGTACCGACAAAGCTTCTGTAATGGCCCTAGTGGCCTCGGTTGCGCTCTTGGTCGCGATACAGTGGCAAGACCCCCAGATCAACGAGGCGGTCCTAAGCGAACTGCGGACGATTCAGATCAACTACGCATTGCTCCAGCGAGACGTCGCCCGCGCCGACATGGTATTGGACTTCCGTTCCGTTGCTTCTACCGGGCAAGCATTAAAAAGGAACCTTCAAAACTACCAACGCCTTGTTGAGATTTCGCCCAATGAGAGCTCCGGGGTGCACTCCAGGTTGCTTGCACAGCTCAAAAAGTCCCTCGAAAACACAGAAGCTGCCATCTCGGCCTCGGCCGCGCAAAATGAGCTTCTGCAAAGCTCTCTCGTACGCTTTGCTCGCTCGGCTAATCGCCTTCGGGGGGGAGTGTCGAACAGGCCTGAATTTTCCAATCTGATCCTTCAATTTTCGGCCAGACCGGGATTCAGCCTCGCATTACAAATCGATCAGTCTCTCGGCCGACTTCCTCCTAGCCAGGACCAAGTCACGGAGGATGTGGCCCGCGAGGGCCGCGCTATCCTGTCCTCAATGTTGAGGTTGGACCGCGCTGTCAATCGGATCCCATCCTTCGACACGTTCGCCAAGGCTGCCGAATTGGAGCGAGAACATCTGAAAGCCTACAGCTTCGCCAGCGCGCAAGCGCAGCGTACACGACTTTTCTTTGGCTTGGTGTCCATATGCCTCTGCTTGTTTGCGACCATTCGAGCCTCCACGCTGCATGTGCGGACGAACCGGTTGGAAAGGCGGTTAGAGCTTGAAGCGGCAATGAGTGAGATCGAAGCTTGCTTCATCGACAGTCAAGCAACGAAGGCTTCGCGGCGCTTCTCCACCGAAGCAGCGCTTAGACTCATTCAATGCGTTTTCGATGCGGATCAATGCGCGCTTGCTCTGGTGGATCCGAGTATCAGCAGGAATACCGAGTACTTTGTCGCGAACAAGCGCATGCGCGTCTGGAACGCCACGCTAATCCATGAAGTCGTCTCACTTGTACACCCGGAACAGCCAGTGTTTCGCGTCGTTCCGGCGTCGGAAGTGGTTCGGACTGCCGTAGGCACTACCGGTGTTTGTCAAATTGTTGGGTGCAGGGCCTCCGATCAGCAGACTGCGGTTTGTATCCTTGTTTTTGAAGGAGATCGCTCACCACCCTCCACAGACGACCTCCTGGTTCTGGCGAGCGCTACTGTGCGTTTAGGCAACCATCTTGAAATGCAACGTGTACACACGGAACGTAACCTTTTTGAGAGTCGATGGGAGCATGCGGAAAGGCTGACGGCTGTCGGCACAATCGCAAGCGGCGTTACACATGAATTCAATAATGTTCTAGGAGCAATAGTCGGCTACGCAGAGATGGCTAAAGGTCTTGTGCGCCGCCCCTCGAGAATTCGGGGCCACATCGGCCAAATTATCTTGGCCAGCAACCGAGCCAAGCTGATTATTGATCAAATTTTGTCACTAAGCCGAAATCGGAAGCGCGTGACGATGCCTTTCGACGTCTCGGAGAGTGTAATGGATCTCGCGCCATTGCTGCGGGTTACACTTCGTGCGGATGTTCAGTTGAACTTCAAGATCAACGAGTGGCAAACGGTGATCGAGGGCAGCCCGACCGAGATACAGCAGATCCTTATGAATCTATGCAAGAACGCGTCGGAGGCTCTCTTGAATGAGGGCCGTGTCGAGATTAGCGTTTCTCGCGCTCACGTCTGTCAAACGAAGCCCGTGGCTAAGGGCACCTTGAAACCGGGAGATTACGTTCTCCTCTCCATCAGCGACGATGGCCAAGGAATCGCAAGTTCGGTGCTTCCGCACATCTTTGAGCCCTTTTTTACCACGCGCTCTCGCGTCGGCGGGACCGGACTGGGTCTTGCTGCAGTGGACCGCCATGTGAGCGCGCTCGCAGGATGCCTTGACGTCACCTCGGCTGTTGGCCGAGGTACACGCTTCGATCTCTACTTACCGGCCTGCGCTGAGGAGCAGGTCAGAGCTGATAGCGCTTCCGGTCCATACGATGGATCACTTGGCAATGGAGAAATCATTGCAGTCGTGGAGCCCGATCCAGCAGCGTTGGAGATCTACAACGATAAGATCGCCGCGCTTGGTTATAAGCCTGTCGGCTTCGCGACCTTCGAAAGTCTTTGCGACTGGATCGAGAGCGGGAAGGCAGCCGACCTCCTAATTTTCGATCAAGCGACTTTCCTCGGGCCAGGACAGCCCGAAGCCGTACGTACCACCCTGATGACGGTGCCCATCATCGTCGTTGGTGGAAGCGACCCCATGCCGATCACATCTGGTAATCAGACCTTCGTCCTTTGGCTAGCCAAACCGGTCTCGTCCAGGACGATGGAGCATGCAATTCGTAGGATGATAATGGCATGATGCCGCCGACGCGCTCAGGCTACCGAGCTACCGAGGCAATCGGAGGCGGAGCCGGCTGGGATCTAGCAAATACAAGAGCGTCGGACGATCTCTGCGCACCCGGCTCATGGCGAGTTCCCCTCGAACACTGTCGTCGGCTTCCGCCCAAGGAAGGGCTCCCCGACCACGGCAAACCTGCCGCCGTGCCGCCAGCTACACCACGCCGCGGGACACGATCCACTATTCCGTCCTTGGCCAGCATCGCCAAACGCTCATCTGAACCGCGAAGACGGATCGGATCAGATCCGTGGGCGACACAGA
>NZ_JAMYTF010000099.1:0-9196 GCF_040322295.1 Mesorhizobium sp. M0159
ATGTAACGCCCGGCGGCTCTTCCGGAGGAGCGGCAGCAGCGGCGGCGAGCGGCGCGGGCGTGCTGCACCTTGGGACCGACGGCGGACGCCCAGAGGAACTTGGCCCGAATTGCTAGGAGGAGCGATCATGCAGTAGTCACCCCACTTCGTCCTGACGTAACAACGCGCATACCAGTCCAAAAAAGGGGAATGAAAATGACAAAACCATCTATCGGCCGGTCTTTCTGGTCAGCCCAGTTCCTACTTGCACTTGTAGCTGGATCAACAATCATACCTCAGAGTCAAGGCGCATACGCGGAATCGTTGGAAGATGCGAAAGGCAACGGGGTCACCATCGCCATCTCCAATGATCCGCCATTCATGAAGATGAACCCGGACGGCACGCCTGGGGGCTGGGGGCCGGAAATGGATGCAGCCATCCTCAAAGAAATGGGAATCACGAAATTCTCCGGTGAGATGATAGAGGGCGGAGCGATGATCCCCGCACTGCAATCAAACCGCGCGACGTTGTCATCATCTGGCGCGCTCTTCATAAGGCCCGAGCGTTGCGATGCGATCCTTTTCTCCGAACCAGTCTCGTGTAACAGCGAGGGCTTTCTTATGTCGTCCTCGCTCGCGGGCAAGGTGGCAACTTACAAAGACGTGGCCGACCAGGGTTTGAAAATTGGTGTATGCGCCGGCTGTTCCAACCAAAAGCTGGCGATCGAAGCCGGCGTGAAGGAGGAGAACATGGTCGTGTATCCAGACGCAACGACCGCAGCTAAGCTTTTAGAGGACAAGCGGGTCGACATTGTTGGAAATGACTCTTTTACACTTTCGGTGCTCTTTAAGAGAGCGGACCCCGCGGAAATCCACTTTGTCCGCATCGCGAACACTAGGGGCTGCGCGGCTGCAGGCTTCGGCAAGGCCAATGCTGAGCTCCGGGATGCCTATAACGAAGGGCTTCGCAAGGTCAGGGCCAACGGAAAATATATGGAAATCATGAAGAAGTATGACTTTGAGGAAGGTGCTCACGACGTCGAAACGGCATCTATGGAGCAGCTTTGCCGAAAGTGACAAATCATTGACATCAGATCGGGAGGCGCTTAAAGCGTGGCGCCTTCCGATCAATTTGCCCTAACCGTCAGTTGTTCGCTCTTGGCGGTTGGGTATATTTTTTGAGGAGTGACCTGCTCCCTTGTTTGTCCCGTCTATAGGTTAGCTCCGTTGATGTGTGGTCCGTTGCGGACCGGGTTGCAAATTCGTTTGGGGTGACCGTCGAGGCTCGTGTGCGGTCGGTTCAGATTGTACAACTCAGCGACGGAACACCCACGGGACCGACCAACGCGAGCTTGTTTATCCATGGCATCCCTGGGCTGAGCGGCAAGTCTTTATCGATGAAGTGATCGAGAAGGGTGACGCGTCAGTCTTCCGCTGCACCCTTTCTGGCCAGCCATTGCACCGGTGGTTGGAGGATGTTCGATCGGCCCCCCAGCGCGAGCTGGCGTATCACTACTGCTCCGCACGTCGACCTTGCCGCGCTTGGCGCCCTGGCGACACTGCTCCGGCACACGGGTGCCCCATCGCAATCGCAGGAGATGGGCGCAGCATTGGGCTCTCACGACCCGAATCGGGGAGATGTCCATGCCGCGCCAGCCCACGACATACCAGGTCGATCTGTTCTCGAAGCTGAACGACGCCGAGACGGTGCAGACGCCGCAATGGCAGGCGCTGCCCGCCGAGACGCGCCGAATTCAAACGGTCGTCGCAACACTCTGAAGTTGGAGGTTGTGATGAGCATTCGAAAGCGGCGACCGGCACGGTCTGGACGAGCGCTATTACCTTCACCAGGACGGCCGCCTTTGGCGGGGCGCGATGAACGGATTAGATTCTGGCGGGCGATCGCCGCGGGGCTGAGCAGCGAAGATGCTGCGCTCGAAGCCGGAGTGTCGCAGCCTGTAGGAACCAAATGGTTCCGGAAGGCGGGCGGTATGCCACCAGCGATGTTCAGATCCTCGGCGAAGCCGCTCTCCGGGCGGTACCTGTCATTGGTGCAGCGCGAAGAGATCGCACTTCTCAGGGTACAGGTGTCGGCCGAATTGAGAAACTGAGGGGTCAAATCCTCACTTCGCCTGACAACAGGGCCATTCCATGCAGGAAATTGGGCGCCGCCTCGGGCGGGCCGCATCGACAATCTCTCGTGAACTGCGGCGCAACGCGGCCACCCGCAGCGGCGGGTTGGAGTATCGGGCGACGACTGCCCAGTGGCATGCGGATCGATCGACCCGTCGGCCTAAAGCGACCAAGCTTGCGCTCAACGCAACCTTGCGCACTTATGTGGAGGAGAGACTTGCCGGCGTTGTCGTGGCCCCGAGCGGCGCTCCCGTTCATGGTCCTACTGTTCCGTGGAAGGGCCGCCGACATGGCCCGCGAAAGGATCGGCGATGGGCCAAGGCCTGGAGCCCGGAGCAGATTGCCTGACGCTTGCCGATCGACTTCCCGGACGACAAATCCATGCGCATCAGCCACGAAGCCATCCATCACGCCTCTTCGTTCAGGGCCGCGGAGTGCTGCGCCGCGAGCTGACGGCCTGCTTGCGAACAGGACGTGTATTACGGGTCCCCAGGGCGCGCGTACGTAGGCGAGGTAAGGGCTTTGTCTCACCGGAAATCATGACCAGTCAGCGTCCCGCCGAAGCGGCCGGATCGAGCGTGCCGGGACATTGGGAGGGAGACCTCATCCTCGGTCTTGGCACCTCGGCGATCGGCACGCTGGTCGAGCGCACGACGCGCTTCACGATGCTACTGCATCTTCCCCGGCTTGCGGGGCATGGCGAAGCTCCGCGCACGAAGAACGGGCCTGCGCTCGCGGGACATGGAGCTGAGGCCGTGCGTGACGCGATTACGCGCACCATCATCACCTTGCCCGAAGAGCTACGCCGTTCACTGACCTGGGATCAGGGAGCTGAAATGGCCCAGCACGACCGTCTCACGATCGAAGCGGGTGTCCAGGTCTACTTCTGCGATTCGCAAAGCCCATAGCAGCGCGGCACCAACGAGAACACCAATGGGCTGCTGCGTCAGTACTTCCCGAAAGGCACCGACCTGAGCATCCACAGCGCCGACGAGATCGCCGCCGTGGCCGCGGCCCTCAATGCCCGACCAAAAAACTTGGGCTGGAAAACGCCGGCAGAGGCGCTTGACGAGTTGCTGCCGGGAGTGAACACAATCAGTGTTGCGACGACCGTTTGAATCCGCCTTGAACTCCGCGGTCGGAATGATGGATGAGGCTCCCGGGTACGGGCTCTCGATCAGAGATCGCCATCTCGAGAGCCTCGATGGCAAGGCTTGCTTTGAGATGCGTGATTGACTTGCCACCCCTCCCGCCGCGGCAGGGCTGCGATCCGACGTAGCCGTAGTGCGCGTTGTCGAGAGCCAGC
The DNA here is from genome assembly GCF_040322295.1 of Mesorhizobium sp. M0159. Lineage (NCBI taxonomy): Bacteria > Pseudomonadati > Pseudomonadota > Alphaproteobacteria > Hyphomicrobiales > Phyllobacteriaceae > Mesorhizobium > Mesorhizobium sp. M0159. The sequence goes on from NZ_JAMYTF010000099.1 coordinate 3,419, forward strand.
TTCTGAATGAGATCGCGCAAACCCGTCTCGGCCCGACGCGGGGCCGACTCCAGCCAGTGACGGTAATAACTTGCGCGGGTGACGCCAGCCAGCCAGCACATTCTGTCGATGTTGAATTCGCCTTGCGACAGGTCGGTCGTCATCTTTTCGATGACTTTGAAGATCCCGTTTCGCCAGGAGCGCTGCTCCGACGCTGATCTTCCTCCGCAAGGCTTCGCGAAAAAAATCGAGATCGAGCTGCTGCTGCTGCCCGACCTTCTGCTCCAGTTTCCTGATCCGGCGCCTGGTCTTGGTCAGTGCCTCTCTGTCCGCGATTTCGGTGTCTCAGTCTAGGGGTGCACACCAGTCCGCGAATTAGCGGAATGGGTGTCCGCGAATTTCTGAAACACGCATCCTGAGCTTCCTCGACCACTTGGAGAAGGAGCGGAGCAACGGCGCCCGCACTCGCAACGCCCGCCTGGCGGCACTTCGCTCTTTCCTTAAGTATGCCGCCCACTACGATCTGACCGCGCTCCCCGTCATCGAACAGGTGCTGGCCATTCCGATGAAACGGTTCGATCGGCCGGTCCTGGGATTTTTGTCACGCGAGGATATGCAGGCGATCCTTGAGGCGCCGGATGCGCGGACATGGGCAGGTGAGCGGGATCGCGCACTGTTCAGCCTGATGTACAACACCGGCGCCCGCGTGTCTGAAGCCATCGGCCTGCGCGTCGGCGAGGTCGCCGTCGATGGCTCGGCGGTCGCGCACCTGCATGGAAAGGGGCGCAAAGACCGCAGCGTGCCGCTCTGGCGTAAGACCGCCAACCTGATCCGCAACTGGAAGCGCCGGTTGGACTACGCCGGCGAGGAGAACTTCCTGTTTCCGAACCGAGGCGGAGGATGCATGGCGCGTTCGAACGTCACCCAGCGCCTTGAACTTGCGGTCTCTGCCGCCGCGTTACCCGCATCTCGCTCGTCGCTCGATTTCGCCTCACCCTCCGCCATACCACGGCAATGCATCTTCTGCACGGTAGCCGGCCATGTTGCTTGCCGAACTGGACTGTTTGGTGACCCTGAACGAAAGAGGGCGAGGTTTAATGGCCGTTACAGCCTCGGTACATTGCTCCCCCCATCGTAACAGAAATGATCCTACGTGGTGTCGCCGCCGAATCTTCACCGTCTCCTCGGAGCCGTCATCGTAAATCAGGACGTAGTCGGCCGCGTGTTCGCCGAACTGGCCGATTCCTCCCATCGGAGAAATTAGCCCATTCTGATCGGCTGAAAGCGGATGTACGTCCGATGTGTGTAAGAATACGAACCATCGAGCTGTGGTCGGCGAGATTTTGAATACAAGCGGCTGATTGTAGACAAGAACCGGGCGCCCAATTTCAAACGGGATGCCCCAAGCCACGCACGAGCCTGAATGCGCGAAGGGGGCTGCTAGCGCCAGCTCGGCTGACACGCCTTGATGTTGTGCAAGCTCCTCAAATGAGATCGTGCCGTCAAGACTGACAGGCCGGAACAGCGGTGAAGCTGGGCCGTCTCGGTGCATGCTTATAAGATTTTTCTCCAGATGAAACAGCCTCTTATAAGGATGCCGGAAGGCTTAGCTCAATGCACCGTGGCCGCCTCATGAGGGCAATGGACCTTCGGGCAATATAACGGGAAGCCGATCCGCAATGATGGCAGCAACAGGCATCGAGTCGTAGTCGGGAGTTGCGGCTACAGCTACGAGAACGCCCTCGCGGAAACGATCAACGTCTCTACAAGGCCCAGTCAATCGTCGACGCGGCCCATGGGGTAACGCCATGCTGAACGAACTAGCCGTGGCGCATAAGCTGAACAAAACTGTCTCCGGCAACCCGGGGGGGCGGCTTCGATTCATGAGGTGCTGTCACTGACGACGTGCGAATTGGTACTACCGCAGGCGGCCTCCACAAATATACTGCGAAGGCCATTCCTGGGGCCATCAGCCTTCTTGTTTATCGTAGTCCGTTATATGTCCACGAAAAACGCCCTCAGCGTCCAAGTAGAAGAAAGACATTGTTAGGACCTTCCCGTCGGAGGATATCCGTAGCGTTCCCGCCCCTATGACTTTACTCGCCGATTTCGCCGTGCATAAAATTGTGTTGGGGTCGATCTGCTCCTGGGACATTTCGTCCATCAAAGGATGTCCTATATGGGGGTAGTATTTCCCGTCTACTTTATACGTCATATGCTCCACGAACGGTGTCCCGTCAGATTTTACAGCCCTGACCATGAAGTCAATGCCATCTGGTCCCTGCTTATACGTTCGCGTTACAGATTCGAAACTCATTGGCGGCGGCCCATTGATGACTTTCGACTTGGCCTTCTCCCAGGTACCGATGACTGGATCTGTTGCTTCCATACTGTCTCTGCTGCTCGACTGCATCGTATCCTCGCTTCTTAATAGTGCCAAATGTGAAACGGTCGGCATTCAGGCTCTCCGCACGGCCACTCTATGCAGAGTTTGGCGAAGATTTACGGCGTATCGAGTAGCCAGCGAGGCTAATTCCTGCAAAATACGGTTCGGGCTCCGGACGCTGAAGATAGTGTCCGCGAACGGGGCTTAATGGGATGCGATCGCGCGGATGGAGTCGCTTGGCGAATTCTGGGATGACGTGTGCCCGCGGGTCTCTCAGCTCAGGAAACACCGATCGTCATGTGTATTGCTCACCGGGGCCTTCGTCCCGCAATCGTCCCGCACAAACGCGTGCAAACTCGCCATAACGCTCGTGCCAAGGGGCCGCAGGCCAACGTCGAGCGCTCCGACGCGCTGCGCCACCTCGGGTGGTGTGGCATGCGACAACGCCAGCGGCGCCATCGTCATAATGCTTAGGAGCCTGAAGATGCACAGCATGGCGGAGGTGTCCGACTCTACCGGGATTTAGCCGGCTTCGACTTTGTCAGCACCGAGATCAACGAAGCGTTCGTGCGTCAGCTCCATCGCTGAGAGTTCATAGACTAGGCCAACAACCTCGTGCTTGTCGGCGGTCGTGGCTTCGGAAGACTTACATCGCCCCAGTTCTCGCCTGGCAGGGGGTCGAGCAGCATCGCAAGCGCGTGCGCCTGATCTCAACTGTCGAACTCGCCAACGTGCTGGAGCAAAAGGACGCCTAGGGCAAGGCAGGCCAGATCGCCAATCGGCTCGCCCTCTCCGATCTCGATGAGCTCGGATGCCTACCCTTCATCGCATCAGGCGGGACGCTGCTGTTTCTATCCAAGCAAGCTCCTATGAGCGCACCAGCGTCGTCATCGTCACCAACCTCAGCTTCAGCGAATAGCTACCGTCTTCGGCGACGCCAAGATGCGACGGCGCTGCTCGATCGCCCCACCGCTAGCCCGTCCTATTCACGAGCAGCTTGGTTCCCTTGTCGCTGAGCGTTCGGTCATGAAGGTGTGAGGCGTCTTTTTGGGAACCCAGACGTGGTCATTGCTAAAATTGTCGAAGATTGGGTTCGAAACAGAGCCTCGCAATTTCAACGGCGGCGGTTGGCCCCAGCTTTGTATCGGTTTGTCGCAAAGATGTTGCCTCCGGAATGGCATGGCGAAGCAGAGTGAGCGGTGCGACGCCATAGAAATCGGCATGGCGCGTGACCCACGACGACAGGAGCTCATCTGGGACGGGTTTGAGAATGACAGGAAGTGGCCTTGTGCCGCTGAGCTCTCGCATCATGCGAAGGCGGTTTCGGCGCTAACTGGCGGGCGCCAACTTTCCACCGCTTCATCCGTGATGTGCTCTATGCCGCTCTCGATCGACTCGGCTGCCAGGCACGTGATCGCCTGGAAAATATTTGCAGTGATGCCGCCGCCAATCTGCAGAATTCGGCGTATTTTCGGCGTCAGCACTGTCGGTCGGCGAAGTGGCATGTTCCGCAAAATGGACGAGACTAGTGCTTCGAACTGTTCGTTGGCCGCCCACCTATTCAAGGTCAGCTCGCCAAACCGGCGGGCAAGCTGGACGTCGCCACTTATGGCTTCGCGGGGCTTCGATTACGCCGAAGCAAACGAGCGAGATCTGAAGCCGATTGCTGAGAAATCGCAGCGTGTTCAGCACGACCCGCTGCTCGCGGTACGAGCCGGCGAGAATGTTATGTACTTCATCGATCACCAGAATTTGGACGCCGACCGTTTTCAGAAGCCGCAACGCAGCTTGCTCCATCTGCACGATGTCGGCGCGGGGTGCCTGCGGCGCTCCAAGTGCAGCCAGGATCTCGGCATATAAACGGCGCTCACCTGGCTTCCCGGTCATCTCGATCGCCAGGACCGGTATAGCCTGTACGCCGGTCGTCGGATCAAAACGGGAGGGTTATTGTCGCAGAATTTTTCCATGATCATCGTCTTGCCCATACCACTGTCGCCGTAGATGGCCACCGAGGACATGCGCGTGCCGCGAGGATGGTCGACCAGCAGGTTGAGACGATCGAGTGCCTGCTTGGCGCGCGGATAAAAAATCCATCGGCGAGCCTGAATTGCGCGAAGTCGCAGAATATCGGGCTCGCCGAGGAGGTCTTTGGCCGCCTGCGTCAGATGGACGTTATCCGTGCTCAAGGAGGCAATCCAGATCTTCGACGGAGGGAACAGGTTTGCTTGAATCGACGCCCCGAAGCGAGCAACCAACTCACTCTCCTGCTGTCGCCAGACCGCAACCGGTGGCCGACGGAGTGCGCCATGGATAGCATGATGGTATTGCCCAACGATCTCTAGTGCGATGTAGCGCTCAAGCTCTCGGAGTGTCAGTGTCGCATGGCGTTTGGCATCATACTCGCGCCTTCCTCGATGCTGCTTGAGGTCAATCCTGGCAGCAGATGAACCGCGCCCATCTGCGTGCCAATCAACCGTTCGATGTGGCCGCCGAAATGGGGCGTCCCCGGCGGCCGCCAATCGATCTTTATGCCATTGTCCCGGCAAGCACGTTCGAATGCATGACTTCGAAAGTCCGCGCCGTTGTCGACATGTATGGTTCCCGGCAGTCCGGCCACTGGCCACGCTTCATGGATACCCCTCTCCTGCAACCATCTAGGCGATTCATCATTTCGAAGCGCCCATCCATGGGCGATGGACAGGAAGTGCTGCAATCCGTGTCGGAAGGTGATGGGTCCTGGGGCTTTGGACTTTGGATAGCCGTCCCAGCCGCCGAGTTTGGCGATAATCCAGGCGGCCCAAGCGAGGGATTGGGGGGCGTGGGGATTCTTCTGCAGGGCGGTTTTTCCCTCTAGTGTGGGCAGCAGGGCTTGAAGCGTGTCGATTTCGGCGTGGGTGAAGGCGATGGCGGCGTGTTGTGCGGATCGGCCGTCGCGGGCCTGGACGAGTTGCATGACGACACAGGCGGCTCGCGCGGCGATGGCGGTCAGTTTGACGAGCCGTTCGGCGGTCTCCAGTTGGCTGTCTTCCAGCTGAAGCCCCTGCTGTTTGAGGGTGCGGAAGAACTGCTCGATGGTCCAGCGCATGCGATACCAATCGACCATCCGCCAGGCCATGGCCGCGTCCTCGACGAGATGGGTGGTTAGCAGTCGCCACAGGATCGGCTCGGCGCCCTGCGGCGGGTCGATCTCGGTTACCTGCACCAAGCTCACGCTCACCGTCTTGGGCAGGCCCTCTTCAATCGTGTGTCGGGGCGCACGACCTCGACCTGGGCAAAGCTCGCCACCAGCCGGGCCGTGCGCGCCGCCCGACCAGGCCGCGCGCGCAGCTCGACCATGGCCTCTCCGGCGGCCTGCAGCGGTGCGGTCGACAGCTTGCCGCCGCCCTGGATCCGGCGGTCGTGCATGGCGCGGG
>NZ_JAMYTF010000100.1:0-8539 GCF_040322295.1 Mesorhizobium sp. M0159
CCATCAAAAACTTGACGCCGGCACCGCGGTGCTCAGGTCCTCATGGCCGCCGGATACACGTCTGCGGTCTTCACCGGATGGGTACGTCATTTGCTCAGACCGAGCAGCAAGATCTGCCGGGGCAAGGCGCATCATCGACAACCGAAGATGCCGAGGATGTCGGCGTCGACGTTTCGCTTGGCAGGCACGAAGTGAAACAGCAGGTCGCAAGGGAGCTTGGAATATCCGAGGTAGAAGTGCCTCTGGCAGTTCATGTGCCTATCGAGCTCGCCAAGCGGGTCTGCGAGAAAGAGGTATTCGACGCACGCGCCAATGTGAACCGAAGCTGCACGGCGACGAAATACATCCCGGAAATTGCCGAAGCAGCACGAAATCGTCCGCAAACCTCTGCCGTTCCGGAGCAATAGGCGAAGACGAATACTATGGGATAGAGAAGGGGTGCTTGGCTACTCTGGGCGATCGAGAAAGCGCCGCCCCGAGAGTGTGGAGCGCTTGCGCGTAAGTTTTCAGGCAGCGTCGATATTCGCTTGGCTTCCCCAGAGGATGAACCAGGCTTCGACAAAAGGCGCACACCAGATTGGGAAGGCAACCTTCGACCGGCAGGGCGGAGACTGCTTGTTAGCAGCATCTTGATGATCGCCAGACTGACGAGATTCTCTGGTCAGCATAGTAGCTTTTTGAGACTCCCCGCCTTTTAGGTATACTTTCCCTGACTGTCGACAATTTGTTTGGGCGTCGTCAGCTGTGAGCGACCATCGCGCTTCCGCCCTGATCGGGAGACAGCGCAGATGGAAACGAACTGTTGCGGCGCCTGAGCGCGCCGGATCTGGCGTTGCTGCAGCCTCACCTCGAAGCCCGTCACTTGGGACTGAGGACGCACCTGGAGCAGGCCTCGGTCCCGATCGACACCGTCTATTTCTTCAAGAGCGGCCTCGGCTGGGGCCTGCCGGCGAAATAGGATCGAACTCCCGCTCGAGCGGAATTGTTCCCTAGTATTCATGCAGGACAGGCGCGCCCTCATGCGATTTCGTGTGCAATGATGGGTCAAAATGTTTGGTAGAGACTTTTGAGCGGGGATTGGATAACTGGCTCGCGCGAAGCCCCCGTACCCCTTCATTCCGGCACACGCCACCCTCAGGAACGCTTCTGGAATACCTCGCCGTGAATGGGGCTCGGGTATTTGATAGAGAACGCGTCTCGGTTTGCCGGTGACGTGCCGTGCAGTTGCCAAGCCATAAGCTTCTCCAAACCTGCGAGTTGATCCAGTCGACGCACCCGGTCGCTTCACAGACGATAGGCCCGCGCTCCAAGCCGCGTAGCTCTCGGCGGTCGCTACATCCAACTGCAGATGTACTCGAGAATCCCCGAGCCTCCAATTTCGTCGAAGCACCGTTACGAAGCATTGGACCGCGGGATCGCTTCCAGCATGTCTGCTCTGTGTGAGAGGATCGCCAGGGAATGAGTTCGATGTGGAGGTCGAACTTCCCTGGCACCAGCCGTGGCTCGATGCCGCCGTCGAGCCAACCCAGCCGGATCAGCCCACTCGAATACCGATAGTTCCCATGAAAAGTCCTCGCCGGAAATCTGCGCCCAGATCAAGGGTCCCGCCCCCAATAGCGGGCGCAGCCTGCAGGATGTGGCGCTGCATGTGCGCGACGACAAATTGGTTACCCGCGGCTGGGCCCCGGAGCGGATCGGGATCCCGCGCCAAGCTCGGCGGAGGAGACAACGAGTCAATCGACAACTGGATGGCGGCGGGCGCGCCTTGTCCGGCAAAATCCATGAAAGGCAAAGTCAGTTTGGCTCGGCGGTGGTCGAGCGACGACTGGCAGCTCAAGCCGGCGATGCTGGCGCTTCGCCGTGGACCCGAATGCCTTTGGCAACCTTTCAGAGCTCTTTGGCCCGTGCGCGCGAGACGTCGTTCCGGTCAACAATGGCCAAGCCCCCGAAGAGGACAACGAAACCGACGATTGCGATCCAGCCGATGATCTGTCGTATCCGCTCCTGCCCCTCGGGCATTTGAAGCGCCTCGACCTTCGGCCACATTACGTTGATATACCCATCCGGCTCTGCGATTAGGCCTTGGTCCTCCGTGTCGATTTCGAGCATTACGCCTTTGATGGGGCCCTTCGTCATCACCATGACATGGGCAGGAGCTTCTCGTGCGATCACTTCCCCGTTGCGGCTCACCTGTGCCCAGCCCCAAAGGGCGATTTCCGGCCGTACCTTCGGCAGCTTGCCCGTGCCGATGCCAGTGTTGCCGTGCATCTCGTGTTCATACGCTACGCCTGACCATGTCGTATATTTTCCGAGCGGGTGGCGCGGCATTGGCTTGTCAATGCTGACCGTATAGGCGACGTCGCCGGAGGTGAACCCGGCCGAGACTCGCAAACCATCCGTGTTCTGAACGTGCGACCAGCGGTTGCCCATTTCCACGGTTTGGATTGCAATGGTGCCGTTCATAGGCACGGTGCTGTTCATTGCGTACGGATCGGCCCCGGTCACCCGCATGCCCTCGCCTGAAGCCCGTGCGGTTGCGATCAAACCGTCGGTGCCCCTCGATTGGGCGTGGGCAGGTTCGGCAGGGACACCCAGCAGGACGGCTAGCGTGCCGATCCCAGCCAGGCCGATTACGCGTCGCTTCTTCATCAGCCAACCGCCGACCCACCAGCCGATAAGTGCCGAAACGAAACCGCCTGGAAACGACAGCCACCAAAGATCCCTGTAGCCGGAATAATGAGGCTGATCGAGCGGCAGGCCACGTGGGCCCAGATACATGCTGTAAGTGGTCCAGACGAAGGCGAGCATGAGCGCGCCGATGGTCCAGCCAAGCCGGCCGGCACCGGCGTAAGCAGTCCAGACACAGACAAAAACGAAGCTGATCAAAAGGTGCTGGACGAAGAAGGTGATGCCTGGGAAGTCGCGCAATAGCACCGTCTGGGTCAAAACACCGTCTGCCGCAACGATGATCACAGCAGTAACGAGCCCGTAGACAACGAACCGCCACGTCTCCCCACGTTCGGTCTCAGCAACAACATGGTTTCGCCGCCAAAGCCACAGCGCCATCAGATAACCACCTAGGATCGCTAAGAAGTGCACCGGCACGCCGGTAATCCACAGGTGATTGAAGTCGAGCCATTCGGGTTCCTGCGGCAGCCCCACGGGCGCAAGCCATTGATAGTAAATCTCCAGAATGAGCGTGTGGACCGCCGTCAGGACCAAGCCTGGAATGATCCCGATGCCGAGAAAAGCCGTACCAAATAGAAAGACGGTTGCGATCAGGAAAGTCTTGGTTATCCAATAGGTCCAGTATGGATCATTCTCCCAAAGCAGGCCGTGCGCGATGGACGCATCGACGAATATGGCCGAAAGCGCCACAAGAATGCTGAACTTAATTGTATCTTTTGCGAGCAAAAACATCTGCACGCTCCCGCATTGCGCGATATTAACGCCAGTTTTCCATGTAAGTTCCCTGGTTGGGCTGGGCTGACAGGGACCTCTGCCCGTCGCTGGCGCCCTCTGTCCGCGCTCGGGACGAACTTTCTCCGATCCGGCTTGGCGTTCATCGGTGCCCGCCCACGCAACTGCTCAGTCATTTTCTCGGGCATCTCCGCTCGCGACCTCGTTCCGAACGTTTTAACACGCCCATTCGAGCTTGATCTCGCCGAGCGCGGCGCTAGCCCTTCCGATCTGGCTATTGCCATGCGTATTTGACCAGGCTTGCGCAGACGAACGCTTTACGCCGCAAGTCGCTCGTCGTAGCAATTTCTCGAAATGCAGCTCGACGACCGCCTGCTACAGTCAGCCTTGTTCGTCGCCCAGCGTTCACGAAGGGGACTCGCTAGCGGACGAATCCCCATCACCCAGTTCACGATCCTACGTTCCCACCCGCTCACCGCTTGGCGCTGTCGCTGTCCGCTTCGGCCCGCGCAAGGAACTGCTCGGTCGTGGAGGGAAGATGGCTTTTCAGCCAATCCGCCATCGCGACTTCCTCTCGCAGATTCTCTTCGCAAGCCCGAAGGACCTCGGTTTCGCCGAGCGATCGAGCAGCGGCGATCAGGATCGTGTAGGAGGCGATTTCCATGTGCTCGAACGTGTAGCTCGCCAGCGATCCTTTCATCACCTCGTCTCCGGCGAAGACGCCGCTCAGCGATTGCGCCATCGCCGTCAGCTTACCGCCAGCGTCCTTCATCGTGGATGAACCCTCGTCCATCTGATCGAGACAGGTCTTCAGCCGGGCAGCCTGCTGCTTCGTTTCGTCGAGGTGCTGTCGGATCCGGTCGCTCAGTTCGGGATAATTCTCGATACGGCTCAACTGCCCGTTCAACATCGTTTCGGCCTGCTCTTCCATGGCATGAGCATCTCTAAGCCATTGGACAAACCATTCGCGGCTTTCTGACATTTCGAATCTCCTTTGCGGCCTAAGGAAAAAACTTTCAGAAGAGGACATTGTTCCGGAGCAGAGCCCGCCGAACGGCTCTTGACAGTCGTGGCAGGTCTCAATTCACCTCGCGAAAATCCTGCAGCGATGCGTGAGAAACGCCAAGATCGCGGAAGACCGGCGCAAGGAAAACGGCCCGTGGACGCTCGCCGCTGCGCCGCTCCATTACAAAGTCCAACTGGCACTGGCCGCTTCCTGGCCATCCGACGCGGCGACATACGGCGACATATTGAAGGTCCCCGCATGGCATACTGCGACCGCTGCATGTCGTTCCTGGCAAGTAAGAACGGCAAGCAGATGAAGCTACCAGCGCTCGGCGAAGCTGAAGTGGATTCTCGACGAGGCGCTTATCGCGGCGGCTGGCGCTCCGCATTGAGCCTTGTGCCTCACCGCACCACCGCAGTCACAAGGAACGCGACGGCCTCTCCGCTCGTTGATTGGTTTTCGAATCGAGCCGCCGTCATGCCCTCCACATCGATCCGCAAGATGGAATATGATCTGGATAGAAGGACCCTCTCGGTGTGGTTCGTCGCCAGCGGCAAGCGGTACGAGTTTGAGGGGGTACCGCCGGAAACCTTTGCCGCGTTCCGGGCCGCGTTCGCCAAGGGCCGCTATTTCAACGACCAGATCCGCAACAATTTCCGCTACCGTGTGGTTGCGAGCGATAGCGACCCGGGATGACCTGACCTGCCGGCGGCTCAATCGTCCTGTCGCTCCAACCGGCGGTTGGTGGACGCGTTGCCGCTGTTGCGCTTAGGGTTGGTTACGGTCCGCGCTCACTTGGCAAGCCCAACCCCCCGCATCCCCCCGCCTGGTGCAAAGCGTTTGATCGGTCCCGCCGTTCTGGCAGTGCGGCGGGACTTTTTTGCGGTCCAGGTGGAACATCGGCGCGCGGGGAAGGCGCGGTGCACGCAGCACCCTTTTCTCATCCAACGTACGTCGGTGGCGCGCTGAAGGGTCTCAACGTCGGTCTGCCGGAGCTCAACTAGCTGGACTATTGCTCGACCGGAAGCGGCTCGTGCTGCGGCTCAGCGTGGTGGAACACCTGTCCAAGATCGCGCGCGTCGAACGTTTGGCCGCAGACTGGGCAGTAGACCATGTGCTTCGACTCGTCCTCTACCGGCCCGTCATGCGGCCTGCCCTCATAGCCGGTCGCGATGTTGTCGGTTCTAATCCGGGGCATCTGCAAGTGCCTTTGGTCGTTTTGGCGGCCGATACTTCTCCACCAACCGGACCTTCTCACGGTCGACCGTGACCAATGGCCCGAGGTCGATCGTCACAGTGTTCTCGTCGATGCGCGTGACCTCGCCTTTTAGGTCGATTTGCTGGCCTCGGTTCACCTTGGTGTGATCGATGATGGAATGTGGGAAGTCGTAACCTGGGATCGAGACCCTTACGCGGTCCTCTGTTACCCGCGTCAGAACCCTGGCCGTAATCGCCACCTGGTCACCAATGCCTATTCTCCGAGCCATGCCATGGATTCTGGTGCGGGCAGTGTCTTCTTCAAGAGGCTTCTAATATACGCCAGCCATCCTAAGGCTGACCTACGACCAGAGTTACAAAAGTTGAACTTGATCGGGGAACACTCCTTCTGTCTGCCTGTTGGATTTGCCAGCGCACCCCGCGCATTCAGACAGGAGAAAGAAGATGAAACGCATCCTTTTGGCTTCGGCCGTGCTGGCGGTGTCGGCCGGGCTTTCCTTTGCCCAGACGACCAGCGGAACTTCGAGCGGAACCTCAACGAGCGGAACCTCGACCACGACGACCATGCCCAGCACGACGGATCAGGGCACCGGCACGACGAGCAGCGGGACCAACATGTCCGGCGATCAAGGCACCGACACGACCACCACCAGCGGCACCACAAATCCGAACTCGGCCAGAGACTGCGCGCCCGGCCAGCAGACTGGCAGCGCTCAGCAGGCGGCGCCTGGTCAGCAGGACACGACAGCCAACACCGCCGCGCCAGGCCAGGTGAAAAAGACCGACGAAGGTTGCTGATTGGCACATCGGCACAGGTTGGGATCACCAGCGTGTGGCTGGCCAGCCTCCCCTGACCACCGCCTGAACTCACTCGGCTGGCGAGCAAGTTGCCGCCAGCCGAGCATCAGTCCAGGAACCTTTGCGCATGCGGCTTCTGTTTGCTTTGGGTCAGATAGATATCCGTCTGCTCGCGCATCTTGCCTGAAGGGAGCTGCAGCCGCGCTCAGAGGAGAGGCTAACAGGTGATTTCGCGACGCGCCGTATTGCCGATAGCGCTAGAGCGATTCGACCCCCTACATCGGACAAACGTTTTCGGGGTTGATCGTTGCGGCCGGCTTTGCAGTGGTTCCGGAGGAACGGAGCTTCCGCCGATTTGCCCGGCGGGCTCAACCCACTAACTGACTGCTGCGAGCCAAAGTCGGCGATCTCAACTCGTAGAAGTGAGCGGACCGTCTCGCCAGCTCCCAAAATTCCGTGGGTGTCAGACCTGTAAAACGGCGGAACTCATGAACGGCCTGCGATTGATCAAAGTAGGCCTCATCGACAAGCTGCGTATGACAGGTTCCTCGCCGAGCACCAGGCCGCGCACGATGAGCCGCGCTCGCCGTCTGTCGACCTGGTTGCCCCCGTGCTTGAGCGCGAGTCGTGGCGCCGGTGGCCTGAAGGTCGCGACGAATGAAACGCCGGCCCAGTTCAACCCGCGCGACGTCCTTCAAAGCTCGGAGGATCGATCTTCACCAAGCGGTCTGCGGCCTCGACCGCAGTTCGTATCCTGCTGCACAGCGCGAGATTTTCGGCCAGCATTTCTTCAGTGCGTTGAAGCGCGACCTCAGTCCGGTGGATGCGCTGCCTGGCATTGGCAACTTCCGATGTCAAAAGATCGGCCGCCATCCCGTGGGGTTCCGTAGTGTCCATAGGTTTCTAATACATGGGGGGCGATATCGTTCCCTGATATCGGGCCAGAAAAGCGCGATGGGCCGAATCAATGCGCGCCCTGTCAAAACAGCGCCGGAAAGAGGCGAACGGCTTCGGCCGCTCTACATCCCACGGCAGAGGCGATCACGGTCCAGAGGGCCATTGATCTGTTCAGGTACGACTACAACGTAAGCGAAGACACACTCAGGCGGCTGGTGATCAAGCACCGTCTTCACAACCAGACAATGCCCGGTGCTCCGTGGAGAATAACGCTCCTGGTTTGGCTATGGCGCTCGTCGGGGATGATGACGCGCTTGCGCGGTTGAGGCGGGACGATCGCGAGCATCCGGAGGTAACTCGGTATTTCAAGCAGCTCGGCATCCCGCGACCCTGACCTGTTATCAAAAGTTAGGTCGCGGCGACTGTCTAAAATAGACATTAAGTACTATCCAAGTCGCAGGTAATGGCTGGATCCTCCCGGTTGAAGCTCTTCCCCTTGCGATTGCAGAGACCAATCCCTTCGCGAGTCACTGCTTCGCTATGCCCACGCGTTCCTCATCCAGTCGTCCCGGACGGCACTGGTCAACGGCCACTCCAAAATCGAGGAGCGGCTGGCCCGCTGGTTGCTGATGGTCCAAGACCGGGTCGAAGGAAACAAGATTTACCTGACGCATGAGTTTCTGGCGACCATGGTTGGCACTCGGCGCCCGGGCGTTACCACCGCCCTCCAAATGCTGAGTATCGGGGGCTGGTTCACGCCAGGCGCGGCGAGATCACAATTGTCGACCGGTTGGAATGATACAACTCACACATGGTGCCTACGGCGACGAGGAGCAAAGTCACTTCGGCCTCGCCTCCGCCTAACTGTTCGGAATCGGACAAACTCTTGCAGGCGGCCGAATTGGTGCCATAAATCGTGTTGATTTGGGTTTCAGGGAGGAACTCACATCACTAACACTTTTCACACCGTCACGGTTGAAAGAGCCGCCGAAGCCTATGTCCTCTCCAGGAGGAGCTATTGGCGGCGGCATCCATAATTCACGGTGTGCCCGTCGCTTTCGATGCAAAAACAGCCGATGTCGTAGAACCACGGCTCCATTCGTAGGCCATATATGCCTCACATGGGGATTACATGGTCAAGTGTGATTTTCCTCCTTCGCAGTTTCGGTCCAAGGTCTGAGCCCGATCACGTGACGCGGC
>NZ_JAMYTF010000101.1:0-7189 GCF_040322295.1 Mesorhizobium sp. M0159
CCCTAGAGCGCCGACCCCCCCCCCCCCCTCCCCCATATGGGGGGGCCGCCGGGCCCGCCCCCGCCCCCCGGTACTCAACGCTTACTTCAGTTCGACCTTGGCGCCGGCTGCTTCCAGCTGGGCCTTGAACTTGTCCGCGTCGGCCTTGGAAACGGCTTCCTTGACCGGCTTCGGAGCCGCCTCGACCAGGTCCTTGGCTTCCTTGAGGCCAAGACCGGTGATGGCGCGAACTTCCTTGATGACGTTGATCTTCTGAGCGCCTGCCTCGGTGAGGACGACGTCGAATTCCGTCTTTTCCTCGACCGGAGCAGCAGCGGCCGCAGCGCCGCCGGCAGCGGCAACCGCCACCGGAGCAGCGGCGGAAACGCCCCACTTTTCTTCAAGAAGCTTCGACAGCTCGGCCGCCTCGAGGACGGTCAGCTTCGAAAGGTCGTCTACGATCTTTGCCAGATCAGCCATTGCAATGTTCCTTCATAAGGTTCGAACGTGTGTTTGTGATAGCGAGGAACGGCCTCATGCCGCCTCGTCCTTCCGGGCGTAAGCGCCGATGACGCGCGCGACCGAAGCCGCAGGCGCATTGACGATCTGGGCGATCCGGGTTGCCGGCGTGGCGATCATGCCAACCAGCCTGGCGCGCAGCTCATCGAGCGACGGAAGTGTGGCGAGTGCCTTCACACCGTCGGCATTGAGCGAGGTGGTACCCATTGCGCCGCCGAGAATGACGAGCTTGTCATTTCCCTTGGCGAAATCGGACGCGACCTTCGGCGCCGCAATCGGATCCTCCGAATAGGCGATCAGCGTCTGTCCCTTGAACAGCTCGATGATCGATGCGGAGTCCGTGCCCTGAAGAGCGATTTTGGCGAGACGGTTCTTCGCGACTTTGACGGTGCCACCGGCGGCGCGCATTTTCGACCGAAGGTCGTTCATTTGCGCGACGGTGATACCGGCGTAGTGGGCCACGACGACTGAACCAGCGCTTGAGAACGCATCATTCAGGCCCGTGACGAGTTCGCGTTTTTCCGCTCTGTCCACTGCCTATCTCCAGTTGACCCCTGCCCTCTACGAAGGACAGGCGTCGGGTTGCCTTTTGCCGGCCGGGCCATCCAGTAACGGATCTCCCGAACGACGCTCGAGGATCCTGCCCCCTTTCGCCACACCTGCCGGCAAGCCGGACGGTGCGCAGACAAAAGGCAAACACGGTTCGAACCTTTCATTGGAGCTTGTGGCTCCTTTGTCCGGTCTTCACCCGTCTCATGCAGGCCCACATGAATTAAGGCCCACATCACCTAAGGCTTGGGGGCCGCCTGCAATCTCGGACAGGATGTCCGGAAGCCTTTCGACTTCCGGTACCGGGCCGCCGACAGGTCGGAGGCCCGGAATTCTTTCACGGATCAGCGTTTTAGCGGCCGATCCAATTGTTCGTATCAGGACGCTGCGAGCGTCGAGACGTCGAGCTTGAGGCCCGGGCCCATCGTCGAGGTGACCGACACCTTCTTGACGTAGTTGCCCTTGGCACCAGCCGGCTTTGCCCTGGTCACCGCGTCAGCGAAGGCGCGGACGTTTTCTTCCAGCGCCTTGACGTCGAACGAGACCTTGCCGACGCCGGCGTGAACGATGCCGGCCTTCTCGACGCGGAACTCGACGGCGCCGCCCTTCGATGCCTTGACGGCGGCGGTAACGTCGGTGGTGACGGTGCCGACCTTCGGGTTCGGCATCATGCCGCGCGGACCGAGCACCTTGCCGAGACGGCCGACCAGCGGCATCATGTCCGGCGTGGCGATGCAGCGGTCGAAGTCGATCGTGCCCTTCTGGACGATGTCGACCAGATCCTCGGCTCCGACGATGTCGGCGCCGGCGGCCTTGGCCTCCTCGGCCTTGTCGCCACGCGCGAACACGGCGACGCGAACGCTGCGGCCGGTGCCGTTCGGCAGGTTGACCACGCCGCGGACCATCTGGTCGGCATGGCGCGGGTCGACGCCGAGGTTCATCGCGACTTCGATCGTCTCGTCGAACTTCACCGAGGAGCGATCCTTGAGCAGCTTCAGCGCCTCACCCAAAGCATAAGCCTTGTTGGGATCGATGCCTTCGCGGGTCTTCGATACACGCTTTGCAATCTTTGCCATGATCTCAGCCCACCACTTCCAGACCCATCGAGCGGGCGGAGCCCTCGACCATGCGCATGGCCGCCTCGACGTCGTTTGCGTTCAGATCCTTCATCTTCTGCTCGGCGATGGCGCGCACCTTGTCGCGGCCGATCGTGCCAGCCTTGACCTTGCCCGGCTCCTTCGAGCCCGACTTCAGGTTGGCAGCCTTCTTCAGGAAGTAGCTCACCGGCGGCGTCTTCATGACGAAGGTGAACGACTTGTCCTGGTAGTAGGTGATGACGACCGGAACCGGCGAGCCCTTTTCCATTTCCTGGGTCTGCGCGTTGAACGCCTTGCAGAACTCCATGATGTTGATGCCACGCTGACCAAGCGCCGGGCCGATCGGGGGCGACGGCGTGGCCGATCCCGCGGAAACCTGGAGCTTGAGCTGGCCTGCAATTTTCTTAGCCATCTCTCTTCCTGCCTTTTCTCATGCCGGTCTTGCCGGCGGTTGCAGTCTGGTGGTGCGGTCCGCGCGGCCGGCTAAAGCCGCATTCGCCTCCCACCCGTTTTTGGCCGCGCGATCTCCGCGCCGCCTTCCCTGCCGCCGAAACCGGTGCAGGGATTTCGGATCAGCCCTTCTCGACCTGTCCGAATTCCAGATCGACCGGCACGGCGCGCCCGAAGATCGAAACTTCCACCTTGAGCCGCGCCCGCTCTTCGTCCACTTCCTGGACGAAACCGTTGAACGACGCGAATGGTCCATCCGAAACGCGGATCGCTTCGCCGATCTCGAACGTCACCGACGGCTTCGGCCGCTCGACGCCTTCCTGAACCTGGTTCAGGATACGCTGGGCTTCGGCTTCGGTGATCGGCACCGGCTTGGAGTCGCCCAGGAAACCGGTGACCTTCGGCGTGTTCTTGACGAGCGAGAACACGGCATCGGTCAGATTGGCTTTCAGCAGCACATAGCCCGGAAAGAACTTGCGCTCGGCATCGACCTTGCGGCCGCGGCGGATCTCGACCACCTTCTCGGTCGGCACCACGATCTGCTCGATGTCGGCGGACAGGCCCTTCTGCTTGGCCTTGTTCTCAATGTCCTCGGCAACCTTCTTTTCAAAGTTCGAGTAGGCGTGGACGATGTACCACCGCGCGGTCATTTCAAGACTTCTCCGTAATCGCCGGACTTACTGTCCGAGGCCGAGGATTTTTTCGACCGCAAAGCCCATGGCCACGTCTGCGGTAAAGAAAAAGATCATCGCGATGACCGCGAACACAAGGACCATCACCGTCGAGATCATCGTTTCGCGCCGCGACGGCCAAGTGACCTTGGCGGTCTCCGCGCGAACCTGCTGGAGAAAGGTGAAAGGATTTGTGGTTTTCGAAGCCATATGCCGCTCTGTCTGCAAGACCCGTTGGCCGGGTCTCCTGGATGATCCCGCTGGCCGGGACGTGCCGCTTGAGCGTGCGTTCGCGCCGAATCAGCGCAATCATTTCGCCCATGCAAATCAGACGCGTAAAGCCGGCTTCCCAGCTCCACGCGTCGCGTGTCTGTTTCGTCTACATAAAACCGATTCTTGATCCACGCAAGTGGCAAGTGTCCGCTTTATGCCCAAACGCCGCCTCGGAACCATCCAGTCGTTCCGTCCCGGCTATGCGGCCCTTATGCCGCAACTTATGCTATATGGCAAGTCACAAGCCGGTTTTCAAAGGCCGCACTGCAAAAGAATCGTTTTTAGGTATCCATTCAAAGAATGGCACGGGCAGCAGGGCTCGAACCTACGACCTGCGGTTTTGGAGACCGCCGCTCTACCAACTGAGCTATGCCCGTATGCGCATGTCGGCGCAGCAGGCGCTTCCTAAAAGCTTCCGCGCGCTCTGTAAAGAGCGACGTGCGCTACCCGGCCTTCATCTTCGAAAGTCCAGGCGTCCTCCCGGCCATTTCCCGTCGATCCGTTGATTGCTGACGATCAAGCCGACCCAGGGACGCACGATTTTCGGGTCGGTCAGATTGATATATTTTCCGACCAGCCCTTTCGCACCCTGCCGCCGCGCATCGATGAGCCCCTTGCGCACGCCATCATGCCAATCGAACAGCAGGTAAACCCTCTCTCCCGCCGTCTTCACCTCGCCCCGGCCGGACTTCCATTTATCCTCGGTATCGCCCGGGATCGTGGGATCGGCACCGCCGTTCCATCGGCTGGACCAGCTGCCTTCGACGGTGTCGTTGCGGTCGCGGTCGCTTTCGGTGCCCGATGCCTCGGCATTTTCATCGCTTGGAGTTCCCTCCAGTTTCACGCCGGCGGCGAACGCCGACACCTCCTCGTCGTCGGGAGTGGGGACGTCCATGACGCCAAACGGATTTCGGATTCCGCGGTTGCTGTCAGAATTTGCTTTGCTGTCCGATCCCATCGCAGGCCTCCGGTTTTTCAGCGCGGCCTCCGCCGGCCACGGTGGCCTCAAACCGTTCCAGCCTGGCGGACCGAACCATTCACCGCCACCCATTTCCCGCAAATCGGGTCCTGGCGGCAGGGTTTTCGACCGATTCGCGCCCCGGTCAGTCTCCCGAAGGCGGCTTGTAGGGGCCGCCTGGCACCCCCCAACCCCAGGCCGGCATTGGTTCGGTCTCGGGATCGCAGGTCGGGCCCTTGTTGGAGTTCATCTTGGCCAGCCGCGATCCCCATTCGACATAGGCCATGAAGGCCGAGCGGAATTCGGGATCGTCAGGCAACCCGATCTCGTCGGCGGCGTCGGCGAGAAGATTGATCCAGCGCCGGCGCTGCTCCTCGGTCAGATGCTTGCCAAGATGATGCATCACCATCTCGCGATGGCCGCCGTGCTTTTCGCTGTAGGTTTTCGGTCCACCAAAAACTTCGCCGATGAAAGCCGCGACGTGAGCGGGATGATCCGGCGACATATGCTTGAACACCGGCCCGACGATGGGGTCCCGAGAGACGTTGTCGTAGAAGGTCTGGGTCAGGCGGTTCAGCGCTTCGGAGCCGCCGGCCCATTCAAACAATGTCGGGACATCCTGGCTCATTCGCGATCCCTCCCATGCTGGTCTTCAACCGTGGCTGACGATAGCGGAAACATCGCGCGCCGCTCAACCTGCCTCGATGGGCAGTCGGCCGCAATGCCCGCGTTACGATTTGACCGGCGTGCTGGCCTGAGCCTTGGCGCCCGAGGCTTCGCGGCAGTTTTCCGGCCGTGGCCCCGATCTGCAGATGCCGGGGCCTGTCAATTCGTCTGCCGATTGATGCCCGGTTATCAGCCCGTATTTCAGCATCCTGTCGAGTTCGAGCTGCCGTTCGACTGAATACAGCTGAATTGCGGTAAACAGACCGGGGCCGATGGCCATGTTCTCGAGATAGGCCTTGACCTTTTGCTCCTGCCCTACCGAATGCACGCTCAACTGTGCACGCGGGCCGACCAGGCGTTTGACACCGCCGGCGAGCATGATCGGACAGGCCGAGCCGCAACCGCCGCCGGCATCGACCGTCAGCCCGTTGTAGACGCCGTCTTCGGCCGTGCAGTCGGCCTGCCGCGGCTCGCAGCCAATGAAATCCGTCCGCGCCACAGCGACGTCGAGCTTGCGTTCGCGGATCAGCCTTCCGGCCGCCAAAGCACCGAGCACATCACCACCCGGCGAGTTGATAACGATGGGCAGGCGCCGGTCGCCGACGCTGTCAAGCAGTTGGCGCAATTTTTCGGGCGTGTCAGCGGTAATCGCGCCTTCCGCCGAGATCCATTCCGGGCAGTTGGGATTGCACAGCGGATTGCTGCCGCGAACCACAACGAAGCGCATCTCCGGCGCCCCATTCCCTGGCGCTGCCTCGACCGGCTGGGTAGGTGCCGCCTTCGCCGGCTGAGAAAGTGGGACTTGAGCCGGTTGAGAAGGTCTGGCCTTCGCATCGATCGCTGCCACCTCGGCCGGCTTGGCATTCGCAGGGATTTCCTTGCAGTTCGCCGGCGCCGGGCTCCGCCGGCATATGGCTGCTTCCGTCAGGATGTCGACGGACTCGAGGCTGGTGACGAGCTTCATCGCCAGCATATCTCCCGGCTTGATCTGCCTTATATCGCTGGCTGGCGTTGCCTTCATGATATCCAGCACGCCCTTATCAATACCCATCTCCTTCAGATAGGCCGATAGCCGCCTCTCCAGCGGCTTGTTCATCTCGTAGGTCTTGTAGCTGCCGGCGTCTCTTCGGCTGACGATCCGGGTGCTGAGGATCTTTTTCTTGCCCTTCACCATGCGATAGGTGGTGCGGTACAGCAGTTTCGTCCGGATGTAGGTCGTGGTGATCTGATGGACGCCGAGAAAGGCCCATTCCCCGACCACGCGCCGGATGCCACCGGAAAACATCAACGGACAGGCGGAATTACAGATGGCGCCGTTGGCATAGGCATCGCCGAAATAACGGGCGCCCTTGCCGTCGTTTTCCTTGCAGTTCTTCATATCTGGCAGACAGCCGACGAAGCCGGTTTTACCGACGGCGATATCGAGCTTGTTCTTGCGGATCAGGCGGCCAAGTGTCAGCGCAGCTTCGACATTGCCGCCGGGGGAATCGACGACGATCGGCAGCTTTCGGCCGCCAAGCGCTTTCAGCGCGCGTTTGAAGTGCCGGCTTCTATCGAGCCTTCCGCCGATATCCATTCCGGACAGGTCGGCTCGCAGCCCGGCGCGCTGCTGCGCACGACGACGAACCGCATCGTCGGGCCGAAATCCGGCGCGGATTTTTCCGGCGTGGATTTCTTTGCATCCGCTGCGAAGGCAGCGTGGCCCATGGCAAGCAACGACACCAGGCAGATCAGCCCTAGCGACCACCATGCCTGACTATGCAAACGGCGCCATGGAACCATTCGGGCAGCCCCCTCGATGCAACCTATACTAGTTATGGCAGAGGCGCTTGCAACAGGATTTGAAGCAATGCGGTTAATCCATTGCCAGAATATCGGAATCAAAAAGGGCGGCCCGAAGACCGCCCCTTTGCATCCGATCTCAACCGGCAGCGCCGGCGACTACTCTTTGATGGTGACGACGATGCCGGCACCGACGGTGCGGCCGCCTTCACGGATGGCGAAGCGCAGCTTCTCTTCCATGGCGA
>NZ_JAMYTF010000102.1:0-7027 GCF_040322295.1 Mesorhizobium sp. M0159
TGGCCCTGACCTCGGCCGGTGTCCCGTCGGCGATCTTGCGGCCGTAGTCGAGCACGGCGACGCGGTCGGAGAGCCCCATGACCACCCCGATGTCGTGTTCGATGAGGATGATGGTGACGTCGTGCCGGTCGCGCGCTGCGCGCACGAAACCGGCCATCTCGGCCTTCTCGGTCGCCGTCATGCCAGCCATCGGCTCGTCGAGCAGCAGGATCTTCGGCTCGGCGACAAGCGCGCGCGCCAGTTCGACCCGCTTCTGCAGGCCGTAGGGCAGCGTTGCGACCAGGCGATCGGCCACAGCCTCGAGATGCAGGAAGGCGATTGTCTGGTCGACCTTTTCAGCGATCGCGGCATCTTCGCGGCGGGCGCGTGGCAAGCCCGCAATATGTTCGACGAAGCTGGCGCGCCGGGTGTGGACGCGGCCCGACGCGATGTTGTCGCGCACTGAAAGCCCACCGAACAGTGCCAAGTTCTGGAAGGTGCGCGCGACGCCGAGCCGTGCCAGACGGCTTGCCGACACCCGGGAGAAGGACTGGCCATCGATCACGATCTTGCCCTGATCGGCGTGATACAGGCCGCTGATGATGTTGATCAGCGAGGATTTGCCGGCGCCATTGGGACCGATCACAGCGCGGATCTCGCGGCTTTTGACCTCGAGGTCGACATCCCGCAGTGCCGTGACGCCACCAAAGGAAATGCTGATCCCGCCCAGCGCCAGGATCGCATCAGCCTTTGCCGACAGGCGCGCCGGGCGCGTGTCCTCGACGGGACCAGCACCAGCAAGAATGCCGGAAATTTCGGGCGCGCGCTCGTATGCGGCGGCTCCCAGCGAAGCACCAATCATGAAACGTTCCTGATTTTGAAGGCGTGCGGGCGGCGGCCTGAAGGCCGCGCCTGTCCTATTCCGCGGCGACGAGCTCCCTGTCGCGCGCCGCTTCCAGTTCGCGCACCAGAGGGATGACGCGCTTGCCGAAGAACTCCACCTCTTCCTGGAAATGCAGGAAGCCGAGCAGGATCAGATCCGCGCCGGCATCCTTCAGCTTGAGGATGCGTTCGGCAATCTGTTCCGGCGTGCCGATGAGATTGCTGCGGAAGCCGTCATTGTATTGGACAAGATCCTCGAAGGAGGATTTCGCCCAGTTACCCTCGCCTTCCGGCGAGGCCTTGCCGGCATTCTTGACCTGATCGGCGAAACCCTGCACCGCCTCCGGATTGGCCTTGGCGATGATCTCGTCGAGCACGGTGCGCGCTTCTGCCTCGGTTTCGCGAGCGATGGCAAAGGCGTTGACGCCGATCTTGACCTTGTGGCCATTGGCCTTCGCCTTGGTCTTGATGTCGTCAACCTGCTTCTTGATCTCTTCCGGCGTGTTGCCGTTGGTGAAATACCAGTCGGAAACCCGCGCAGCCATGTCGCGCGCCGCGCGCGATGAGCCGCCTTGGAAGATCTCCGGCTGCGGATCGATCGGCTTCGGCTTCATCGAGTAGTTGGTGAAGCGATAGAAGTCGCCCTTTAGCGTGAAATTATCCTCGGTCCAGATGCCGCGCAGCGCACGGATGAATTCCTCCGAGCGGCGATAGCGCTCGTCATGGTCGAGCCACAGCTCGCCGATGGCGGCGAACTCACCGCGGAACCAGCCGCTCACGACATTGACCGCGACACGGCCATTGGTCAGGTGGTTGATGGTGGCTATCTGCTTGGCCGCCAGCGCTGGATTCCATGGGCCGGGCAGGATCGCCGCGATGACTTTCAGCGTTGTGGTCGCCGCAAGCAAGGCATGGCTGAACGATACGGATTCGTGCTGGTTGTCGGCGCCATAGCCGGCCGTGAAGCGTATTTGGCTCAGCGCGTAGTCGAAGCCGTTGGCCTCGGCGATCTGAGCAAGCTTGCGGTTATAGTCGATGTCCCAGCCTGTCCGCTGCTCGATGTTGGAGATGACAAGGCCGCCCGAAACGTTCGGGACCCAGTAAGCGAATTTCACGTCGTCGGAATTCGAGGTCATTTCGTTCGTTTCCCCTTTTGATTGGCTTCAACCGACGCGCGTGGCGACGGCAGTGTTTGCATCACTGGAATTAAGCAAGGAGACCGCTTCGGCAGCGGCCCGTGAGATGCGCTCGATAATCGCTGCGCCGACGATCTTGGCATCGACGAAATCGTCGGGCGCGCCGTAGACGCCGGTCGGGACGGTGACGGCCCCGAAAAAACCGAACAATGGCCGGAGCTGATGTTCGAGAACCAGGCCATGGTATGGACTTCCGCCTGTTGCCGCGAGAAGCACGGTCTTGCCAGCCAGCGCACGGTAGTCGACGAGATCAAACAGGTGCTTGAGGGCCCCGGAGTAGGAAGCCCGATAGACAGGCGTTCCGACCACGAGGAGGTCGGCCTTCTCGACACGCTGGATGATCGCTTCGCCAGACGCGCCGAGCGCGCCACGAGACAGCCCGGCGAAAATCGAAGGCGCCGCCTCCGTGATTTCGATCAGGCCGGTGTCTGCCGGGACGCGCAAGGCGACTGCCTTGACCAGCGCGTTGACCACCGCAGTAGTGCGCGATGGCGTGCTTACGCCGCCGGATATTCCGAGAACCGATAGCCGTGCCAACTCGTCAATCTCCCGGACCCTGCATGCGCATCGGGTCATTTCCAAACCGGGGCAGACGATATTCGACAAAATCTATAGAGATAAGGAACTACGTTCCGATTTTTCGGCCTCGCGGAGAAAAATGCCGTTCTGCTAATGGACGTAGCAATGTCCGTATAGCGAGCAGACCGAAGCTCAGGCCATCAATACGGCTTCGCATTCATCCATCACCATTTTCAAACGCGCCTATGCCTTGGGCAATAAGGTTCGTTGCCATGACCAGTGAAACGATCGCGCCGGAGTTGAAGACGACGACCCACCATTTGCCACCGGTCAGGAAGCCGTAGCCGTCGGCGACGGCTAGCCCCCAATCGGCGGAAGGCGGCTGGATGCCGAGACCGAGAAAACTCAATGTCGCGATCGAGAAGAACGCATAGCCCAGCCGGGTGACGAGCTCGATGAGGATCGTTTCCCTAATATTGGGCAGAATCTCCAGGAAAATGATGGCGAGCGCGCCTTCGCCGCCAAGCCGGGCGGCGCTGACATAGTCGCGCTGCTTCTGCTCGCGCACGGCGGCGCGGACGGTGCGCGCCACCAGCGGCGCATAGGCGATGCCGATTTTTCTCGCACGGAGGCGAGCCATGGCTGAACCAAAGAAGAGCGATAAGCCGATAACAACGCAGTTTGAGTCTGGTATCGAGCCGGACAATAGTCTGTTGCCAATGCTGATCGGCGGCCTTGTTCTGATCGTTATCGGTGCGATCGTCGTCATGATGTTCGTATAATTTCGGAATTATAGTCGCCGGTGTGGCATCGTGCATAGTCGGCGAGCCCGATGTTCAGGGGAGTTGAAAAGACCAGTCTTGTTCGGTTTATTTGACGAAAGATCAAGGATCTCCCATAGAAGCTGTCTGAAGTCTCTTCTTCGCACCGACAATCGATTGAGTTGATTGTTCGCGCACCCGGCTAACAAGCGTCGGCGCTGCGCCGCAAACCTCGAAGAAGCATTCACAGAACAGCGAATCACGGGAGAATGAGAAAGCCACGAGTGGACCCGACCACCCGACCCGCTGCAGCTTCCAATCCCCTGCCCCAATTTGCCCACAACCACACCACCGGCCACTTCAGTCGCACTGATCAGTTTGATCGCGACTTTGATGTTCTACTGATGGCCTTCATCACGTAGCCATCACGCCTTCCCACATGATCGCCCGCCGTGCCGAAAGGTGCGGCGGGCTTTTTTGCTGCTTTGATGGAACACTCGCCTGCGACCATGGTTCGATCAAGCAGCACCGTGCCGCCAGGTCGGCGGCATGCACTTTAGGGAGCGACGCTTGGCTACTTGGACGCAAAGAGATAAGAGAGAGCAGCGCACGACAGATGCTGCACGGTCATTAATCGATATTGAGCGCGCGGCCCCGACGCAAAGACGGCTCGGCTACGGCAGCAGCGGCGGAAGGCTGAAAACACACTCTCCTTGGAAACACGCGATGGAAGAGCTTCGCAGTGAAATGGCGATGTTGGCGGACCCCGGCTTTTGGGTAGCGCTGGCGGTCGTTCTGGTTCCCTACGGGATCAGAAGGCTATTGCAGAGCCGGGGGACTGGCTACCCACAGAAGCAGTGCAACGCCGACGCCGCATAACGGTTCGTTAGGCATGTTTGAGGCCGTGATGGGACTGTCTCCAAACGTTCATCGACCGTCTTCGAAGCGCTCGGTAGGCGGGCAGCATGCATCATCTCCCAATGGGTGTCGCCCTCGCCATTTCGCTTGTATTCGGTTTAGTCGTGACGGCGATTGCCGCGAAGGATCCATCGGCACACTGCAGCACGCGGTGCTCATCCGTCCTGGGCGATGTTCCCATGAGGGGCACGCGCCACGATGTGGAAGCGGAACCGGACATCGGGCACGCCGAGCCCTAAACAGAGGGCCTCCTTGGCAGCCTCGAACGCCATAAGTGCCTCTTCTGGTGACGCTCGGCCCGCCAATGCCTCGGTGCAGAGCTGCACAGCCTTCTTCCACTTGGGTCCCTTCTTGGTCAGATGGATTTCTGAGCCGTCGGGAAATGCCAGTGGATACTATCTGTCACTATCCGCTACTTGACAGCCGAAGGGCATCGGCAACTTCGACTATGGCGTCCCTTATCTCTTGGTCTGTCGCGACCAAATGAGGTGCCGCCTCCCGAACCCGGCGTAACGCGACAGAAATCGATATTCTGTCCTCCCAGTCAGCCCTCTTGAGGACTGCATCAATTGCCTGCTCCAAAACTGGATTGATCCTTGCAACGCCCATCCAACCCCCCGGTTGTAAGGGTTCGATGATACTACCGTAATATTAAGGATCAATTCGATCTTCGCGCCGAAGCGCGTCGACCCCGGCTCGAACTAACGGTTTGCATAACACCTGCTATCCGTGCAGCCGATGTCCGCAACTGCGCCGCTAGTGACCAATGTGCGACGCTGCCGACATTAGCTCCTGCGTATTCGGAGCGCCGAACAGGCCGCCATCGAGAACCTCGGTGGAGGTCCAGCGAACGACACCGTCGCGGTCGAGCAGGAACTGGCCGACGAGCTGCCCCATGCCGGTGGCCATCATCTGTTGATCCGCTTCCGTGATATCGTAGCTGTCCTTCTTGTTCAGATATTCGAGCGCCGCAAACGGGTCCATCGGCTCCGGCATCTCGCCCGGCAAGTCGACCCGCATGGACTTCGCATCGCTCATCGAAACCTTTTGCGGCCATGCGCTCTCGTCTTCGGTGATCTGCATATTCGGCAGTCCAAAGGCGCGGTGTGAAGTCCGCTCCGGATCGGATGCCGCGAGCAGACCGAGCATCGGATGGTACCGCAGATAGAGGCGCGCCCGCTCGATGGGCGTGTTGACCACGGTCAGGCTTTCGATGCCCTTCTCGTTGAGGGCTGGGGTGAGCAACGAAATCGTCGCGATATGACGCCTGCAAAAAGGACAATGAAGACCTCGATACAGCCCAACCAGCACTGGTTTCTCGCCACGGAAATCGTCGATAGCGATGGTGCCCTCGCGGGTAATCGCGTCGAGCACGAAATTGGGCGCCGTTTCGCCCAGTTGCAGAGGGCCTACGTCGGTGCGGTCAGACATGCTTGATCCTCCTCGCGGGTCAATCCAGTAACGGAAGCGCGGCGGTACTTCCGGGTCCAGCCCGTGTTCGGCACATACTTCCTGTGGGTGTTGAAATTGCACTGTAACACAGAGATGGCGGACGATGGGGCGCCATCTTAGTGTCGGCACTTTCCGAGCTTGGTTTCCGGCCATTTTCCCGCCAATATTTGTCAAATGCTGAAGCAAACGATATCAATTATGGGCGGGAGACTATGGACAGCAAGGCTTTGAGGCAGGCGGTGGCCTATCTTCGGACCTCTTCCGCAGCAAACGTGGGCGCCGACAAAGACAGCGAGCGGCGCCAGGGCGAGGCCGATGAGGCGTTTGCCCGATCAACTGGCTATGAAATCATCGAGAGCTACTACGACGCAGCGGTGAGCGGTGCCGATGCGGTCACAGCGCGCCCCGGTTTTTCCGCAATGCTCGAACGGCTCCTGTCTAATCGTGTGCGCACCATCCTCGTCGAGACCGC
Organism: Mesorhizobium sp. M0159; assembly: GCF_040322295.1. Classification (NCBI taxonomy): domain Bacteria; kingdom Pseudomonadati; phylum Pseudomonadota; class Alphaproteobacteria; order Hyphomicrobiales; family Phyllobacteriaceae; genus Mesorhizobium; species Mesorhizobium sp. M0159. The sequence goes on from NZ_JAMYTF010000102.1 coordinate 6,180, forward strand.
CTCCCGCTTCGCCCGCGATCTGATTGTTCAGGAGACTGGCTACGAGATGCTGAAATCACGTGGGATCGAGCTGATAGCTGTCGACAGTCCCGACAGTTTTGTCGGCAACACCCCGACGGCGAACCTGATCCGTCAGGTGCTCGGCGCGGTCTCGGAGTTTGAGAAAGCGATGCTGGTGGAGAAGCTCAAGGGTGCCCGCGAACGCAAGCGCCGCGAGACCGGCAAGAAAGTCGGTGAGCGCCGAAACTATGCCGAGATCGATGGCGGACTTGAGCTGATTGCGCTCGCAAAGAAGCTGCATCGATATCCGGTCAATGGCCGCCAACGCACCCTGGCCGACGTCGCTAAGGCGCTGGCTGGGGCGGGATATCTGTCGAGTGCCGGAAAGCCTTACACGCCCACTGCCGTCTCGCGGATGCTGGTATCAAGGAGAAGTGAGCGCACCACGCCACGAAAGGTCGACGCCTCATCATCATCGTCGACGTTCGAACCAATCGCCGCAGAACTGCAACAAGGGGGCCGCTGAGCCCGCAACGCGGACACCGCTCGGGTCGCGCTGGTAGCCCCCGGCACCCGCCCCGCGGGGTTCGTCGGTGGCGGGGGTGGGGGTGGCTTGTGGGGCCCCTATCAGGCGCGCGCTACCGACACTCTCGTTCACATTTCGGGAACTTCTCATGGCCGGCCGCTCTCATCCCCAAAACCTAAATCACTCTGAACGACCGAGTTCGACCCTTTTGCGGTCATTCAGTTGCGAGCGTTGCATGACGCGATCTGTGATGGGTTTCGGATGCCGGCCGTCTACTGAGATGGCGTGGCTCGAGGCCGGCGTCCGGAAGCCTCCAGGGAAG
>NZ_JAMYTF010000103.1:0-5796 GCF_040322295.1 Mesorhizobium sp. M0159
AATTGCCAGTAATCGTATGGCGAAAGGCGATCTTCGTTGAGCCACACAGCTCCGGCAGCCGTCTTACCCATCTTGACACCTGAAGGAGTCGTCAGAAGCGGCGTAGTCACTCCGAAGACTTCCTTTCCATCCGTCCGCCGTATCAAGTCGATGCCATTGATGATGTTCCCCCACTGGTCGGCTCCACCCATCTGCAGACGGCAACCGGTCCGGCGGGTTAGCTCAAGGAAGTCGAACGCTTGGAGGATCATGTAGTTGAATTCTAAGAAGCTCAGATTCTCCTGCTTTTCCAGCCGCGACTTCACACTGTCGAAAGAGAGCATCCGATTGACGGAGAAATGCCTGCCGACGTCTCTCAGCATGTCGATCCAACGAATGCTGTCCAGCCAGTCGGCATTGTTCACCATCACGGCATCCGTCGGGCCGTCTCCGAAGACAAGGAGACGGCCAAAGACCTTTCTGATCCCTTCAATGTTGGCGGCGATCCGCTCGTCCGTCAGCATCGGCCGCGCCTCCGAACGGAAGCTGGGATCGCCGATGCGGGTGGTCCCACCCCCAATGAGAACGATGGGTTTATGGCCAGTCTGCTGAAGATGACGAAGCGCCATGATCAGAAGAAGATGGCCGACATGAAGACTGTCAGCCGTCGCATCGAAACCAGCGTAAGCGGGTACGATGCCTGCTTCAAAGGCGGCATCGACACCCGGCAGGTCGGTCCCTTGATTTACATAGCCGCGCTCAATGAGCGTCTTCAAAGCCGCCGAACATGGTTCGGAATGAGCGGTTGGTAAATCGGGAAGTGCCATATAGGGAATCCTCCTGGTATTGCCGCCAGGGGGTCCTCTCATGAACAAAGCCGCCTGACGGCGGCTTGTTTCAAGGCATGATCGAAACGCGCCGCTCCTTATGGAAGCGTCGCATAATAGATTGCAGCGATGAGCGCGGACTTGATCATGTGCCGATGCATAAAGGACTTTATCCGCACCTGCAAGCAATCTGAAATGGCTACTTCGGGGAGCTGCCGAGCCTCTGTCGCGACGATTTGCAACTGACTTTTGCACCGTCGCAGAGCTCAACTTTTGCGACAGCATTTCCTGCTTCCCGCTTTCCTTCTGATGTCGAGCCCAGACGCGCTTCACCTGCGCTTCGCTGCAGCAGCCGGTCAGCTTTGCCGTCCTGCCGATACTGTTGCCGCCAGACCGGAAGACAATAATGCGTTCGTGTGTCACCAGTCAGCTTGGTCCGGCATATTTCCCGGTTCCGTCGCAAACTCCAGCTGAGGTCGGGCAGGTTGAGCGTCACGCGCCATCGTTTCCTGCCGCAGATCATCGCCCATGCGGTCTGGCTCTCCTTCAGGTTCCCCTTGAGCCTGTGTTTGGTCGAGGAAATGGCGCTGGAGGGGGATCGTGGTTTCGTATGAGACAATCCGCCGGTGGGGCAACAAATGCGGTCCGCATACGGAGCCATTACGTGACGGCACTTGATATTGCAGCGCAGCAAGCGTAGAGCACCGCGCGCTTATCGGAGTGTCGTCTATGGCCCTTACCAGTACTGGTAACGAGGCAGAACCGGTCGAACAATCGAGCCATTCTGAGGTCGAGCAGCACAGCACCAAGGTGCTGATGCTGGGCGCACTCGGCGTGGTTTACGGCGATATTGGCACCAGCCCGATCTATGCTTTCCGCGAGGCATTGGTGGCATCGTCGGGGGGCGAAGTCGCCAACCGTGGCGACATCCTCGGCGTGTTGTCGCTGATCATCTGGTCGCTGACGATCATCGTCACCATCAAATATATCATGTTCGTGCTCAGGGCCGACAATCGCGGCGAGGGCGGTGTGCTGTCGCTGATGGCGCTGGCGCGCAACAGTTTCCCGACCCGCTCGGCGGTGATCCTCGGCATCGGCATCGTCGGTGCCTCGCTTTTTTTTGGTGACGCAGTCATCACGCCGGCGATCTCGGTGCTGTCGGCGGTCGAAGGCATGAACGTCGTCACGCCGACCTTCCAGCCCTATGTGGTGCCGCTGACGCTGGTCATCCTGGCGATTCTGTTTTCGGCACAGCGGTTTGGAACCGGCGGCGTCGCCCTGATCTTCGGCCCGATCACGGCAGTCTGGTTCCTGGCCATCGGCCTTTCCGGTCTCAACCACATCATCGCCGATCCGGAAATCCTGCTGGCAGTCAGCCCGCATTATATCGTCGCGTTCCTGATCAATTCACCAGACGTCGCCTTCGTGACGATCGGCGCCATCTTCCTCGCCGTCACCGGCGCCGAGGCGCTCTATGCCGATCTCGGCCACTTCGGCCGTAAGCCCATCGTGCTCGCCTGGCTGGCCATCGTGTTCCCTTGCCTGCTGCTGAACTATGCCGGGCAGGGCGCATTCGTGCTGGCGAAAAACGGCGTGGTCGGTCATCCCTTCTTCGAGATGAACGAAGGCTGGACGCTTATTCCGATGGTCGTTCTCGCCACCGCTGCGACCGTCATCGCCAGCCAGGCGGTGATCTCCGGCGCTTTCTCGCTGACCAGGCAAGCGGTGCAGCTCAACATGCTGCCGCGCCTGGAAATCCTACATACGTCGGAAAGACAGTCCGGCCAGATCTACATGCCGCGCGTCAACATGCTGCTGGCGTTGGTGGTGATGCTGCTGGTGGTCGGCTTTGGCGAATCCAGCAAGCTTGCCTCAGCCTACGGCATTTCGGTGACCGGCAACATGCTGGTGACGACGGTGCTGCTGTACGTGATCATGAGCCGCATCTGGAAATGGCAGCTCTGGCTGGCCATCTCCCTGACAGTGGTATTCGCGTTCATCGACATTGGCTTCTTTGCCTCGAACATCGTCAAAGTGTTCGAAGGTGGCTGGGCTTCGCTGGCGGTAGCCTTCACCATCGTGCTGGCGATGTGGACATGGATACGCGGCACCCGCTATTTGTTCGACAAGACGCGCCGGAACGAGATCCCGCTGGATTTCCTTGCCGGCAATCTGCTGAAGAAGAAGCCGCATCTGGTGTCGGGCACCGCGGTGTTCCTGACCAGCGATCCGCTGAGCGCGCCGACCGCGCTGATGCACAGCCTCAAGCACTACAAGGTGCTGCACGAGCAGAACGTCATCCTTTCGGTGGTGACGGCGCCGCAGCCGGTTGTGCCCGACAGCGAGCGCGTCAAGATGGAAACGGTCAACGAGCTGTTCATGCGGGTGACGCTGACCTTCGGCTACATGGAGCAGCCCAACATCCCGCGTGCGCTGGCGATCTGCCGCAAACAGGGCTGGAAGTTCGACATCATGACGACGTCCTTCTTCCTGTCGCGGCGCTCACTCAAGGCGTCGCCCAATTCCGGCATGCCGGTCTGGCAGGACAAGCTGTTCATCGGGCTGGCGCGCACGGCGGCCGATGCGACCGAGTATTTCCAGATCCCGACCGGACGCGTCGTCGAGATCGGAACGCAAGTGACGATTTAAGGCATGCCGCGGTTGAGAAGAATCGGTGCTGTCACATTGATTGAGCGGTAAGGAAATTGAGGTAGCAGCGTGCCCGGCACTGTAAAGTTTCAGCGGCTTGATGCAGCGATAGCTGGCCGGGACGGCTGTCACGCTGCGGCGACACACGCGCCAACGGCCAGTCGGGTGTCGCGAATTGAGGCGCGCTGAAGCCGTCCGGCTCAGCCGATCATGGCGCTTCGGTTGCCGGGTTCGAGGTCGTGGCCTCTGCCGCTGCGCGATTCTAGCATTTGCGCCTTGGAGAGCTCTGCTTCAGCCTCGGCGAGGCATGGCTCGGCTGTGGTTCTCTGCCGCAGAAGGTCCGATTGCGAATTCTTGAGGTTGTCACGACGTAGGCGGGCGGCCTTGGCGAACGTCGGATAAGCGAAATGATTGATATCGGAGATGCCGGCCTTCGTTTCCTCGGCGTTTATCTGGAAGTCCAGTTCTCGCGCCATGCGTTCGAAATCGGCAATCATCATGTCTAGCTGCTGCAACTGTCGCCGCTTCTCATTCACCTGAAATTGCTTCAGTCGGACCAGATTACCTCGTGGCTTCATGACTCGGTACTCCGGTACACATTTCGTCCAATCAAACCGCTCTCTCCCAGCCCCTTAACGTTAGGCCTACAGCGACTCTCACGGTTTCTGCTGCGAGAGGAAACATATTTTCGAAATCCTTGGCCGATGGCCATGAGTTCAATGGCATCGACAAGCATGCGAGCGAGGAACTTAAGGGGCGGTAAAAAAAGGCGGAATAGGGCGATTTCACATTGTCTGCATATGAACGCGTTGAGACCTGCGGCGGGCTTGTCACACAAACCAATCGCCAAGATTTGCGACATAGACGCCGGGGGGCATGAATACGCCCGCCGTCAGCTACACGCCCCCCGATTTCCGCCGCCTATTATCGCCCACGCGGTCTGGCTTTATTTCCGGGTTCCGCTGAGCCTGCGTCTGGTTGAGGAAATGCTGCTGGAACGCGGCATCGTGGTTTCGTATGAGACAATTCGCCGGTGGGGCATCAAGTTCGGGCCGGACTACGCTCGCTGCTTGCGCCGCAAGCCGCCGTGCCGGAATCATGTCTGGTACCCGAACGAAGTGGTCGTCACCATCGCCGGCAAAAAAAAGCTTTGGTTGTGGCGCGCCGTCGACCAGGATGGATATGTGCTGGACGAAATCGTGCAAAACCGCCGCAACACCAAAGCCGCCAAGCGCTTGCTGACGCGGCTGTTTAAGAAGCAGGGGCTCGCGCCGAAGCGCATGATCACCGACAAGCTGCGCTCGTATGGAGCGGCAAAGCGACAGGTGATGCCGGACGTCGAGCACCGGTCGCACAAGGGGTTGAACAACAGAGCGGAGAATTCCCATGTGCCGCCGCGAAAACGGGAGCGGATGATGCAGGGGGTCTTGGAATCGACTGCTTCTCGATGAATACATGCGTGACGGCGGGACCTATCGCTACCGGCGCTATGGTGCGTTTGAATATGACGCAGTGGAGGGAATTTTTCGGCTCCTGCCGCATGCCCCTTACGAGCAATCGAAAGCCATCAACCACTTTGAATGGCGGCTTCAAGCGCTACTTTGAGCCCTTTGAACAATCCTTTATCGATCATCTGTCTTAAACAAGATTCTGACAGGTTTCTGCAGAATTTTTGTGAAACTGCAGGACATGATCGTTGGAATATTAAGCTTCATCCCTACCGGATTGTTGCACGCGACGGTGTAAACGGCAAACCAGCACCCGAGGGACTCCATCAGGACGGGGTGGATTTCATCGTTTCTCACATGATCGGGCGGGTTAACGTCACCGGCGGTATGAGCACGATTACAGATGCCTCAAAGCGGTTCCTCGGCGATGTCGAAATGAACCTTCCAAATGATTTTGTGATCTGCAACGACCGCAAGACGTTTCATGATGTATCATCGATCGTGACCGAAAATCCGAAAATGCCGTTCGCATATCGTGACGTCCTTGTCATCGCCTTCGAGAAACTATGAATCGAGTCTTGAACCTAACACTACTTTGGCAGATTTTTAGCGGAGAGGGTTCTGCGGCAGTGGGGACAACGGATTGGGGGCGGCTGCGCGAGCGCGGAGAGGATGGCTTGCCTGACGGCGGGTAGGCTCGGTTGGGGCGGTGGGCCGAGGATTCTTTTTTCCCCCTCCCGCTTGTTTGAGGCGGCGAGATTGCAGGAACGCATAGGCGATCATCGTCATCAGCGCGTGTCGGTGCAGACCCGTCCATGAGCGCCCCTCGAAGTGGTCGAGGCCAAGTTCCTCCTTGAGCTGCTGATGCGCCTGTTCGCAGACCCAGCGCGCCT
>NZ_JAMYTF010000104.1:0-5637 GCF_040322295.1 Mesorhizobium sp. M0159
CAGCATTTCCTCGACATCGCGCAGGCTCAGATTGAAGCGGAAGTAGAGCCAGACAGCACAGGCCACGATTTCGATCGGATAGCGGCGGTTCTTGCAGTCGGTGCACTCACGGTCATGGGCGCGCTGCTACCTCAATTTCCTTATCGCTCAATCAATGTGACAGCACCCAGCCGGGTGCTGGCTTACATCCTTCGACGTTCGCGCGAACCGCCGAAGCTCGCCAGCCGAATAGTCACCCCGCAACTTCAATGCACGGCCTCCAAACGCCTCAAAATCACGAAGGAGTCACCAACCAGGACCTTTGGTACAACTTCGTCGCCGGCGTGGGGCTCTTACTACCTTGCTACCTTGCCGCGATATCCTATTTGCTTCGGCCATATGCGACGCGATGCGGTCACAGACCGAAAAACGACATTCCCAGCTCCCCAACTATCAAGATTGGTAGTTTTCGAACCGCTGTCCACCTGTGTAGGCTGTGGCTAGGTAAGTGGAAACGTGATGAAAAAGCGCCAGTATAAGCTCGGATGCGGAAGAACGATTTCCCAAACCCCGCCATTTTGACCACTATCAGAAATAGTGACTATTAATCATCGTAAGTGGAGCAGACGTGGAACATGCGCACTTATGTAAACTGACCACGGTCTGCGCAAGTTATGGGTGGAGTATGAAAGCAACCATGATAGTGACTCTCGCTCCTGTTTATCCTAACCAAGTTCGCTGCGTTCGCGATGGTCGTCGTTCATCGCGTTCATTTTGCAAGGGCCATCGATAATGACTGAACGCAAAGTAATAACATCCTCACAGGCATCACGTGATCCCTCATTCTCGACGCTAGAAGACTCTGGTTGGTCAGAGGTTCCGGCCGTAACAGAGCTCTCTGATTGGGAATTTGGGACAAATTACCGGGATGCAATGCGGCCGGTTCTCCTACGTGGCGGCTGTGCGGCTTGGACCGCCTGCCAGCGCTGGTCGCCGCAATATTTTGATGAGGTCGCCGGATCACTCGCTGTGCCCGTCAAGACGCTTAACGGGAGCGAAATTAAGGTTTCTTCTTGGCGACTCGCGGACTACGCTCGGTTCGTCATGGAGCAGCCGCCGGGCGGGAATGGAGCCTCATCTGACGCGAGAGCAGCTCCGTACTGCCATGACATTCCCCTACTCGGCCTGAGGGAAAATCTGGCGGGGGATTGTCAGCCCTTTCCGGCAAATTTTCTTGAGCCGTCGTATCGCTCGCATTGGTGGCGCTACTCTCAGTTCTTCATGGGCCCGGCAGGCACTGTTACACCGCTCCACTTCGACACTTTGCTAAGCCACAACCTTTTCTTCCAGATATACGGCGCCAAGCAGTTTACCATCCTTCCGCCTAGCCAGGCTGGGCGATGTGGCCGCCGCGGCTGGAGGTGGTTTGATGTGGACCCCGAGCAACCGGACCATGTGCGCTTTCCGCAGTATGAACAAGCGACACCCGTCGTCGTCACCGTAAATGCTGGCGACATCCTGTATATGCCACCCGGAACCCTCCACCACGTCCGCAGCTTATCGACCTCGATTTCCTTCAACATCGATTTTCACACGGACCGGAGCGTATTATATGCGCTGGCGCAGGCACATCATGGAATGCCGACAAAAGTCGCCTACTACAACGCGATCACGGCATTGGCAGTAATCGCCAAAATGCCTGAATCTGTGACGTTTCCGTTGTACCGTCCCTATTTGAGCTATGTAAGTTGACAGATGGGCCGCAGAGAGCTCGCGAGCAACGGATCATCAGAGCAGATCATTGTTGGACAGCGGTGTAATGTGCAACTCGCTGTTTGCGTTCTCACTCGGAATCGGGCGTCTACCAAAGAACAGCCAGTGACGATACTATCATTTGGTGTAGATGCTCGGACCAAGGTTGCCGTTTAAAACCGCGGAGCCGCAGCGAGCATCAGTGTGAAGATAGACAGCGATGTCAACGATCGTTTCAAGCGTGTGAGTATGCTTTAGGCAATCGTCTGGATAGAGAAAAGAACATGCCTCAAGAGAGTAGCTACAATTCGTTATCTGCCTTCGAAAAGCTCGAATCGAACGTGCGGTCATATTCGCGATCCTTCCCTGTTGTATTCAGGAAGGCAGCAGGAGCCACTCTCGAGGACGAGAATGGCTTCGAGTTTATCGATTTTCTTTCCGGCGCAGGTGCCCTTAACTATGGTCACAATGATCCCGATTTGCTAAACGATGTGACGGAATACCTGAAATCAAATGGGATTATCCATGCATTGGACATGGCTACGTCGGCCAAAAGAGAGTTTATGGAGTATTTTGACGAGACAATTTTGCGCCCACGTGGTTTGACATACAAGTTTCAGTTTCCTGGTCCCACCGGCGCCAACGCAGTGGAAGCTGCTCTGAAACTCGCACGCAAGATTACTGGCCGCCACAGTATAATTTCATTTACCAACGGCTTTCACGGAGTGAGCTTAGGCGCGCTTTCAGTAACGGGTAATCGATACTACCGAGATGCGGCGGGCGTTCCTCCAGCCGGAGTAGTGTTCATGCCCTATGACGGGTATTGGGGAGCCGATAACAATTCTTCGGATTATCTAGCGAGGGTGCTGGCTGATGCAAGCAGTGGTCTCGACCTGCCTGCAGCCATCATTCTGGAAACCGTCCAAGGCGAGGGCGGCATCAACCCTGCGAGCAAGGGCTGGCTGCAGTCCCTCGAGCAGCTTTGCAGACAAAACGCCATCCTCCTGATTGTCGATGACATTCAGGCAGGTTGCGGACGAACGGGCAATTTCTTCAGTTTCGAGTTTGCCGATCTATCGCCAGACATCGTTGTTTTGTCGAAGTCGCTTAGTGGCTGCGGACTGCCTCTGTCCCTTTTGCTCCTCAAACCCGATCTAGACGTTTGGCGGCCAGGCGAACACAATGGAACTTTCAGAGGCAACAATCTTGCCTTGGTGGCGGGGACCGCTGCTTTGCGGAAATATTGGACGAATAAGAATCTGTCTGCGGAGGTTACGAAAACTGGATACATTCTTAGTGAGCACCTTCGACAGGTTGCGCAAAACAACCGAAATTATAATCTTTCCGTACGCGGGAGGGGCATGATGCTGGGGCTCGATTGCGGCACAGGTAAACTCGCTGGGAAAATCGTCCGCAAGGCCTTCCAAGACGGGCTTGTGGTAGAGCGATGCGGCTCGGAGGACCAAGTTATCAAAATTCTCCCGCCTTTGACAATCGACGGGGAAACTCTTCAGCGAGGGCTCGACATTCTGGACAAGTCTGTGCACGAAGCGTGTGAGCGGATGGACCTGCCAGCCCATTTCCTCCTGTAATTATGGTGACCGCAGTATTCACTAAAGGGATTCGGCGCGGGTCATCGAGATCGACAGCAACACCGTCGTGCGCTAAGGAGTAGCGATGACCCTGGCGGCTTGATGAGTGCGGCTTCGATCGGTGCTCTATCATCGCGTCCCGCGCCTTTTCGAGGCACTCGCGCTGGCGCGCAGCGACGGGCGCTATGGCCGCCTGCTCAAGACGCTCGGGCGCGTTCAACTCCTCATCCTCGACGACTGGGGCCTGTCCGTTCTCAGCGCTGCCGAGCGCCGCTACCTGCTAGCGATGATGATCATGAACATCGTAGCGCAGCGAGGAAGTTAATATCCGTTCGGACTTTGCTTCCTTTAGTGTATTATGCGCGAATCACCTTTAGTAACTCAATGGCGAGTTGCGATGGTTGCTCATGCTTTGGCGCATCGGATTGCGGTGTCTCTACCGGAGACCAGTGCTCCACTGGTAAGGATCAAGCCAGATTCGCCCAGCCTTTGGAACAATCTCCCACCAGTATCTCAGCACCAAGTCGCGCAGATGCTCGCGACTCTGATCCGCCGGATGCCGCCGAACGCGCCGGCGGTGAGGGAGCGGTTTGATGTTGGCTATTCCGAGCAGTTCTGACGAGCGGCTCACGGCCGTCCGGCGTTCAAAGTTCGCTTACGTATATGTGCGCCAATCCTCGATAAACCAGGTGCGCCACCATCAGGAAAGCACCGAACTTCAGTACAGCTTGGTGGACCGCGCCGTCAGATTGGGCTGGCCGCCGGATCGTGTCGTCGTCATCGATGAGGATCTTGGAAAATCGGGAAACGGCAAAGTCGAGCGTGGCGGCTTCCAACGGCTCATCGCCGAGATCGGGCTCGGCAACGCGGGTCTGGTGGTCAGTCTCGATGCATCTCGATTGGCGCGCAACAACCGGGATTGGCATCAACTCCTCGAGTTGTGTTCATTGTTCGACGTTATCATCGCCGATGGCGAGCGCCTCTACGATCCCTGCGCCTATCACGACCGGCTACTGTTAGGGCCCTCGGGGATCATGAGTGAAGCGGAGTTGCACCAGATCCGCATCCGCCTGCATCAAGGGGAGCGGCAGAAGGCTGCGCGGGGCGAGCTTCGCATACCGCTGCCAGGTGGCTTGACCTACAACCGCTCCGGCCAGATCGTGTTTAACCCTGATGAAGAGGTTCAGGCTCGGCTGCGTCTGATCTTCGACAAATTTAGGAGCTTCAGACCGCGCGACGCGTTATGCGTTACCTGCGCACGCATGACCTGCGCGTACCGGTGCGGCCGCTTCGCGGGCCGGCGCCCCATGAGTTGGTGTGGCGAGACGCCACCATCGCCCATGTCCATCATATTTTGCACAACCCGGCCTATGCCGGCGCATATGTCTACGGCCGGCGCCGAATAAATGCGGTCCGCCAAGCTCCAGGTTCGCACCGCGCAACCTCGAAGGTGGCCATTGACGACTGGGAGGTTTGCATCAAAGACGCACACCCTGGTTATATTAACTGGGAGGAGTTCATGGCCAATCAGAGACGCCTCGCCGACAACACCAATCGATACGAGGCCGGCCACCGCGGCGCGCCACGCAAGGGCATTGCTTTGCTGCAGGGCTTAGCGGTCTGCGGCCAGTGCGGACGGCGGATGACCGTGCGCTATAGCGGCCCCGACAGTGCATGCCCCGTCTACTGCTGCCTGGCGGACCGCAACCAGACCGGCAGCGTCTCGTCGCCAGAACCCTGGAAAAGGCTTGGGAAGACAAGCTGCGCTTGGTCGATGAGATCGAGCAGGAATATCGTCGGTGGAGAGACCGGGAGCCCTTGGTGTTACAGGCACAGGATCACGCGGCGCTTCAGGAACTCGCCGAGAATTTGCCGGCTATCTGGCACTCAGAAACCACCCAGCCAGAAGACCGCAAACGTATCTTGCGCTTCATCGTGCAGGAGGTGGTTCTCGACCAGAAAAAGGTACGCGGCCAGGTCGATCAGGATTCTCTGGCAGACCGGCGCAACCAGCGAACATCAAATCCAACGCCGAGTTCAATCTTACGATCGAGACTATGGCGAACTCGAGCTTGTGCGTGAGCGGATCACGGAACTCAATGCTGCGGGCGATATGGACAGGCAAATCGCCAAAAGATTGAATGACGAGGGCGTCCGCTCGGCGCGAGGCAAGCTGTTCAGCTATGAGAACATCTGGCTCTTACGCCACCGTTAGGGAATCCCCACAGCTGTCAATGCCGCTCGAATTTTCCCCAAAAGTGCCGAAGTAAAATTCCCCAGTTTCGCCGCTCAGGCTGTTGCGGAAGGGTGTCCA
>NZ_JAMYTF010000105.1:0-5628 GCF_040322295.1 Mesorhizobium sp. M0159
GTTCCTTCCCTGGAGGCTTCCGGACGCCGGCCTCGAGCCACGCCATCTCAGTAGACGGCCGGCATCCGAAACCCATCACAGGAGCCGCCATTTGGCCGAAGTAGGTTCAACGTCAGCTAACGACTCAAAGGCCGACATTTGCACGCGCCATAGTTCCGCTTCGCGAACACGGTCGACGCCAGTCGACCGACTGGCGATGAGCCAGTTCGGCGGGGGTTAGCCGCACAAGCTTGTAGGGGTCGATCGATGCAGTCGCCAGGCCAGCAAGGTGGAGGGTCGCACCGCTGACCATCACCAGCGCATCGACGCCTGCGCCATTCTCCCTCTTGCCAGCCTGCTCGACGTGGCGGGCGAAATTTACCTCCGAGCCGACCAGAAAGGAGAAATCCCACTGGCGATCGTTGACGAACATCACCTCGCCGGAGTGTAAGCCGATCCTGATGCGGCGCGACAGGGAGCCCATTGAACGCTTCCAAGCGTTGCCGAGCGAGATTTCCGGTACCAGTTCCGCGACGGCGGCCAGCGCCTTTAGCGCCGTTTCGCTGGGCGTCATTTCGCTCCCCAGCCAGAGAGCTAGCACGCCGTCGCCTGTAAAGTTTTGAACGATCCCCCCATTGGCCACCACGACCTGGCGGGTCAACGTGAAGTGCTCGATCATGAACCGCGTGGTTTCGACCAGGCCAAGCGCGCTCGCCAAGCCGGTCGAGTCCTCCACGTCGGTAAACATGATCGTGGCGATGGCGCGCTGGAATTTCGTTTCACCCATGCCGAATGACGGGAGCACGCGGTCAGTCTGTGGATTCGTATAGGCAGTGATCGGATGCATTGGAGTCCGGCCCCCGAGCGGTTTCAAATGTCGCTCGAATATGACTGGACGGCGTAGGCGGATCGTAAGCCCGCCGTGGCGGGCACGTCAGAATTACGTCAGAAATCCATTCGGGCCCGGCTTTGGCGGCTTGCAGCCGACCTTTTAGTCAAAATTCGGCGGGACCCTCAGCTCAGCAACTTACGGAGGTCAAGCAGCCCCGCTCCAAACTGCTGATCGAACGAAGGCACCCTTCTCTCGCAATTAGGGCTGTCCGGTAGAATCGGAACGTCAGCTTTTTCAAGCCAAGGCCATGAAACCTCCTTTGCGCCTGACTGGGTCATCTTCGCCTTAACCTCTATGCCGTTGAGCGGCCTACCGGTGGAGCGATGTTTCGACTGCAACAAAGCGGCTGCTCCCGCGACGATGGCCGAGGCTGCAGATGTTCCGCCAAATACTGTGTAGAGCCCGGCGCGGTCTCTGCTTTCGACGCGCGGTGGCTGGATCCCTTCCAGCTGTCCGCCGGAATAGCCGTGGTGGCCCGGGATGTCCGTGGTGAGCACGCCCTGCGGCGCGTATTCAACGTGGGGGAGCTTCTCGTAGATCTCGAAATTGTGGTCACGTGAACGCAGCGACTCACGGTCCAGTCGTATTTGGCAGCGCGTACACACCTCCTGGTCGTCGGACGGCGCGGAAATGGTGACGGAATTGTCGGTCGGATCGCCGCTGTAGTTGGAATATGCTGAACGTCTCGCCCGATAAGTGGCGGCCGCCACCCCAACCACGCCATTGCTTTCGCCGGCCTTGCTCGCCGGGTAAATCAGATGGTCGTAGCCATCGTTGCCGGCTGCGCAGATGATGGGGATTTCCTCGCTGATCGCCTCGAAAAGCGTCTCGAAATAATCCCAAATTGGCTTTGCCTGTTCGACCGAAGTATATCTGCTGTCGCCATATCCAGGATAGGAACGGTGCGCTCGCCATGGATCGGGTACTTCCCGGGGAAAGTGTATGACTGAAACCTTCTGGTCGCGGGCATAGAGGAACGCCAGAATGAGCTGCGCTGCGTCGGGCCGTGCTGAAATCTCGATCGGCAGGAGTTCAGCGCCTGGGGCGACCCCCCAATAAGGTATTGCGCCTTCACCGTTGCTAAATTGCCTCAACTTCGCGGGCGGGGCCGCAGGGGCGCCGACCATCAGCCCAGCGCAGGCGGTCCCGTGCGCTGAGTAGCGCATACGCGAGGTCTCAGCAGTCTCCTGAATTGAGCCGCGCCCATCCTTCAGTGCTCGAAGCAGCGATTTCTGAACCTCGACTTCCTGCGCATTGTTCCTCGATTTGATCAGGCTTGCCGCCCACGCCCAGGTATCGTCGCCCACAAAGCTCTTGCTCTGCTTTTTTTCCGGCCCTCGCAAGACGAGCGGTTGCTGCTTGTGTGTGACGTAACTCAACCCGAAAGGGTGAGCGGCGAAGCTGACCGCAGAAAGAATACGAGGCTCGAGATTGGGATGGCTTGAGTTCACCCCCGTATCGATCTGGGCAATGACCTCTCCGTAACCGGGCTTGTCAGTACCCAACAAATCCCAGGCGTCGGCCTCCAGCAGGTATGCGGCCTCGTGCGGCAACCGCGCTTCAGGGATGCGCGGACGATCGCGTAAGGCGCCGATTGCGATCAGGTGCCACAGGTAGTGATACCAGTCATAACAAAGATGGCCTTCGCCCTTCTTGATGTCGTCCATCATGGCACCCACCTACCATTCGCTCTGGGCGCGTCGGATCGTTTCATCCATCGCGTCCACCAAGTACGGAGAAATGCGCGCAGCCAGTTCCTCGCCGGCATCGGTGTCGCTGGCGTAGTGCAGCCCGGCCCATTCCCTGTTCTCGGCCACCCGGCGGGCGCGCTCATAAACCGCGGTTACGCCGGCGTGCTCGGGCAGCATCCGTTGCAGAACGTTCGCCACTGCAAATGACTGAAATGAATGGTTGGACGGGTAGGAAGCGTGCGAAGGAACCGGAAGCGCCGGCCGCAGCCTCGGCTCAATGATGTTGGGCCGTGGCCGATTGAAGCGATCTTTGTAGTTGAGCCCGATCTCCTCCGTGAGTTCGAGGATCGCAACGATCAATGCGCATGTCCCCTCGAAGCCCGCGAGAGTGTCTATTCCGAGCGGCGCCGTGTAGTCCAAAATCCCGAACGATGCCTGGCGGACGATCTCCTCGCGCCGCAGCGGGTCACCTTCCCTCCTCTTCTGCAGATCGATAAGCGCTTCTGTCTCCCTGAGGCTCTCTGAAGGTCCGGGCGGGGGATCGATAAGAATGTCCTCCCAGATCGCACCGAGATATTTGTTGGCGACGCTTAGTCCGATCCTGTGCAAGGCACGCTTGTCGTGCCACGCCGGCAAAGCCTCCTCGCCAGTTTCGAAAGCCGTTTGCCCCCTGCCGCGTCCCCGTCCTCGTCCGCGCCCTCTGCCCCTGCCCCGACCTCGACCTGCGCTCGGCCCCGCCAGGAAGGCTGGCGAAAGGCGCATGGCACCCTCCACAGGGTCATCAGAAATCGTTATCACGATCTGCTCTTCTTGAATCGACAGAACGCTGCTCTTGGTCATCATAGACGCGAAAGGATGCAGTTTTTCGCCGCCTCTATTTTTGATGTATTCCTCAAGAGATTTTTCAGGACTTGCGTCACCCAATATCAGCGGATATTGCCTTATGGCCGATCCACTTACTAAGAATCGGGCGCTAAACAACTTGTTATTGAGATCAATTGTCGACATCATGTCCACCCCTCAACTAAAGCTTCTAAATTTGATCCGCGCCAACTGGTGGTCGGAGCCTCGACGTAACGCCTGCGGTGCGCAGCGCTAGGGTGCGTACCTTGGCAGCGTTATCCGCGACAACCCGCTCTTGATAACCGAAACTCCGAGTACGCCTGCAATTGGATAATTCTCCTCCGAAAGCAGCTCGAGCGAGAAATCCGGCTCCCAGGCGCGCAAGCGTTCGATAGTTCGAACTGCCTCCACAGTCTGCCCCAAATGCCCGTGGCAGGCAGCCGAGTATCTCAAAGCGGGTAGGTATGTGGGTTGCTGCGCAAGGACACGCTCGCCGTGACGTATCCCCTCCTCGAAGCGCCCGTTCAGAGTTGCCAAGATGCAGCACGTGGTATCGATGCAGTAACGATACAGGGGAGGCCCGCCCAGTGCACGTGCGCGCATCGCATCCTCATAGCCACGCTTCACTTCGCCGAGATAGCCGAGCGTCAAGGCACGCATGTCCCAGCAAATGGCTTGTAGCGGGTTAGCGGCTATCGCTCGATCGGCGAGTTCCAGTGCCTGTGCGTATTCACGAAAGACGAACGAATGGGCATGAGCGGCCAACGCCAGGGTGATAGGATTGAAGGGGGCCACTTCGACGGCGCGACTGGCGCATTCCCGAACCTGATCGTGAAAGGTGCCCGAGCGGCCGACCCGTCTCTCGCCAAAGCGGGTGACAAACACAAACAGCTGCCACCCCAGATACGTGCTACGCGGGTCGAGCTCATATGCTTCGGCGAGCATGCGCTCCGCCGAATCCAGGTCCGTATCGCGCATGCGGAATACCTGTCGCAGCGCTGTCAATGCAAGCCGACACGCCCGGTGTCGGGGCTCGTCGCGGATGGACTTAGGATCGAGAACGAATTCGAGGATCGAAAACACGATCTGATTGACCAACGACATCAGCTTCAGGCTCGCCGGGCCAGTCAGGTCGGCCGGCTCGAGAAAATCCGTATGCGACCACAAGAGCCGGCTGTCACCGGGCGCAATTAATGCAAATGTCAGGCCCACTCTGTCGCCCACCACCGTTGCCCTGGTTTGCAACAGCCAGTCTGGCAGCGCAGTGTCAGGCGCTTGGGTCAGCGGTCCCTGCGCTTGAAAATCCACGACGTCGACCACTTCGAAATTCAGGATCGATCGAACCACCAGATCCAGGACAAGGTCGCTGACGGCCCTGTTAGCGGAGCCCTCCGTCCACCTGGCATCGCGAACCAGGCCCAAGCATAGCCGCGACGAATTCAGAAGTGAGGCGCTTCGCTGTCCGGACAACTGATCTGCCGCGGCAACAGGAAAGACGTTTGCTGGCACTGTGCGAGGCCGGGGCCATTGGCTTCTTTGCTCACGAAGCCAATCCTCGAACTCTGGATCGCGGATATCGAGGCCCTCAAGCAGATCACGCGTGGCAGAGCCTTCGGGTGGATCGTTCAAATCGATGCCGATCGAAGCGACGTCGAGTCGAACCACATCACGATCGGTCGAGATTAGATCAATGCCGGCGCTGCGGAGCGACTTCCGAACCTCGGACAGCTCCTGCCGCAAGCTTGCTGCACCCTGCTCCTCGCCGCGAGTGCTCCAGAGCTTGCTTTGCAGCCATTTTCGGCTCCGCGTACCGTTGGGTGCCAGGGCGAGCATGGCCAAGAGCGCTTTAGACCGTCTGCCATGCGGCGTGACGTCCGCGCCATCCGCGCTCTCAATCGCGAATGGCCCAATCAATCTAAGGAAAGGACGGCAATCCGAGTACACTAGCGGCCCCTCGCGTCCCCGCACCCTAATATAGCATCCACTAATATAAGTCTATCTGCAATTCTCGGCTTCCGTGAGGTCAAACCTACACGTGGCAAAGGATTCGCGATAGTGTGCCGAAGGTTCGGCAAAAAGTTTTGGAGAGAGAACGGCGCTTGCTCTGAGGGGCGAGCGGCCATGGCACGGTGGTGACGTTGCGATCACCGATTCCCGTGGAAGGGGAAGTGCCATGACCAATCGAGACGTTAGACTGAGCAGAGGCGAGTTGAAAGCGTTGCT
>NZ_JAMYTF010000106.1:0-5485 GCF_040322295.1 Mesorhizobium sp. M0159
ATGTAACGCCCGGCGGCTCTTCCGGAGGAGCGGCAGCAGCGGCGGCGAGCGGCGCGGGCGTGCTGCACCTTGGGACCGACGGCGGCGGTTCGATACGTATCCCGGCGTGTTTTACCGGTATCGTCGGCCACAAGCCCAGCTATGGACGGGTTCCGGCCTATCCACCGAGTTCGTTCGGTACGGTCGCTCATATCGGCCCGATGGCGCGCACTGTTGCGGACGCAGCGGCGATGCTGAATGCTATGTCGGGTCGCGATCTGAAGGATTGGACCCAGTCTACGCAAGCTTTCTTGGAGGTCTCGCTGCATCAGGTTAATTGGTCGGAGAAGCGGGTCGGGTACTGGAAGACACCTTGCGTAGGCAGTGTAGACCCCGAGATTGCCGTTGCGGTCGAAGCTGTGCTGAAAGATCTCGAACTTGCGGGCGCAACAATTACCGAAATTCGGCTTCCGGAACAAGGTGATTTGCTCCAGATATTCCTCCTCTACTGGTTTGTTGGGGCAGCCAACCGGCTGTCCTCAATCAACCCCCGGGACCATGCGCTGCTTGATCCCGGCTTTGTCAATGCCGCGCATATTGGTCAGAAATACACTGCGGTCGAGCGCATGCAGGCTGAGCAGCGACGAGCCGCGTTCGGCGCAAAGATGGACGCACTTCTTGAGGAATTTGACTATGTCATGTCGCCCGCCGTTCCCGTTGCAGCCTTCGACGTCGGCAGAGACATTCCTGCTGGAAGCGGACTCGAAACCTCATTTGAATGGTCGTCATTCAGCTTCCCGATCAATCTGAGCCAGCAGCCGGCCTGTTCGGTTCCTTGTGGATTTACGTCTGATGATCTCCCCATCGGCTTCCAAATCATCGGCGCGCGCGGGGATGACATGGGCGTGCTGAGCGCAGCCCTTTCCTATGAGCAACTCTACCCGGATCGTTTTCTGACGCAGGAAGGGACCTGGCCCAAGGTGGTAGGGGAACGGTCATGCAGTAGTCACAGTACTTTATCTCGGCGCAGCGACCGGCAACACCATCCGATAAAGGGGAATGAAAATGACCAAACTACCTAGTCGCCTGTCTTCTTTGTCGCCCCAGTGCCTGGTTGCACTTCTGGTCGGATCGACATTAACACTTCCGCTTTACAGCGCGCATGCTCAGACGCTGGATGAAGCGAGGGAAAACGGGGTAACCATCGCGATCGCCAACGAACCTCCGTTCATGCTGATGAACCCGGACGGCACGCCTGGTGGCTGGGGGCCGGAAATGGATGCAGCCATTCTGGATGAAGTCGGTATCACTAAGTTTTCGGGCCAGGTTATGGAGTACGGGGCGATGATCCCGGCACTACAATCAAAACGGGCAACTTTATCATCGGCTGGCGCGCTCTTTATCCGGCCCGAGCGTTGCGACGCGATCCTTTTCTCCGAACCCGTTTCGTGTAACAGCGAGGGCTTTCTTATCGCGTCCTCGCTCGCCGGCAAGGTGGCAACTTATAAGGACGTAGTTGACGAAGGTTTGACGATTGGCGTTGTCGCCGGCGGCAGCAACCAGAAATTGGCGATTGAAGCTGGCGTGAAGCAGGAGAATATCGTCGTGTATCCGGACGCAACGAGCGGCGTAAAGCTTCTAAAGGACGCGCGGATCGACGTTCTTGCTAATGACGCTTTCACCTTAGCAGCGCTGGTAGAGAGAGAAAACTCTGCTGACTTGCACCTCGTTCGAATCGAACACACCCGGGGTTGCGCAGCGGCAGGCTTCAGCAAGGACAATGCGGAGTTGCGAGACGCCTATAACGAAGGTCTTCGCAAGATCAGGACAAATGGCAAATATATGCAGCTTATGAAGAAGTATGACTTTGAAGAAGGCGCTCACGACATTGAAACGGTATCTATGGAGCAGCTTTGCCGAAAGTGACGTATCACTGACCTCATGTCGTGAGGCGCTTAAAGCGTGGCGCCTTCCGATCGATTTGCCCTAACCGTCAGTTGTTCGGCTCTTGGCGTTTGGGTATCTTTCTTCAGGAGTCCTGCATGCCCGTTCCGATGGTTCAGTTCAATAACGTGCGCAAGCAATACGGCGCCCATATCGTTCTAAGCGATCTAAGTTTTAGCGTGTCGCCAGGAGAGAAACTGGCGTTGATCGGTGCGTCTGGTTCGGGCAAGACTACGATCCTTCGTATCCTTATGACACTTGAGAAAATCGAAGGTGGCAGTGTTTCAATAGATGGCTCTCCGCTCTGGAGCCCTGAAATGGCTAGCCTGAGCCCTCGCCAGCGCAGGGCGCAACTCCATGGGATGCGCAAGAACGTTGGCATGGTATTTCAGCAGTTCAATCTTTTTCCGCATATGACGGTACTACGCAACGTCACGCTCGCTCCGATCCTTACCCAAGACCTATCTGAGGCAGCGGCCACGGCTTTGGCAATGGAATTGCTTGAGAAGGTCGGCATGGCTCACAAAGCTAAGGCGTTGCCGTCCGAGTTGTCCGGCGGCCAGAAGCAACGCGCGGCAATTGCGCGTGCCCTTGCACTGAAACCCAAGGTAATGCTGTTCGACGAGGTTACTTCGGCGCTTGACCCCGAACTAGTCGAAGAAGTCCTGAATGTCATGCGCCAACTGGCGGTGGAAACAGACATGACCATGCTGCTCGTCACCCACGAGATGACATTTGCCCGCGACTTTGCTGACCGTGTGCTTTTCTTGGATGGCGGGCGAATCATTGAGGAAGGGCCGCCGCAAGATATATTCTGCAATCCGCAGGAGGAGCGAACCAAACAGTTCTTGCGCAAGATTGTAGCCGCGGGGCTGAGTATCTAAATGCCTCAGTCGATCGATTTCCTTCCCATCATCCTGGCCGGTGTGACGGTAACTATCAAGCTCACCATATGTGGCGGTCTTTTGGCAACGTTTGTCGCTTTTGCCATAGGGTTTGCAAGGTTGTCCAATACCGCCTGGCTCCATATCCCGGCCAGGCTGTTTATGGAGTTCTTCCGCGGCTCATCGGGGTTTGTACAGCTCTTTTGGGCTTACTTCGTACTACCCATTTTCGGTATCTCCTTAACACCTTTTGAGGCAGGCGTGCTCATCCTCGGTCTTGGCGGCGGAGCTTATATGTCCGAGATCGTGCGTGGTGCCATGCTGGCCTTGCCGCTTGAGCAGTTTGAGGCTTGTATCGCGCTGAACCTCGGTCGCTGGCAACGCCTAAGATATGTGCTCTTGCCACAGGCTTTGCCACTAATGATACCGCCATTCTCCAATAGCGCCGTTGAACTGCTAAAGGCGACCTCGCTCGTGTCGGTGGTCTCAGTTTCTGACATCACCTTCCGTGCACAGACAGTGCGTACGCAGACTGGCGACGCAGCGATACCGTTCATCACTATTCTAATCATATACTTTGTTTTGGCGGCAATCCTGTCTTCGCTCATGCGCTTGGCTGAGCGCCGCCTTAAACCCACGTCAAAGGCGAGTAACTGACATGGAATGGGATTGGTCATTCGCTTTGAATATATTGCCGCAGCTCTTTGAAGGAGTGAAGGTAACCGTCTATGCGACCGTCTTAGGTTCGACCCTCGCAATGCTGATTGGTCTCGCAATCGCCATAGGCAGACGCTCGGGTGGGCCCGTCTTGGAGGCAGTGCTCCGCTATTGCGTCGAATTCGTGCGAGGAACGCCGCTCCTGGTGCAACTGTACTTTACCTTCTACGTGCTGCCTGACATTGGTATCTTTTTGAGCCCGCTTGTGGCCGGGGTGGTCACGATTGGCATCCATTACGCAAGCTATACGTCTGAGGTCTACCGCGCGGGTATCGATAATGTAGATCGGGGTCTTTGGGAGGCGGCCACGGCCCTCAACCTAACGCGGCTTCAGACTTGGAGGCACGTTATCATTCCGCAAGCACTTCCCCCTATGCTGCCCGTACTAGGAAATTACATTGTCCAAATGTTTAAGGAAAGCCCGTTGCTGTCGATGATTACGATAGTAGAGCTCATGGGCGAAGCGCGAACAATCGCCAACACGACTTACCGGTATCTGGAACCAATGAGCATGGTGGGCTTGTTTTTTCTGGCCGTTAGTATCCCTTCTGTCATTGCACTGAGCTACCTCGAGCGGCGTTTCGGGATGGAACGGAAGCGTCATCACAACATGTCAGTGTTTTAAAAGATCCACGAGACGGCGGAAAGCTGAAAAAGGGCAGACGATGAGAGCGCGGTGATGCCACCCCGCCTCGTAGTATGAAAGGTTGGCGAGATGAAAGGCATAGGCTTGGTAACACTCTCCACAGACCCCGTTGGAGAGGACGCCTTCAAAACAGAGATGGCCAGCTCGCCGGTGCGAGTGTTCACGACGCGTGTTTCGTACGATGAAGAGGATCATGCGGCCGGTGGCTTTAGCCCGATACCTGATTGGCAAGTTGTACTAGCAACGTTGCCGGCGGGAAAGTTGGTGGACGTAATCGCATTCTCATGCACATCAGCTACCATAGCACTCGGAAATGAAACGCTTCTGCATCATCTTAGTGCCGCGCGGCCCGGCCTTGCATATACATCGCCAGGGATAGCCGCGGTTGCGATGATGCGACGGTTCGACATAAAGCGGATTGCGCTGCTGACTCCTTATGGCCCGACTGTGCACAACGCCTTTACACCGTATTTCGCAACTCACGGAATCCAGGTAGTCGCCAGCCATTCATTGTCGGGACCGATGAACCTCATCACCGACGATGACGTTTCCCGCGTTCCCCTCGATCGCATCGAGACGGAGCTAAGGGCGCTTTTGGCGGTGGCAGATCCTGTCCATGCGTTGTTTGTATCTTGCGCAGCGTTTTCCATACGGCGATCGGACCTTGGCCGACTTGGTCGAGCGTTGGGATATCCAGTTCTGGCAAGCATAAACTCCATGGCTTGGCACGCTCTTGATCTCTTAGGCGAGAACAGGGCTCGCGACGAGATGACCGCTGAGTTGAACTTGCCTCGCGCTGACGCATAGCGTGACGCGACAACATTTTAGGAGACCTGCAAAGCGGCAAGATTGAGCCTTCAGCCACCTAATGGCAGACTCGATGCGAACCGTAGCGATCTCGTTGACGCTCTCGGATGCGGCGGTCTTCGGGGACGGACTCATGCCGCCAATCTTGCAGATTGCGCCTTCCAGTTCCACGGCAGGAGATCGGCCAGCCGGCTTTGCTGAGTGTCGGCGATGCGGGCGAGCACATCGGCGAGTCAGGCCTGCGGGTCGGCATCGTTGAGCTTTGCCGTGCCGATCAGGGTATACATGACGGCCGCGCGATCGGCGCCACGGTCCGGCCCAGCGAAGAGCCACGACTTTCTGCCGAGTGCAATCGCGCGGTCATTCTGCCCATATCGTCAGGAAGTTGAAGTTTGTTACCGCTGGCACGCACTTTATGGGTAAGCGCCAAGCTGACCCCATCTGGCGCGGCTTGAGGTGATGAGCGAGACATACTGACACTGAAGCAAGGAGCCGAGGAGCTTGCAGT
>NZ_JAMYTF010000107.1:0-5416 GCF_040322295.1 Mesorhizobium sp. M0159
ATTCCTCCCGAATGCTGTCGTCCAAATCAAGCCCGCCGCACCTCCTCCCGCGGCGGGCTTTTTCGTTGTGCGAGCGGCGGCTTCTTCCAGCCCGATGAAGGAAACGAACGCGGAGGGTCCGTCAATCGGGGCGGTTGAACCGTTCGATGGTGATGGTACGCGCGACATCCACCGTAATCTCCAGCACTTCGTTCCATGCCTCCTCGCCACCGAGCTCCGAAAGGGCGAGATGAAAGAGCCTGTGCTGGAGATCGAGGCTCATCAGGCCAGGGGCGGTGTTGAAGGCGACCAGCCCGTCATCGACCCTCGCTTCGAACAGCAACTTAAGTTTCTTGTAGTTCTCTAGCAAACGAGTGTCGCGCAAAACGCGGGTCTCGTCTTTCTCCAGAAGCTTGTAAGCAATTTCCAACCAAAGAACGTACTCCCAGAAGGCAGCAACGACTTACCCGGCAGCGTCTGGATGCCCGCTGTGCTCTTTCAGAGCGGCTCGCGATGCCGGCCATGTCGGCCGATCCTGCCTAGGATGGGGGGCCACTCTCGTCGGCCGAGTTGATGCTCCAGCCAGTATCGCCTTGCCGACCAGCATGGGTTCGCCGTTAGCAATCCATCCTCGCGAGCCAATGCTATCGTGCACGTGTCGCAGCACTCCGGGCGGCTATATCGCCTAAGACAGCATGACGAAGCGTTCCAACTTCCTGTTCGGCGAGCCCGTGTGCAGTTCCTGACTCGGACAGTGGACGAGAATTCTCATGGCGGTGATGCGCCAGAAGGCATTCGCGTCCAACGGAATCAAGCCTCGACTATCAGTCCCAAACTACACATCACAAGAGCGATCTTCCACCCATTTGCAGATTATCCGACTGATCAGGCGGCGTCCGATATGTCCGACTCTGCCTCAAGAATTCCCACAGGTATGGACAGCGATCTCGCTATTGGTCGCAACGTGCTTAGGTTCAAGACTTGATTCATAGTTTCTCGAAGGCGATGACAAGGACGTCACGATATGCGAACGGCATTTTCGGATTTTCGGTCACGATCGGTGATACATCATGAAACGTCTTGCGATCGTTGCAAATCACAAAATCAGTTGGAAGGTTCATTTCGACATCGCCGAGGAACCGCTTTGAGGCATCAGTAATCGTGCTCATACCGCCGGTCACGTTAACCCGCCCGATCATGTAAGAAACGATGAAATCCACCCCGTCCTGATGAAGGCCCTCGGGTGCTGGTTTGCCGTTTACACCGTCGCGTGCAACAATCCGGTAGGGATGGAGCTTAATATCCCAACGATCATGTCCAGCGGTTTGACATAGAATTCTGCAGAAACCTGTCAGAATCTTGTTTAAGACAGGATGATCTATAAACGATTGTTCAAAGGGCTCGAAGTAGCGCTTGAAGCCGCCATTCAAGTGGTTGATGGCTTTCGATTGCTCGTAAGGGGCATGGGGCAGGAGCCGAAAAATTCCGTCAACTGCGTCATATTCAAACGCACCATAGCGCCGGTAGCGATAGGTCCCGCCGTCACGCATGTATTCATCGAGAAGCAATCGATTCCAGTGGTCAGCAAAGTTCTTCCAGCCAGCATCAATTTCGATGCCGAAGCCGGCTTCGGTGCGCTTACCTCTGGAAAACCACCATCCATTCGTGACCAGATGATCAGTGCATTCTTGACTGAGGCTGCATAGCGCCTGGGGTGCGACCTTTTTCATGGGTGTCTCCCGTCTTGGTAATTTGGCGAGGGGGAAGTTTTAAAGGACGCTTGGTGGCTCGCGGCTTGGTGTTCCCAAAGGTGGCGGTCCGTAATGTATTTCGGCGTGCTGGCTATGATGGACCGAGGTAAAAAGCGCGTATTATCGACTATGTAGCTGACGCTCCCGCTGACGCCCTCGAGCGCGGACGCTATGGCCCGTTCGCACATCTTGTGAATAGTACTGCCCCATTCACCTGAAACCGCCTCCTGGGACCAGGCTTGCTCAAGCCCTTCCTTCAACACGATTGATCCGACGCCAAGGGAAGCGGTTTCGAGGTGCCGCAGCGCGTCCATGATGATGGCCGCTGCGGGGGCCTCGCGGACTTCGAGAACCTTTTCACCGGTTGAGATGTGTTCGAGCCCGACAAAGCGGCCGTGTCCGAATTTGCCAACTGTTTTATTCAGGAGCGGGATTGTGTCGATCAGTGCAACATCACGGTCATCAATTGACACGAGATTTCCGTCGATAAACCCGAGTTTGATCTCTACCGGCTGCTCTGCGGCAGTGTTGCGCGTCCAATCAAATGCCTCTTCCGGGATAGAAAAGTTCTCGGGATCATCCAAAGGTCCAGACTCGAATTCCCGGCACCAGAGGTTTTCGTCTCCGCTCCAGGTGCGGTCCGTCACAAAAGTCAGTCCGAACTTAGAGAGGGCGGCGGCCTTCTGCTGCCGGGAAATCACCGAGCATTCATACGGACTGCCGAAGTTGCCGGAAAATCCCGAGCGCTTGATGCTATTGTTAAGGCGCGGAAGACTATTCTGCGAAAGACTTGCTGTATGAAGAAGCAGCCGTGAGCCGATTGATGTTGCATGATCAACAATCAACGAGGCGATTACGGGACGGCTCAAGGAACTGCTTAACGGATAGTTACCAAGGTACTTGGCGTGGGCCCGAATGGCAGGTTTCACGCCTTGTTCGACAAAAGCTTCCCGCCCTTCGAGACAGACAAAGCGCGCGCCGAACCTGGCTGCCGTCTGTTCCAGCAAAGGCTTATCGATGGAAGTTCCGACATCCACCGCGACAGCTTCAATATTCGAAAAGCCAAGGCTTTGCAGCTTGTAGAGAAGGTAGGTGCTGTCGAGACCGCCGCTGAACATGGTTGCAACTGGTGCGTTTCGGTCCCGAAAAGCCTCCAGATCTTCGAAACTCAAAATGCCGCCGGTAGATGGTTTGATCGAAGTTGAGACGGGGTTCATTTGTCAGGTCCTGCTCTCAAAAAAGATGCCGGAAAAGGTTCCGGCGAGGATGAGGCCGGCACCTATCAAGCCCGTTGCGGTCAAAGATTCTGTCAGGAGAAGGTGCGCGAGGACGAAACCAAAAAAGGGTTCTGTTCCCATCAGCAAGCCAACCCGTGTCGGCGTGGATTTTCTGACCGCGGCGTTTTGAATGTAGAATGCAGCGATCGTGCAGAAGAGTGAAAGGAAGGCGACGGCGCCCCAAAACTGAAGGGGGGCCTTCACAATAAGGCCGTAGATTCCGAATTGACCCACGGCTAAAACGAAAGTGAGTGTTGCCACCGCCGATCCCTGGATGGCCGTCAGTGCCGCAGACGAAATCTGCCGGCCGGCCAGAAGGCGTTTGGTGGAAACGACCATAATTGCTCGCAGAATCGCAGCCCCCAGCACAAGCGCGTCACCCGGACTGAACTTGCCGATCCCGCCAGTGAGAAGGCCGACACCGATGCAGGATATGGCGGCACTTGCCAATATGCCCGGAGGTGGAAGTCGCCCCGATAGCCCATAGTCAATGATCGGCGTGAAAATTACACAAAGCGAAATGATCAAGGCCGTATTCATTGCGCTTGTTGATGCAACACCGTAAGTTTCAGCAATAAAAATTGAAAAAAGTATTGTCCCCAATACGAGGCCACGGATGCAATCGCCCCAAGAGATCGACGCGATCTCATGTCTTGCCACCACTGCCATAAAGATCGTGGTAATCAGGAAACGATAAAGAATGAGGATCAAAACCGGCGCATAGAATAGTGCGCTTTTCGCGACCGGATAGCTCGCGCCCCAAACGAATGCGGCACCCAGTACGGCCAGGTCGGCCGAGAAGGATGAGGTCAGTGACCTCCTCGCAGGTATTGAAGCACGTTCGAAAACGTCCACGTTCAAGTATCCTTTGTGCTAGCCACCCATCCTACTGTGCAGAACGAGTCAAAACAGATTAGGCCGTCCCTATAACGTTGGTATCGCGGAACTGTCCGGCCTTCCGCGAGGCGCTCATCGATGTCCCACCACTGGACTTCATTAAGCGGCGGGACGATCGAGCGGCTTTTTGTCCAGTCGTGGCCCGCGTCGCGAGATTTTGGCGTCCCCACATGCAGTAGGGGGAGTGTTTGGTTACAAGCTCGGCCCATTCCGATTGCAACCGGAGGGCGGATTCGCATGCACAGATCTTGCTGTAGCGACTGCCTGAGGCTGTTCATGGAGGAACTCCTGCAGGTTCGTGCCGTAGGTATTTGTGATTCAGCAAAGCAAATGCCGTGCCAATCCAGAAAACCATTTTTAGACAACACGATCGCTTTGATAGTGCAGTGTTTCATACCCAACATTGTCAGAAGGCCGACAATGAGTCCGACTGCCGGGCATGCAACCGAACGCTGTGATCCTGTTATCCTGACAGGTTTCCCGCTGCAGCCCGGCTTGGCAATTCATCAGGGCCTGTCGCAAATGAAAAGTCGAAGGGCGAGGCGGCTTCCGGCTCGCAGAGCGGCCCGAACGACCTCGGCGCGGTCTCTAAGCCTCGCCCCGATGCAGCTTGGCCTACATACCGACGATCTCGTTGACTACGCGCGCGCGGCACGAGCACCTTGCCGTAGTTGCGGACGCTGTACAGCTTCGTACTTTCTCCGGGCGGTGCGCGCGAACTGAAGGAATGGCTGTTTCGGGAAGCCGACTTGGCAGTGTCGAACGAGGATATTGCCCGTCGCTTCGTGGCCGACTGCCGTCGCACCCGCACGGGTCGGGAGTTCCCCGCCTGGCTCGGGCCGACACCTTCGCAAAACTCGAGGGGCGGCAGCGGATCCTCGGCTTGTCGCGTTGCTCGCCAGGAAACCCGTGCGCTTGGCGAGTGTGGCCATGGCGAACAAGATGGCCCGTGTGGTCTGGGCGATCATGGTACGCGCGAGACCTCAAGCTCGTCATGCCGCGAACCTTGCGGTGTAAGGTTGCGAAGAAGATAAATTTTAGGACAGAGAACAGGCGGGCCGATCGATCGGCTACCAGTAGGTTGTGAGAGCGACGCGATGTGATGGCGAGACTGGTCAGGCCGGGAACAGGGACAACCCGTCGAATGTCCGAGCACCATAGCCTGATAGGCAGATTGAGATCCAGTTCGCCGGTCCCATCAGGGCCAGCAGTCTCGGATGGCTGCATCAACAGGCCGGACAGAAGACTGCACCCGCCCAACGCGCCGTAACGTCCAATTACCTCTTGCATCGCGGGAGCCATCCACAGAGGACGTTTCTCGGAGAAGGCGACGGCGCTGCATGCGGAGTACCACCGACCGGCGGTCTGCCGACCGCCCGCGCTCGTGTCGGTAATGTCGAGGCTTCCTTCAGGGAATAGCGACCAACTGTCGATGCCGGCTCAATACTCCCCAGAAGTGCCGTTTGAATCTTCCCCAATATAGCGCTGCCGCCGGTCTTCCGGAGCGCGCTC
>NZ_JAMYTF010000108.1:0-5410 GCF_040322295.1 Mesorhizobium sp. M0159
CGGGTTCCTTCCCTGGAGGCTTCCGGACGCCGGCCTCGAGCCACGCCATCTCAGTAGACGGCCGGCATCCGAAACCCATCACAGGTCACGACGATGTTCGCGACGACCTGAATGTCCGCTCTCGTGTATCCCAGCCTAAGGCGGCCTGTCCGCAATTGTGACCCGTTTCAGACATTCGTGACCGGCGTTATAAGAAGCGCCCATCACCCACTGCCGCTGAGTCGACGTTTGCAGCAAATGCGGCATGCGCTAGCAGTCAAGAGTCCCGGTCAGTCGGGGAGCTTTGTCATCTCGACTTGTTATAGCCAACCGCCCGAAAAACCGGCTCGGTGCAGTCCGGCGATGATGGCCGGCACGCAGCGCATCAGGCGCCACAGGAAGCCCGAGCGATAGTTCTCTATCATCAGAGTGATCGGCCCCTGATTGATGCCGACATGGTCCGGCGATACCCAACCGCATGGCCGGCCGTCGGCGGCTGCTATTGTCGGATTGAAGCTTGCGGTGAAGCCGTAAGGGTTGCCCTCGTGCAGGTCGATCTCGTGGAAATGGCGCAGTGCCGGCAAAACGATCTCTGGCGCAAAGGGCAATGAGGTAATCGCTGCCCACGGCGACAACGTCCCATCATCAGGGCCGAATGGCGCACCGCGCGCCAGATAGCCGAAGAAGCGGCGGCCACCGACCGTCATTTGGCGTTTTGTCGGGCTTGGGCCGTCGCTGGCGGTGATGCCCCAGCAATTCTCGCCATAACCGCTGAAGCCCTTCGGATTGCGAATGGCGTAGTCGCGTTGCAGGTAGGTTGCCTCGCGGCTGTTCTCGAAATAGTCGCAGTCGTGGTTGCGCATGGAAGCATCGCGGATGCCGCGAAAATCGATCCAAATATGCGACAGCTGGTGGATGAAAAGTGGACCGGCGTAAACCAATTCCCGGCCATAGATCTTTTTCCACTTGTAGGTGGATAGCCAGGCCGCATAGCTCTCGAGCGGCAACGGATGGGTTGGCGAGCCGAGGCCCAACACATAAAGGATCACCGCTTCGTCGTAGCCTTGCCAGCGATAGCGCAGGAAGCCTTTTCCAGGCCGCCAGCCATGGGTGACGGTGGCGCCGCCGTTCTGCGCCCATCGCCAGTCGGCGCGCCGGTAGAGCGCATCGGCTAGCCGCCGGATTTCCAGTTCGGATTCATCGTCCTCGCCAAAATAGGCGCTGGCGGCCAGCGCACCGGCAAGCAGAAGCGCCGTATCGACCGTGGACAGCTCACACTTCCAGACGCGGCGGCCGGTCTCCATGTCGAGGAAATGGTAGTAGAAGCCCTTGTGGCCCGTTGCGTCGGCTTCGGGCCCTTGCGGCGCGTTCCAGAAGAAGCGAAGCGTGGCGAGCGTCCGTTCAGCGGCGGCGGCGCGCGTCATGAAACCGCGCTCGACACCGACGGGATAGGCCGACAGGGCGAGCCCGACGGCGGCGATGCTGGCCGGTGACCCCGGGGCATTGCGGTCGGCGATCAGGCCATTCGCCGGGTTGGCCTCTTTGAGAAAATAGTCGAAGGACAGGCGCTGGATGTCCGAGAGAAGCTCGTCGTTCTGCGGGTGGTCGCTCGATGCATCCATGGCTGTCGATATAGAGGGGTTCGCTGCGCTTCCTACCTTTTTGGTCCTCTTGTCGCATTTGGGTCATGTCACGACGATGCTCGCGCTGGCCCAGGTGTCTCTATAACTAAGTTCGAACACCAGAAACCGGGCCGGATGCTGTTTCCTCGAGGACTGCAATGATCGTACATTTAGTAGACGGCACATACGAACTGTTTCGCCACTTCTACGGCCAACGCCGGTTCAACAACGGCCAAGACAAGCCGTTTGGCGCAGTCCTCGGCGTGCTGAACACTGTGCTGGAGATGATCGAGAATGGCGCCACACACATTGGGGTGGCTACCGATCATGTAGTCGAATCGTTTAGAAATCAGCTCTGGCCCGGCTACAAAACCGGGGATGGCATCGAGCCGGCGTTGCTCGCGCAGTTTCACCCCCTCGAGGAAGCCTTGGCGGCGATGGGAGTGGCGGTCTGGCCGATGATCGAGCTGGAAGCCGATGACGCGCTGGCCTCCGCGGCGCGCAGCGCGGTTGCCGATGAGCGCGTGCAGAAGGTGTGCATCTGGACGCCGGACAAGGATCTCGCGCAGTGTGTGCGCGGTGACCATGTGGTCCAGGTAGACCGCAGGGCCCAGAAAATTCGCGATGCCGCCGGTGTACGCGAGAAGTTCGGAGTTGAGCCCGCCCTGATTCCAGATTTCCTCGCGCTCGTCGGTGATGCCGCCGATGGCTATCCGGGTCTCGAAGGCATCGGCCTGGTCTCGGCCGCCCGGCTGCTTGGCCGCTACGGCCCTCTTGAACGCTTTCCGCCTGAAGCCCTCGGCAAGCGTAGAGAGCTCGCGCTTTTGTTCAAAAATCTCGCGACGCTGCGCACGGACGCTCGGCTGTTCGATAACGTCGAAGAGCTGCGCTGGCGCGGCCCGACCAAAGCATTCGAGACGTGCGTGATCCAGCTGACTGACACCCGGCTCCTCGCACGTGCTCTCAACGCTCGCCGCAACTGACTTCGGGAGGCGAGGTCTGGAAGCGGCCTGTAGAAGGCCAACGTCGATTCCCGATCGCACAGGGGCACGGTGCACGCGAGAACAGTCTGGAATAAGAGACAGGCAAATGTACCGGCTGGTGGCAGGCGCTCACACAGCATCTGAGTTGTGGGTGGCGTTCAATGGCCATACTAGCGTCACACCTACGACGTTTCAGGAGACTGAACCTGCCAGCCATTGCAGGAGAAGCAGCCGCAGGAGCGGAACGTTTTGTCAGCAGACAATAGGGTCGCGTTGCATCTCCCCGAACGCTGCGCCGGTGCTATGGTGTGCCCGCACTCATCAACGGCAAGGATATGGGGCATGCCCGCAGTCACCCGCCGTACACTTCTTGCGTTCACCGCCGTTGCGACTGTCGTTGAACCGACGTTTGCTGAAGACGAAGGTACCTCGCGCGAACTGCAGGCGCTGATAGCAAGCCATGAAACCGCCTATGCCGCGCTCCATAGGGTTGTTCATCGATCGGGCAGCAACTGGCACGACCGCAAGATGGCAGACCGAATTGAAGAGCAATCCTTGAGGGCTATCTGTTCCTATCCTGCGACCAGCCGAGGCGACCGCCGGGTCAAGGCCGAGTACGTGCTGACTGTTGAGGCACGGGGCGAACTCGACTTCGGGAAGAGCACATGCAGGCCATCTTGCGCTCAACGATGCGGGGCTGATCGATCGCAGTACCCGCGGGGGAACCAGACCGCGCGTTGCCGGAGCGCGGCGCGGCCTCGGAGCAATGTGACGACGCAGACATTCTGTTTGGGTTACCGCGCAGAAAAGAAACCCGAAGATGCTTCAATCCCCCGCGAAGGCCGCCTCATCGGCTGGTAGCGAGCCCCTGCGCCATGCGCCGCACAGACATCACAACGCCAGGCCCGACACGAGGAGTATGCAAGTTGGTGGAAATTCCCGGAAGCGGCTCATTTTCGACAATCGCCAACACCTCATCGGCTGACCGTGGCAATCGGAGTCGCTCCCGAACAAGAGCTACTCGAAGCAGCCGGCATCTTTGCGAAAGGGCAGGGAGGAAGGCGGAAGTAACAGAGCGCGGCCAGAGTACAATCTAGATGAGATCGACTGGTCGTCGTAGGGGCCGTCGAAGTCAACGGGCTGGGCCAAGCGTGTCAAAGACACGACTGGCGAAGAGATCGTGCCAGCAGAGCGTGAGGGATCGCGACGCCATGACCGATGCCCGTCGAGCCGAGACACTCGCGGTCGAAGAGACATGAGAATCATCTGCTCATCAAGCTCAGTTCTCCGCGCAATCCTGATCGCGATTTTTGTCAAAGGCTGATTGCTTTCCTTTAGTCGCAAGGTCAAGGGAAATGTCTTTTTCTGACAAGATGGGGCAGATCATCAGAGTTAACCTCAATGTGGATCCCAAACGCGGCGGAAATGGGCGTGCAGCTGCACTGCTGAGGCAGCGCAGAATTCACCGTCGGATAAGTGGGTCCTGGCTGTCCCGGACGCGAAGCCAGGGCCTTCTCGCGTCCGGGGTAATAGCCCGGTTTGAGGCGTTTCGGCTCTCGCGGGAGAAGGCAGTATTTCGGGGTTCAAGTGGGGCGCCTCTTCAGCGTTAGCGAGGCCGGCATGACTCACATCAGGTCTTCAACCATCCGCGCAACTTTCCCCAGACCTGCGCTGGTCCCTCTTGTTCTAAGGAGTCCCTGTTCAGCCGCGGCCGCCTTGAAGGCCTCGAATGCAGCTTGCTGGCTGCAATGCCCGGCGAGGGATTCCTCGACCATTCGGATCGCGTTGAGCCGCCCCGGCTTTCCCATTCTAGGCCATGGTTGCTGAAGCACCTTCATTGCGTCGGCTATGGACGCGACCACCGTCAGGTTGCGATTGAGGCAGATTGTAATTGGACTGAAGGCCCGCATTCTTGTCGCTCCCCACGATTGAACGCGGCTAAACGCGAAGACAAGGGCAGTGGTTGCATGAATGTGGATTACCGCGAATTCAAAGAACCGCTGGCCGATGCGATTGAGGCTGAGCTGGCTCTCCTTGGGCCCGGCACTTTGCCTCGCCGGACCATCCTCTCGTCGAACAACAGGACCCGGCCGGCAAAAAGCATCTGCGCACCGTCCGACGCCGCGAACTATTTTTCGAGCTCGTCACGCCGCTTGCCCGACGGCTTCTCAAGCACGCCGCGACGAATTCGACGGCCGTAAGCGAGGAGATGAAAAGATTATGGTCGTTTCGTTGGGCCGTCCTTTAGAGCAGGGGCTCCGAGTCGGTTTGTATCGAGCAGATGTCGTATTAGATCTTGACCTGGAGATCGGCTCCGGCAGCTGGATCGGCGCAGCGCGGCAAGGATGCCACGTTCCTTCGGCGGCCCACCGGCGATGGTCTGGCTGACGGCCTCGCGAAGGCGCGAAGCATCGGGGCCTTCTTCTGCCAGTCGGGCGAGCCAACTTTCTTTGGCTGGGAGGGCGGTGCAGTGCTTCGGCTCGGAACTGTTGACACATGCGCCAGGCTGGCAGACCCGAAGCGGCGGCGTGCCCTGACGTCATGGAGACTAGCCGGCTGGCGCGCAGCATGCGTGTTTGGACGATGTCCAATTCAAGATTGTCGTCTTCGGGAGATCCCTTGACCGCAACTCCATAGACGCGACGGCCAGCGGAAACGGCGCCCGTCTGTGAGCTGGTCCGATACGAAGTCGAGCGACCAGCGCTCGTCGGGCCTCAGCTGCACCACCATCGGCGCCCTGATCCCGATCGCCCGTTTGCGGCCGCCACGGCGGCGAACGGCGAGCTTCTCCTCCCGATAGAGCCGGAACAGCTTCTTGTGGTTCAC
>NZ_JAMYTF010000109.1:0-5315 GCF_040322295.1 Mesorhizobium sp. M0159
TCGGCTCCAAGCGGGCGGCCGACTTCGAGACCAAATTCGTCGACGCTGGCGACCACGTCGTGGTCAATGGCCAGAAATTCTATTCGAGCGGCGCGCTGCTCGCCCATCTGGTGCCAATCGTGGCGCTCGATGACGAAGGCCGCGCCTGGTATGCCATCGCCGACCGCGGTGCGCCCGGACTGACTGTCATCGACGACTGGTCGAGCTTCGGCCAGAAGACGACACTGTCCGGCACCGTCCTGCTCGACAATGTCAAGGTGCCGAAGACGCATCTCGTCCCCGGCTACAAGGGCTACGACAGGCCGACGGCCGACGGCGCCATCTTCCAGATCATCCAGGCCGCGGTCGATCTCGGTATCGCCAAAGCGGCGATAGACGAAACCGTCAACTTCGTGCGCACCAAGTCGCGTGCGTGGATTGATAGCGGCGTCGATCATGCCTGGCAGGATCCCTATACGATCCAGGCGGTCGGCGACCTCCGCCTGCGGGCCAATGCGGCCGAGGCGGTTCTGGACAAGGCCGGCCTTGCGGTTGATCGCGCTGTGCTCGACCCCAACGAGAAGACCGTCGCGGAAGCGCAGATCGCGGTTGCCGAATCCAAGATCCTCACCACCGAGATCGCCATCAACGCCACCAACAGACTTTTCGAACTCGCGGGCACGCGCTCGACATTGGCCGAGCACAATCTCGACCGGCATTGGCGCAACGCCCGCACCCACACGCTGCACGATCCGGTGCGCTGGAAATACGCGATCCTCGGCAACTACTACCTGAACGACGTCAATCCGCCGTTCCATGCCTGGAGCTGAGCGAGACGCCGTCAAGTCATAGAGGACTATTCATGAGCATTTCCATCCCCGACAGGATCAAGGTCCTGTGGTTTCTCCCGACCCATGGCGACAGCCGCTATCTCGGCACCTCCGAGGGGGGCAGGGCGGTCGACTTGCCCTACCTCACCCAGGTCGCCAAGGCAGCCGACGCCATCGGCTATTACGGCGCGTTGCTGCCGACCGGGCGCAGTTGCGAGGACAGCTGGGTGGTGGCGTCGGCGCTGGCGCCGTTGACGCAGCGGCTCCGCTTCCTCGTTGCGGTGCGGCCGGGCCTGCAATCGCCGACGCTCGCCGCGCGGATGACCTCGACGCTCGACCGCATTTCGGGCGGGCGCCTGCTCATCAACGTCGTCACCGGCGGCGACCCGGTCGAGAACAAGGGCGACGGCATCTTCCTCAGCCATGACGAGCGATATGAGGTGACGCGGGAATTCCTCGATATCTACAAGGCCGTGCTCAGCGGCGAGACCGTTGCCTTCGAAGGCAAGCACTTCCGCGTCGAGGACGGAAGGCTGCTGTTCCCGCCTGTGCAGACCCCACATCCGCCGCTCTATTTCGGTGGTTCGTCGGAGGCGGCCAATGCGGTCGCCGCCGAGCAGATCGATAAATATCTGACCTGGGGCGAACCGCCGGCTGACGTCGCCGCCAAGGTCGAGCATGTGCGCGGCCTTGCCGAGAAGGCCGGACGCGCTGTGAGCTTTGGCATCCGATTGCATGTCATCGTCCGTGAAACCAATGACGAAGCCTGGGCCGATGCCGACCGCCTGATCAGCCGCCTGGACGACAAGACGATCGCCGAGGCGCAGAAGGTTTTCGCGCGCATGGATTCCGTCGGCCAGTCGCGCATGAGCCGGCTGCATGGCGGCCGTCGCGACAAACTCGAAATCAGTCCGAATCTGTGGGCCGGTGTCGGCCTGGTGCGCGGCGGCGCCGGCACCGCTCTGGTCGGCGATGCGGCGACGGTGGCGGAGCGCATCAACGAATACCGGCGCATCGGCATCGATACCTTCATCCTGTCCGGCTATCCGCATCTGGAGGAAGCCTATCGCTTCGGCGAACTGGTGCTGCCGCTGTTGCCACTCGATCACGAAATCTCGACGCGGCCGACGGCGGTTAACATGGGCCCCTTCGGCGAAACGGTGGCCGGCGACCATCGCCCGTCGTCGCTGCGCGCGAGCCAGTCTTGAGCGCCAGCGAACCGATCATAGCGATTGTCGGCGGCGGCTTTTCAGGTGCGGCGACTGCGTTTCATCTAGCGCGACTGCTCCCGGCCGGTGCATCCGATATCGTGGTCGTCGAGCCCCGCGAGGGGCTCGGCTATGGTCTGGCCTATTCCACGGCCGATCCGGCGCATCGTATCAATGTGCCGGCGTCGAGAATGACGCTGATCTCCGGCCAGGACAGCCACTTTGCCGACTGGCTGGAGCAGACCAGAGCCATTGGAGACGATGCCGAGGCTATTGCCGCCTACGGAGCACTCTACCCGCAGCGTCGCATTTTCGGGCGCTATGTGGAATCTCATCTCCGGCCCTTCCTTCTCAGCAAAACGATCCGCCATGTCAGGTCCGCCGTCGCATCGGTCGAGCGCACCGGCGAGGGCTACCGTCTGATCCTCGCTGATGGCGGGACGCTCGCTGCCGACGTCGTGGTGATTGCGACGACGCATCCGCCGCCGGCCTTGCCGATGCCCCTGAAGTCCGTGGCTGGCACAGCCGGGCTGGTGGCCAATCCCTATGATCTCGAGAGGCTGGAAGCGATCGGCCGCGACGACCGTGTCCTGGTCGTTGGCACCGGACTGACGTCGGCGGACGTGATTGCAACGCTCGACCGCAGGGGGCATCGCGGCCACATCGTCGCGCTGTCACGTCACGGCTACCGCTCGCGCAGCCAAGCAGCGATGCTGGCCGATCCAATTGGTGATTTCACGACCCTTCCTTCACGCAGCGCAACGGCACTGTTCAGGCGCATCCGGGCAACGATCCTTGATGCCAAGCGTCGGGGCGAAGACTGGCATCCGGTGCTCGATGCCGTCCGACGTCAGGGACAAACCATCTGGCAGGCCTTGCCGCTAGCCGAGCAGCGACGTGTGGCGCGCAATCTTCGTGCGCTCTGGGACGTGCATCGCTTCCGCCTCGCGCCGCAAGTTGCGGACGTGCTCGATCGACGCGTTGCCGAGGGCAAGCTCGCCTATCGCGCGGCATCGATTGCCGACGCCGAGGTGGTCGACGGGCGCATTCGCATTGCGCAGCGGCTGCGTGGCGAACGCAGCTTCGTTGTCGAGGCTTTCGATTGGGTGATCGTGACGACAGGTCCGGCACATGCCGAGCTCTTCAGGACCAACACGGCGATTGCCGAGCTCGGACAGTTGGGCTTGGTCCGGCTTGACCCGATTGGTCTCGGCTTGGAGGCCGATCCGCAAGGCCGTGCAGTCGGTGCATCCGGGCGCCCGACCGACAATATCTTCGTCAGCGGACCGCTGGCGCGCGGCAGCGTCGGCGAATTGATGGGAATTCCCGAAGTTACCGCGCATGCCGAGCGCATCGCCGCCGAAATCTGCCAATGGCTTGGATATCAAACGGCGTTGCGCCGCAAGGCGTCGTGAATCTGCAAACGATGAGGCTATCGAGATGACACTGACGGAACGCGTCCCCCTGGTTGAATCCCGGATTCCCTTGAAATTTGCGATGCGACATCTGGCCGGAGCCGTTTCCGTCATCACCGCGGGTGTGGGCGATGAACGGACTGGCGCAACCGTTACCACAGCCCATTCCTTGTCAGTCGAACCTGAGGTGATGGTCGTCAGCATCAATCTGGGCTCGTCGACCTGGGCAGCCATTAACCGGCACCGGCACTTCTGCGTGAACGTGCTGCGTGCCGACCAGAGTGCAATCGCCGACCGCTTCGCCGGTCGAGGTGGTTTGAAGGGCTCCGCACGCTATGACGGAGCTCGCTGGTCTGCTCTTGCGACAGGCGCACTGGCACTTGAAGGCGCGCTTGCCGCGGTCGATTGCACGGTTGAGGATACTATCATTCGCCACAGCCATGCGTTGATTCTCGGCAGTGTCCGCCATGTGATGAGCGGAGAGCCCGGTCCTGCGCTGATCTATCATCACGGCGCCTACGGATCGCCGTAAGCGCCTGTCAGTTCTCCTAATTGGCGTGGCAGTGATCCCAAGCGTTCGACACCACAACGCTGGCCGGCTCGCCTTCTTCAGCGCAAATTGCTCATCTCGCGTGTACCGACCTCTTTGTAGACCTTCAGCTCCGCTTGCCAAACGTGCCGACTCGTTCGGGTCGATCCGGAGTATCATTTGTGCCAGGCGTGAAAGGCAATCAGAACAAAGCTGCGTCCGACGCCTCTTGTCGCCGAACTTATCCACCATATAGATCAAATCACGAACCGTGCGTCGTCGCAATGTTGCGGACGCAGCGACATTGCTGCGCCTGGCGTTGGCGTATGGCGCCGCAATCTTGTCGTTCAACGCCTGTGCATCCGGCACGTCGATTTCAGCGTTCCGCACCACAATGCTGATCAGATGAAAATCCGGGTAGCGGGCCTTGATCTCGGGGGCAATCAAAGGCGTGAAAGACATGGATGCTCTTTTCTCATCGGGAGGCTTTGCGCTGCGGGTCGTTCGGGAAATGTATGAAGAACGGTGCTTGTCGAGCGTCCAGATCTTCTGGCATCGGCGTGGTGCATGCCGCACCATGCGCTGGATAATTCCATCATTCGGCCGTGGACAAGGCCTGGTAGAGCTCGTCGATTATGGCAAGTTTCGTCGTCATTCAGTTCCCCGAAAATCGGCCGGACCGATGCATCCCAGAGCAGATCGTCACAGATCGAGCTTCAGCACACCCGTCGCGCGCGACACGCAGGGGATGAAGCGGTGGCCGCGTGCGTCTTTGGACAGTACGGAATCCCGATGGATCGGCTGTCCACTAAGCATCCCGCATTCGCAGGTCCTGCAAACCCCGTTCTCGCATGAGGCCAGCAACGGCACCCCGGCGGCGCGCAGGGCCGCGAGCGCCGAGGTCGCCGCCGGAACGTCGACCATCCTGCCGTCACGCAGCTCGATCCTGAAGGGCTCCGGTGGCGCGCCATCAAGCTCGGGAGGCTGAAAAGCTTCGAAGTGATCCTGAACACCCCCAGTACATCCTTACGGAGACCGGGATCGGCTATCGGCTGCGTGCGCCGAACTGAGGGGACGGCAATATGCCGGAAGATCGAGCCGAGCGAGCAAATGACCGGTTCGGATCACGAATGCTGGTTCCGGCCAATGTCGGCTATCGGGGGACGAAATGGGCTGATGAAGGGCAGCTCAGGGTCAGGCCCGGCCATCCGCCTTTCAGCAGCGCATTTCTGGATAGGGTCGATTTGAGCCGTTGGGCGAACGGCGGCTCGTACGCCTCCGGCGAGGGCCGCCTTGCGGGAGCATGGCCCGGTAGCGAAGCTGCGCTCTTAAGGTCGTCCTTTCGAGCGTAGTT
>NZ_JAMYTF010000110.1:0-4784 GCF_040322295.1 Mesorhizobium sp. M0159
CCATCAAAAACTTGACGCCGGCACCGCGGTGCTCAGGTCCTCATGGCCGCCGGATACACGTCTGCGGTCTTCACCGGATGGGTACTCTGTTCCAGCTGGGCATGGTTCTTCTCCATGCCGCCCTCCGCAGCCGCAGCGCTCGACGTGAGCCCGCGAATTCTAGCGTCTCACCTGGAAGCGCTACAAAGGATCGGTTTGAAAGTTGTTGGTTGTCGGTGCCGATGAAGTGCACCTTCACAATGGGGCACAACCCGCCCTTAACGGACATTGATCGGAACCCACGGTCATCGCCCTCACAACCAAAACAAGCCTATGTCTGACGAGAGCAAGTAGGCGATCCAAAGCGATGCGCCCTTTAGTCGGGAAGGCCAGCCTTGTGGTAGCCTTCGACGAAGCGCTGGAGCAATTCCTCGTCGTCGAATGGCTGCGATGTTGCCCAGTGCCTGATGCTGAAATGGGGATTGCTCATCATGAAGAATTCCGCCTCCTGATGGGCTTCATCCTGGCGCCCGAGCTGCGCGAGGGCTGCCGCTAGCATGCGCCGCGACGTGGTGCGGTAGGTTTCCGGCTTGCGTAAAGCCTCGACCGCGGATTGATAGTCGCCGAGCGCATAGTAGGCTTGGCCCGCCATCCAATAATACCACCCCGGTGGGCGCGGATTGAGCCGCAATGCCCGCTTCACGAATTCGACGCCTTTGACCGCGTCGCCCCTCAAGGTGATGAGATCCGAGCGCATCGCCCAGGCATCGGCATGATTGGGATCGAGCTTGAAGGTCGCCTCGAACTCAGCATCCGATTCCGCGAAACGCCGTTCGTGACCAAGTATGATGCCCAGCACCCAGCGGTTCCCGGCATCGTTAGGGTCGAGCGCCACTGCCCGCTGCGCTTCCGCGAGCGAGCGAGGCTGGTTGGCTTCCTTCGGCTCGTCCCAGAACAGCCAGCCGAGCCAAAGATTGAGGGCCAGCCAGCTATGTGCTTCGGCATAGTCGGGATCGAGACCAATCGCCTTTTCCAGGAGCATGCGCGCTTCCCGCGCGCCTAACCCGGTCTGAAAACTGACGCCGCGCGCTTGCACGCAGAGGTCATAGGCTTCGAGACTCGTCGGCCGTTTGCGCGCCGGCCGTCCGGCCAATCGGCCGACTAGGGCTTCGACGATCTTGGCCGTGACCTCATCCTGCACTGCAAAGATGTCCTCGAGGCTGCTGTCATAGCGCTCGGCCCAGATATGATCGCCGCCGATTGCCTCGATCAGCTGCGCATTAACGCGCACGCGCCCCGCGGCGCGCCGGGCGCTGCCTTCAACCACATAGCGCACCCCAAGATCACGCGCGGCCAAACGCACATCGACCGACCGCCCCTTGTAAGCAAAGGTCGAGTTGCGCGCGATAACGAAGAGGCCGGCGCAGCGAGATAGGTCGGTGATCAGGTCTTCGGTCAAGCCGTCGACAAAGGTTTCCTGCTCCGGATCGTTGCTCATGTTAGTGAAAGGCAAAACCGCGATCGAGGGCTTGTCGGGCAATTCCAGCGATGCCAGTCGGCCGACCGGAGCGGCTCTCGGAAGCTGCAGGTTTACGCGATAGCAGTATATCGGCTCGGCTATATTCTTCACCCGCTGCTCGCCCATAGGCTCGAACGCAAACGCCAGCTTCTGCCTGACTTCCTTGGACACCTTCTCTGAAACGCAGATGCCACTGGGCTCGGCGAGTTGCTGGAGGCGCGAGGCCACGTTCACGCCCTCGCCATAGCGATCGTCCCCTTCGACGATCACTTCTCCAAGGTTGATTCCGATCCTGACTTCGAAGCGCTGGTCTTCGGCGACGCTCGCGTTACGCTCCGCCATGCCGCGTTGAAGCGTGACCGCGCATTCGACCGCATCCACCACGCTGCCGAACTCCGCCAGCAGGCCGTCTCCCATAAGCTTGAAGATTCGCCCGTGTCGTGTTGCGATTTCCGGCTCGAACAGCTCTTTGCGGCCACGTTTTAGCCGGTCGAAGGTGCCCGCTTCATCCGCCTCCATGAGCGCCGAGTACCCGACAACATCGATGGCAAGGATGGCAGCGAGCTTCCGCTCCATGTTGGGCCTCAGTTAGGATTCGCGACACGCAAGCCGCAGGTCAGAGGCGGGTAGGATCGGCGCCTCCGGCGTGCCCTTACCGGCCTTTGATACCACAGATCACGCCTCTTGAGACCATGGATCGCGCGACGCTCCGGCTCTCCTGCCGCAGCGGAATGCAATGTCGGTTATGGTCCGCTTCGCCGCATCCGGCACGATGAGCAGCCCGGCTGCACGATTCAGAGGCTCGTCCCACAGGCGGGCCATTATCGTTTCGCCGCGCTCGGCACACTTTCTGCAGACGCCGCAACGATACGCCTAGCCGGTGCACCGACGGCGCGCCAGCCGCCGGCTTCATGGTTCTCGACAGCCCTTCCTGCCTGCGCTTGCTTCGCCCGGTCATTCCGGCAATCCCGCCTTTCGCAGCGCCGACGCCAGCATTTCCATGAGTTCTGGTCGGACGACGCTCATCCGCACGAATGCGCTGTTTGTCCAGCCCGGCGCGACCTCCAACAGCCGCGAGGCGGCTGCGCGTGCGGCATCCAGGCGGTCGAGATTGACATAGGCTGCGACGAGGCTGGCATAGAGGACGCTGAAGCCGGGCGCTACTTGGATCGCCAGCGTCGAATAGTTCACCGCGTCATCATACCGGCCAGTGAAGAGGTGGACCCAGGCCAGCGCCAGATACGAATGATAGTTCAGGGGATCGAAAGGACTGAGGCGAAGTGCCTTGAACGCGTGATCGCACGCACGTTCATAGATTTCGCTGTACATGTGCACCATCGCGCTGAAGCCGTATGCCAGAGCTAAGTTGCGGTTTAGCTTCAAAGCTCGATCGAGAGCGCTGATGGCCCGTGCGTAGTCATGGGTAATCGTGGCGTGAACGAACGCCCCCATCGACAGCGCCTGGGGATCGTCGGCGCCGATCGCCATTGCGATGTTGGCGTGCTTCAGCGCGGCAGCCCTGTCTTCGGGATGGAAGCCTCCGCGCAGAAAGCGCTGTTCGTATCCCCAGGCCGCATAGCCATGTGCGGAAGCGTAGTTCGGGTCGAGGCTCAAGACCTCGTTCAGCAGGCGCAGGGCTTCGTTGGTATCGGCCGGCGTGTTGGCGTAGGCATGTGGCAAGGCGCGCAGGAAGAGATCATATGCGTCAAGGCTGTCCGGCCGCTTGCGGCGCGCTCGGTCGATCTCAGCGCGCCGCAGGGTGGGTTCAAGCGTCCCGACGATACTCTCGGTCAATCGGTCCTGCAGGTCGAACACGTCTTCCGCCGCGCCCTCGAACTTGTCTGCCCAAACATGGGTTGCATCTTTGCCCTCGATAAGCTGTGCGGTTATGCGCAGTCTGTCGGCAGCCCGCCGCACGCTCCCTTCCATCACGTAGCGGACGCCAA
This sequence comes from Mesorhizobium sp. M0159, assembly GCF_040322295.1. NCBI lineage: Bacteria > Pseudomonadati > Pseudomonadota > Alphaproteobacteria > Hyphomicrobiales > Phyllobacteriaceae > Mesorhizobium > Mesorhizobium sp. M0159. The sequence continues at coordinate 3,445 of NZ_JAMYTF010000110.1, forward strand.
GCTCTCTTGCGACCTGCCGGATATCGAGCGTTCTGCCCTTGTAGGCGAAAGTGGAGTTCCGCGCGATGACGAACAGACCGGGTATCTTCGACAGGCCAGTGATGAGGTCCTCCACCAGCCCGTCCGTGAAATACTCCTGCTCGGGATCACCGCTCATGTTGGTGAACGGCAGCACGGCGATGGACGGCTTGTTGGGCAACGAAGGCGATCTGAGCTGTTGCATGTCGGCGACGAACCGCTGGCGAAGAACGCGATAGACCGGGAGCGGTTCAGCGATGTTCTTGACATGCTGCTCGCCCATCGATTCGAAGCCAAAGGGAAGCTTCCTTTCGACTTCGCGAGCAACCTTACCGGAGATGTAGATGCCGCCAGGCTCCGCTAGTTGCTGCAGGCGCGCTGCGATGTTGACGCCGTCGCCGTAGCGATCCTCGCCCTCGACAATTACTTCGCCGAGATTGATGCCTATTCTCACCTCAATGCGATCGTTCGCGACGGAATCCGCGTTGCGCTCGACCAAGCTACTCTGCAGCGCCACCGCGCACTCGACCGCATCCACCACGCTGGAGAACTCGGCGAGCAGTCCGTCGCCCATGAGCTTGAATATGCGTCCGTGTCGTTCCGCTATTTTGGGCTCAAACAGTTCCGTGCGTATCGCTCTGAGACGCTCAAAGGTCCCTGCCTCGTCACTCTCCATGAGCGCCGAGTAGCCAACCACGTCAGCCGCCAGGATGGCTGCGAGCCTTCTCTCCAAGAATTCTCCTCAAGCAGACCAATCGGCCAAGGATAGCATACGACGGGTCGTGAATCTGGGAATAGTTCACCTGCGGGACGTGGCGTGGCACGGCGGCGATCTGCTCCTTCCGAAGGCCGACGCGGATGACCGACTGCCACCCAACCAAGCCGTTTGACGCGAGCTGGCAACTGCTGAGTAGGCGAAGTCCGCATCGCCTCGATCGCGCCAATTGCCGACCTTTCCGGCGCTTCTCCGAAGCTGGCGTTCGCGGTGTGGCCGGAATGGCACCGAACCTGCCGACATCATAGCCACGCCTCGAGTAGAGGCTTCGTCTGGAGCACCTCGGCACGGTTCCGTTCGCGCGATAGAAGCGGCGGTTGGCGATTAAGCAGCATGGAATCGCCGAATTCATGCGCGCGGTATCGATACGCGATGAAGGCTGCGGAGGCCTTGGCGAGCAGAGCATCGTCGGCAAAGGCGCGCAGGAGCTCGAAATGGCTTTCGCCTGGCTGGTGGACGCCCGTGAGAATCGCATCGACCACGCGAAGCCGCGTGCCCCGCGCGATGCGCCCTGTCGCAATGCCATTTCCGGCACGCACATTGCCGC
>NZ_JAMYTF010000111.1:0-4745 GCF_040322295.1 Mesorhizobium sp. M0159
AGCGGACAAGAACACGCCGCGGCGCCCTACGCCGGAGGCAGTGGGTCGATGCTGGGTGCCTCGGTGCTGCAGCCGGGTCACTCAACGGCGCGCCATCATGATGCGCCGGATTCGTCAGTGGTTGATCTGAATCCCCCCGCACCGTCCGAGTTGCGTGACCCTGCTCGTTCTGTGCCGGCGGCGGTGCAGCCAGATCCTCCAATAGGGGTCTCCGGTCCCGACAAGCGTCCTCTTTATTCCAACGATGCGACCGTTGTCGAAGGGCTGAGGTCAGCATTGGAGAGCACGGTCAAGCGCCATGTAAATTCTCTTCTCGGCTTTGGTCGTTGGCTCTTTGATAATAACAGGCCGGGATTTGCTGCTCGGCTTCACGAGGAGTCGCTGGATCCGGATCTCAAGGAGTACGAGAGCAAGAGTGGCTCCTCGGACGTGGCTAGAGCAGTGGGTCATCTCAAGACGTGGGCGGGCGGAGCGCCAGTGCTGGACCGCGCCGCTGTCCTGAATAATCCCGACCCTGCCGACGCCGCGCTCATCAGAGATTACACAGCGGCTCCCATCAAAGAGTACAAGGCAGCGCCGACCGGGCCGAATCCCGCTACCATTCAGACCTATGGATCTGCTCCTAGACGTTTCAGTGAATACCTGGTTGAAAACAAAAAGCCGGGGATTGCGGCTCGGCTTCACGAGGGGTCGCTGGATGAAGATGCCAAGCGCTATAACAACTCCGGTGGGATCAGTGCACTAGCTCATCTCCGGAAGTCCGAACTCGGGCGCGAGCTCCCTGGGAAAGCTAATGAAGACGACGCTGTTCTGCCATTGTCTTTCGTGCCAACTGGGCCCCATCACCAAGCCTCGGATCCCGCAGGGTCCTTTCGTCCCCTGATCTGGCGCGACGGCGACCAGCGCGCGCCGGACGAGCGGATCGCTGCACAGGACAGGAGCAACCAGCTATCAAGCGAGGAGGTCCTCATCAACCGTGAGCATGATACAGCGGAGTTGAGACCAGCGAAGAGGCAAAGGCCCCTGAACAGTCGTCTGCAGGACGTTGCCACTGAGCCGCAGCTGAGCGAGATCGGCAATTCAGGCGCTCGCGTGCTGATGCAGGCCCCCACCCATCAAGTGGGTGCATTGCCATGGGAAGCGCAGCCCATGATGCAAGGGAGCGGACAAGAACACGCCGCGGCGCCGTATGCCGGAGGCAGTGGGTCGATGCTGGGTGCCTCGGTGCTGCAGCCGGGTCACTCAACGGCGCGCCATCATCATGCGCCGGATTCGTCAGTGGTTGATCTGAATCCCCCCGCACCGTCCGAGTTGCGTGACCATGCTCGTTCTGTGCCGGCGGCGGTGCAGCCAGATCCTCCAATAGGGGTCTCCGGTCGCGACAAGGGTCCCCTCTATTCCAACGATGCGACCGTTGTCGAAGGGCTGAGGTCAGCTTACGCGGGTAAGGTCAAGGAGAGCACGGTCAAGCGCCATGTAAATTCTCTTCTCGGCTTTGGTCGTTGGCTCTTTGACAATAACAGGCCGGGATTTGCTGCTCGGCTTGACGAATCGTCGCTGGATCAGGATCGCAAGGAGTACGAGAGCAGGGGTGGCCCCTCGGAGTACGAGAGCAGGGGTGGCCCCTCGATCGTGGCTAGAGCACTGGGTCGTCTCAAGACGTTGGCGGGCGGAGCGCCAGTGGTCGACCGCCCTGTCCGGAATCCCTACCCTGCCGACGCCGCGCTCATCAGAGATTACACAGCGGCTCTCATCAAAGAGTACAAAGAAGCGCCTGCGACCGGGCCGAATCGCGGTACCATTCAGGTCTATGGATCTACTCTTATACGTTTCAGTGAATACCTGCATGAAAACAAAAAGCCGGGGATTGCGGATCGGCTTCACGAGGGGTCGCTGGATGAAGATGCCAAGCGCTATGTGAACTCCGGTGGTAACCGGAGGATCAGTGCACTAGCTCATCTCCGGAAGTTCGCACCCGGGCGCGAAATTGCCCTTGCTGCTCGTCCGGAAGACGCAGTCGGCATGGAGGCTCGTGCCATTGGGGACGCCGCTGCGCAGCGCAGCGGGACGCAGGAGGCATTGGGTCGGCCAGAGAGGCCCCCTGGGAAAGCTAAAGACGGGCGGGTGCTCGGCGCATTGGAATGGCTAGGCGACGAACATATCCAGAGGGATTACCAACTCCTGGAGCAGGAGTTGCAGGGGAACAATCCAGATCTCGCCGCCCGGACGCGGTTCGTGGATCCCCTCGTAGCCAATTATCATCTGCGCTTGGGCTCCGAGAGCGTCATGCTAAGCGCATTCCAGCGCATCGTCCATCAGAACGGTAACGACACAGCCGACTTCCTGTTCGTGCCAGTGAGCGATGGCGGTAAGACTCTTGCGGAGCGCGGCACCCATTGGTCGCTGCTGTTCGTTGATCGCAGCGACCGGGAACGGCCGGTTGCCTATCATTATGACTCCTACAACGGATGCAATGACACGCTTGCAAAAGAGCTCGCAGAAAATCTGGGCGCCAGCCTGGAGACCCGCGTGGGCGTATCCCGCATCGCCCAGCAGAGCAACGTGGTGGATTGCGGAGTCTACGTGGTGGACGGCACGCGGGCGCTGGTTGGGCGATTGCAATCGCAGCCAGATAACCTGAACCTCAACAACCTCGTCGTCAATCGGCAGGCACTACAAACCCGCCTCAGGGGTGACAATACATTCGGAACGGCAAATAATCTCACGAACTTTGAACTCATGGACCGACAGGCCCGAGACGCGGTTAAGGAAAGCCCCGTTGGGACGTTTCACCAGCAGATCAAGCGGCTCGGCCAGTCAGCGCCAGACGTTGCTCCCGGGGACCCATTTAAATCTCAAAGTCTTGAGAGCAAGGGGGACGCCGCTGCGCAGCACAGCGGGCCGCAGGAGGAATACAGTTGGCCAGAGTATCTCCCCCCTGGGAAAGCTAATGAAGACGACGCTGTTCTGGCATCGTCTTTCGTGCCAACTGGGCCCCATCACCAAGCCTCGGATCCCGCAGGGTCCTTTCGTCCCCTGAGCTGGCGCGACGGCGACCAGCGCGCGCCGGACGAGCGGATCGCTGCACAGGACAGGAGCAACCAGCTACCAAGCGAGGAGGTCCTCATCAACCGTGAGCATGATACAGCGGAGTTGAGACCAGCGAAGAGGCAAAGGACCCCGAACAGTCGTCTGCAGGACGTTGCCACTGAGCCGCAGCTGAGCGAGATCGGCAATTCAGGCGCTCGCGTGCTGATGCAGGCCCCCACCCATCAAGTGGGTGCATTGCCATGGGAGGCGCAGCCCATGATGCAAGGGAGCGGACAAGAACACGCCGCGGCGCCGTACGCCGGAGGCAGTGGGTCGATGCTGGGTGCCTCGGTGCTGCAGCCGGGTCACTCAACGGCGCGCCATCATCATGCGCCGGATTCGTCAGTGGTTGATCTGAATCCCCCCGCACCGTCCGAGTTGCGTGACCATGCTCGTTCTGTGCCGGCGGCGGTGCAGCCAGATCGCCCAAAAGTGGTCTCCGGTCCCGACAAGGGTCCTCTTTATTCCAACGATGCGACCCTTGTCGAAGGGCTGAGGTCAGCACTCTATGCCGGTAAGGTCGGGGAGATCACGGTCAAGCGCCATGTAGATATTCTTTTCGGCTTTGGTCATTGGCTCGTTGAAAATAACAAGCCGGGGATTGCGGATCGGCTTCACGATTCGTCGCTGGATCGGGATCGCAAGGAGTACGAGATCTGGGGTGGCGGCCCCTCGGCCGTGGCTGGGTCACTGGGTCGTCTCAAGACGTGGGCGGGCGGAGCGCCAGTGGTGGGCCGCCCTGCCCTGAATCCCCACCCTGCCGACGCCGTGCTCATCAGAGAGTACACAGCGGCTCTCATCAAAGCGTACGAGGCAGCGCCGACCGGGCCGAAACCCCGTACCGTTGAGGTCTATGGGTCTGCTCTTAGACGTTTCAGTCAATGCCTGGTTGAAAACAAAAAGCCGGGGATTGCGGATCGGCTTCACGAGCGGTCGCTGGATGAAGATGCCAAGCGCTATATGAAAACCGCTGACATCAGTGCACTAACTCATGTCCGGAAGTTCGCACTCGGGCGCGAAATTGCCCTTGCTGCTCGTCCGGAAGACGCAGTCGGCATGGAGGCTCGTGCCATTGGGGACGCCGCTGCGCAGACCGCGGCACAAGCTCATGGCCACGCAGGAGAGCAGGGACCCATCTCTCGAGCTCAACAAGTCGCGCCAGCGCCGTTTGAACGGCACTTGGGCAAGAAGCGTGAGGCCCAGGACGGACTGACGAGTACACTTGACAGGAGCAACCTCGTGAACAGCGGGGGCGTCATCATAAACAATGAACATTACACAGCGCTGTTGAGACCGGCGAAGAGGCAGAGGACTGATAATCCGCAAAGCCGCGCCATGGGGCGGCAACTGAGCGAAGCAACCACGACGTCCATCAGCCAAGCCTCCGATCAAGCCCGAGCGGACCTAATGGCTTCCTTCAGAAGCAGGGAGCGCTCCGACGCGGGGCGTTGAGCTCCATGGCTGGGGTCAAGCAGAACAGCTCTCTTGACGACAGAGGCGCTGATGCGATCTCCGGACCGGTAGCTCTCGCCGTAATTGATCAGGCTGGTACTGTTGGAAGGCTTGATCGGCCTCGTCACCCCAATCTCCAGCATAGCTCACTGTCACGCGGCCAACGTGCCTCCGTAGCTAACATCTACGTCAGCGTTGAAGAA
>NZ_JAMYTF010000112.1:0-4522 GCF_040322295.1 Mesorhizobium sp. M0159
ACGGACAATCTTCTTTGCCTCGCCATCCTGATAACGGGCATTATGAGCCCAGTCCGACCGGCACAGGCAAGAGCCATCTGGCCATTGCGCTTGCCGTCGAGGCTGTGAAGGCTGGAAAGAGCGTCTATTTCTGCACGCTCGCCGAACTCATCGCCGCGCTGGCAAGGGCCGAACGCGAAGGCCGCCTGCAGGAACGCATCCGCTTCTTCTGCCGGCCTGCTCTGCTCGTTGTCGATGAGATCGGCTACTTGCCCGTCGTCCACGGTGGCGGCAATCTGTTCTTCCAACTCGTCAACGCCCGCTACGAGAAGGGCGCAATGATTCTCACCTCAAATCGCGGCTTCGCCGAATGGGGCGAGGTCTTCGGCGACCCTGTCGTCGCAACCGCACTTCTCGATCGCCTGCTTCACCATGCGGTCGTCGTCCAGATCGAAGGATCGAGTTATCGGCTCCGCCAGCACGCCGAGCTCATGCCCGAACACTTGCGATCAAAAGCCTCCATCACGCCGCCGACATTAAATCCACCATCGCGGCCGCGCGGCCGGCCACCGAAAAATGGACACCCCTCCGCGACAGTCTGAGCGGCGAAACTGGGGAATTTTACTTCGGCACACTTTGGGGAAAATTCGAGCGGCATTGACAGCTGCCCGTGCGTCCCGTGCTCGGCCCAGCACCGCACGATGTGGTGTGGCGCCAGGCCGACAGTTCACGGGTTCTCAGCATTCTTCAAAATCCTGCCTATGCTGGAGCGTATGTCTATGGCCGGAGGCGGAAGGCGGGCGGATTCGCCATGGCGTTTATCGCCCGAGGACTACCAAGGTCCCCATCGCCGACTGGGAGGTTTGCCTTCAGGCTGCCCATCCTGGTTATATCGGCTGGGAGGAGTTCATGGAGAACCAGAGGCGACTCGTAAACAACATCAACCGCTATGAGGCCGGCCATTCAGGTGTGCCGCGCAAGGGAGCGGCACTGCTGCAGGGCATCGCTGTTTGTGGGCGGTGCGGTCGCCGGATGAGCCTGCGCTATAGCGGTCCTGCGGGCGACTACCCCGTCTACACGTGTCGCGCTGACCGCGATCAGGAGGGCGGGCCGCTATGCCAGCAAGTGCGTGCGCTGTCTGTCGATGCGCACGTCGAAAGCATCCTGCTCGAGGCCTTGACGCCGGACAAGATCGCCATCGCCATCGCCGCCCTGGGCCAGATCGAAGAGGAGACGCGTCAACTTGAGCGGCAGTGGGCGCTGCGGCGCGAGCGGGCTCGTTATGAGGCGGAAAGAGCACGGCGCCAATATGATGCGGTCGAGCCGGAGAACCGCTTGGTGGCGCGTTCGCTGGAGGGCGTGTCGGAAGAGAAGCTGCGCGCCGCCGAGGCGATCGAACAGGATTACGAACGCTGGCGACATGACGAGCCCCTGGTCTTGAACGAGCCGGATCGCGAGGCGCTGCAAAAGCTGGGCGAAGATCTGCCCGGCATCTGGCACTCGCCTTCGACAACGGCGGCCGAGCGCAAGCGCATCCTGCGCCTCATCGTCTGCGAAGTCATTCTCGACCAGGAGCGCTTCCACGGCCAGGTCTGGTTCAAGATCTTGTGGCAGACGGGAGCGACAAGTGAACACTCTCTCCAGAGGCGGGTCCACACCTATGGCGACTACATCGATCTGGAGCGGCTGCGCAGCCGCGTGATCGAACTCAACGCCGCGGGCAAAATGGACAAGGAGATCGCGGTGGCGTTGAACGCGGAAGGCTTTGTCGCAGCACGCGGCCGCGCGTTCAAAGGTGAGAATGTCTGGCTTCTTCGGACACGTTGGGACATCCCCACGGTCAAGATCAATGGGACGAGCGCCAATCCCGACCGCTGGCCAGATGGAGCCTACTCTGTTCAAGGGGCGGCCGCCGCCCTGGGCGTCACACCCCAAACCGTCTTCGACTACCTCGCCCCCGGCTGGATCGAGGGACGCCAGCTCACGAAGGGGCAGCCGTGGCATATCGAACCTCGGACGATCAGATCAACACGCTGCGGGCGCGGACCGCGCGCACCAGGCGATCAAGGAAGAAAAACTTCGCTAACCCAACTCTGGCCGATGCCATCCTCGACCGCCTCGTTCACAACGCCTATCGCATCGATCTCACGGCATGCGAAAACAGCGCTCGCCAAGAGCGACCGAAACAGCGCAAGCTTGACCTGAAACGAAACCCAATCCAAACATCAACGAGACCCAGGATCAGTCCGAAAAATGGCCGGCTTCAAATCGGAACACCGGCCGGAAGGAAATCGGAATGACTGGCCGGCTTCAAATCGGAATCGATGGCCGGCTTCGTCGGAATACGCAGTATAGTCGTGATGGGCATTGAACAGGCGGAGCTGTTGGCCGCCATGCACGGCGTCGAGGGTGTCGTCAATGTCGAGCACGATCCGCCTCGGCACCTGTCGGAATGAGGCGCAATAGAGGTCGACCATCGCCCGCCCCATGGGGACCAGCTCGCGCACGCCGGGCAGTTCTCCAGCCGGCACATCTCGATTGCGAGGCCAGATCCCGACCGGACGGCAACGCATCCTGGGCCATCTTGAAGACCGGATCGCAGCGCAGCCGGTTGGCGTCGTTGCCATCCTTGTAGCCTGCGGCGATCATCTTCATGCGTAAGCCGATCATGTCGGCTGTGGACGGTCTGGTCCGGACAGCGCCGATTGTCGATGCAGCGCGCCAGACGCTCGGCGATACGCAGCCGCTTTTCCACCTCGGCCAGAGCCAGAACGCCCCTGTTCGAGGATAGCATCCCCCGTCGAAACGGGCGACGACAGACTGGCAGCGTAGGATCTTTCATGGCGGGTGTGGTCTCCGGGACATGACGCGAAGCGGCCTAGCAACCAAATCCTACGTCATTTCCACGGTTTGCTCTACATCCGCCCCCCGCCGCGAATTTTCCGGGCTAGGTGGCAATGACGATTTAAGGAACAGGGGTTTCCCTAGCTGAGCAAATCAGATTCAACGCTGGTTTTGGGAGATTGGCGATGGACTGTGCCGGGCGACACGAAGGGCAATAGCGGCCCGCGTACGGATAACCGCCAGAGCGGATTGGCGACTACCGCTCGGTAAACGGCGCTACTATCGCTGGATCGAATGGGCGTGCTGAACGACACGCTTGCCCGCGAAGCCGATCTGGAATGGCTGATGATCGACTCGACCATCGTGCGGGCTATCAGCACGCGGCCGGTGCACGCAATGTCAAAGGGGAGCGGATGCCCAAGGACTGGGCCGGTCTCGCGGCGGCCTGAGCACCAGGATCCACGTCGCAACCGAAGCAATCGGCCTTCCCATCTGATTGATCGGCTCGCCCGGACATTGCAACGACATCGCCTTTGTTTGATCTGATCGACGGTATCGATGCCGATGCCGCCATCGCCTACAAGGACGCCGACTATGTAGCCGATCGGATCGCCGAAGCTGGAGTGAGGTCGTCATCCCGCCGAAGCGCAACCGCAAGCTCCAGCGCCCTTACGACGTCGATCTCTACAAGGAGCGCAACCGCATCGAGCGCTTCTTCAACAAGCTCAAGCAGTTCAGGCGCGTCGCAACCCGATACGACAAGCTCCTCGCCAGCTTCATGGGCTCCGTCAAACTCGCCGCAATCGCAATATGGCTCAGATAATTAAATCGTCACTACGTCCTAGCGCTACCCACAGGTCTCTGGTGTGGGATGATGCCGCAGCTGATCTCTACTCTCTGGCCGCTGAATAAGATAGCCACTTTTTTAGAATTATGAAACCCATCGAATAAAAATTAAAAGAAAAGTAAACGGACTTCAAGTTATAAAATACATTCTTAGTCTGATCCGGCTTGATGATGTGGAAATCCGCATGATATCCTGCAGAAATAGAGGCCCTGCAAATCTCGCCGATTAATTTATAAATCGCCTTGATTTACTTGTGAAGGGAAGTCCTATGTGTACTGTCGAGACTGAAGGAAACGCGGCGCGCGCCTGTCGTTTCCACGATGAATCGGATTCATCGGTAACGGTAGCGTTGTGGCGACCGACAGCCAAGCTCTTGGACGCCGGATGCCAGGTGAACAAGACATCAATCACGCGGCCGCGAACGACTTGCTCCAAAAAGACACCCGGCGACAAAACGCATCGCGATCCGACCGGCGATTACGGCTTTTGCCGTCACCAATCTGCCACTGCCATTCAACTTCTTCGACGAGTTAGTAGGCGAGTAGGGCGCCTTGGTCGGAATGCGCCGGGACGGCGCTCAAGTCGACCCCTTCCCACTGACGACGGTCGAAATCGCCCGTCCGGTGGCATCCGTTGGCGTGCATTTCACTGAAAGCGCCCGCGACAGCTAGGCTCAGCGGACGGAACGATCAGCTCATGGTTGAGCCGCGGCCATTGTGCTCCAATGACGCGTTTGCCGCATCACTCGCGGAGGAACTGGCATGAATACCCCCGATCAGCAGAAGGCACTGGAGCAGGCCGCACGAGAGCGCATCAAGGATTCCCACGCCCTCGACGGCGACGTCGGTCGCT
>NZ_JAMYTF010000113.1:0-4312 GCF_040322295.1 Mesorhizobium sp. M0159
GTAATGACCAGAGCCGATGTGTCTGGCACATTGTCCTTGAGAACCGGACTTCCGCCCGTTGTGAGAACGCCGGCGGTCTCGAACATGTCCTTTGCCGCGAAAGGCACGCCCTCGAGCAGCACCCCATCATGGCCTTCTCTTCTCCAGGCGTCGACTTTTGCCGCCCGCAAGAGTGCTTGATCCCGCATGATCGTTATGAAGCTGAAGTGCTCGGGATTCGCTCGTTCCGCTGCTGCCAAGCTCTCCTCGACGACTTCGACAACCGAGCGGCCGCTTCGAATTTCTGCCGCGATCTGTTTGACGGATTTTCTGTTAGTCATTGGTGAGCCCCGAGCAGTGGTCATCGGGACCCACCTGGCCCAAATCTTTGCTTACGATACGATGGAGGTCGGAAATGACCTTTTCGAAGCTGGAGACGACGCCGAATGTCGGCGCGACGAGCTGCTCCAGATCCTTCTTGTCCCAGCGGCTGCCGAAGAATTCGGCGTTCATCGCTTCCAATGTAGCAAAGGTGGGCCGGCTCATTGACCTACCTCAAACGACTGCGAGTTCACGCGGATAGTTCGTCAGGTACTCAAATCCGGTATCGGTCACCACGATCGAGTCGCCGATACGCCCGCCGAAGCTTCCTTCGATCGTGATTCCCCCGTCGACCGCGAAGGTCATGCCGGCTTCGAGCAGACGCTTCTCTCCGCGCTTGAGTTCTGGGGATTCCAGGAATGACTGACCGACCGAACGACCAGTACGATATCCAGCCGCGAAGCCTGCCTCCGTGTAGACTGCTTCGGCAGCGGCGTTGATTTCCTCACATGCGATGCCCGGCTTGATTGCCGCGAGGGCCGCCTGCTGAGCGGCTACGGCGGTCCCATAGACACGTGCCTGCTCGTCTGTCGCCCCGCCGACGAAGAATTCACGGTCGAAGCCGAGCTTGTAGTTGCGGAAGTTGGCGATCCCGCAGAAGCAGAGATAGATCGGGTCTCCCTTCCGGATGGTCCGAACAGAAGAACGGCGGTGCACCAGGCACACATCGGTGCCCGACTGCATGATCTGAAGATTGTAGATGGTGGGAGACACGAAGCGATCCGTCTTGTCATCCAGGAATGACGCTGCCTTCCTGGTGCCAGCCGCGATGACCGCCAGCGCGACCTCGTACTCCGGCACGCCCTCGGCGATGACTTCGCGCGCGCCTTTCACCATCGCGACGGCAACTTCGCCCGCCTTGCGCATGATTTCGATCTCATCGGCCGACTTGATCATTCGGGTCTCCGAGATGACAGGTCCGGCATCGCCGACTTCGGCTCCATGAAGCATGGGGAGCAGATCATTGGCCACGAGCGCTGGGATGGACCGTTTCTCGATTGCAACTCGGCGCGCCTTTCCTTCGACCGCCGACTTGAGGACGCTGCGCCACTCGTCGTTGATGCCGTCGCTCCATGGGCGGATGTCAGTCACCCAGCTCATCCGTCCGCACATCTCCGACTCCATCAGGGGAGTGATAATGGTCGGCTCGCCGTCGACAGGAACCGTCATCAGGGTAGGGCGACCGAAGTCTATGCCGAGGTAGTCCAGATACTCGCCGAAGTAGGCGATGGAATCCGGGTTGGTCAGAATGGCGCTTTCGAAGCCGCCCGCCTGGAGCGCCTTCTTCAGTTTCTCGGTCCGTTGCTTGCCTGGTCTCATGGTCTCGGGCCTCTCAAGCTGTATGCAGGTTGGATTTCAGAATGTTAAATTGGTGTTAAATATCTGTCAATGGTGTGTTTTTTTGGTAGCAAATCTTGCGCATTTGCATTGGCTGTGTACAGGTAAGAAAAAGCTATGGGAGCCGCAAATGCAACAGACTGGACAAAATTCGCTCGGTCGCGGAGTCATCCGGTTCGACGCGGGACGCCATCACAAGGCCAAGCTGGGTTTCGTTCTTCTGGCAATGGAGCAGACCATCGAAGAGGACATGTTCAACCTGGCTCCGAATGGGGTCGGCGTTCACTTCCAGAGAGCCCCGATGGCAAATAAGGTGGACGTCGAAACTTTGTCTGCCATGGCTTCGGGTATCGGTGACGCTGCTGCTCTGATCGTTCCGGAGGTGCAACTCGACGTCATTTGCTACGCATGCACTTCTGGAAGCGTCGTGATCGGCGAAGACAACGTGTTCGCCGAGCTCACCCGCGGTGCACCCGGCGCCAAGCCGACGTCTATAATCTCAGGCGTCATGCGCGCCCTGAAGGCCGTGAATGCGAGGAAGATCACCATAGCGACGCCGTATGTCGATCCAGTCAACGAGATCGAGCGGGTTTATATGGAAGAACGGGGATTTGAGATCCTGAATATCCAGGGTTTGAACATTGAAAATGATGAAGACATGGTGCGGGTGACCCCTGACTACATCTACGAATTCGCCAAACAGGTCGATCGAGCAGATTCCGATGCCATCTTTATCAGTTGCGGCGCCCTTCGCTCGGTGGACATTATCCAGGCACTTGAAGCAGAATCGGGTAAACCGGTGATCACTAGCAACCAGGCGATGATGTGGGATTGCTTGCGGTTGGCGGGGGTGAATGATCGGAGCGACAAATATGGCCGACTTTTCAAAGAGAACTGATGTCTAAAGCCGCGACAGCATTTAAGCGAGAGGCGCCACGAGCTGCGCCTCCCAGGGGCCAGTCAATCGAGATCCATCGCGTTCTTCGAGACCGGATCTGCCTGTTGCAGTATCGCCCCGGAGAACTGCTCGTCGAGACAGAATTGGCTGCGGAGTTCAATGTCAGTCGTACACCGGTCCGACAGGCGTTGCAGCGTCTTGACTACGAAGGCCTTGTTGAAACCAAGAATGGCGTCGGTACGACAGTCACTGGAGTGGATTTCAAGGAATTCAAGGATGTCTACGCTTTCCGTCTAAGATTGAGTGAAATGATCGGCGATTTCAGCAGACCGGACCGAACCCCCAAAGCACTTGAGGAGGTCGAGGCGCTTGTCCCGCGGGTGGAAGCCCTTCTTCAGTCCAGGGATTTTGAGCAATTCTGGCAGATCAACCACGAGCTTCATTTCGCGGTCAATGCGTTGATCAACAATTCCGCGATGAGGGAGAGCCACGATCGGCTGTACTTTCAGGCGTCACGTGTCTGGTACAGCTTGGTAGATAGAATGTGGGAGGATGAGGTCAGGTTCCTCAAGGAGGAAGTTGATGAAATTTGTCGCGCGTTGCATGCTGGAGATCTGAGAGCGGTCGGATTCGTGCAGCGAAACTTCATCTCATACGGCCTATCGCGCGTCGCGAGATACATCTCCACCGGCTAACTACTGTCCCGTCAGTCACGTCAATCCGAGCGGGATCTGACGGAAACTTGTTCCCCCCCAGTCTGCGGCCCTCTACCCCGCTGGCAGTTGTCACGTTGTGTGAAATGTGGCCGCGTGAGGCCGACACCGCGCTTTTCAGGCAGGCCGTGCACTCACGGCTTCCCACGCGGCCATTGCCTGGCATCGATGGATCCGAATTTGTGCTGCGGAGCGGTTGGTCTGCGATGGGACGAAGATCCTATGGGATGGAAGGCGACCAGCGCTCTGCCAGAGTGAAGTCGCCAAACATCACCTGGAGGTCAGCATGCAAGCCAACACCACCAAAGCCCCGGCCGCTATCCGCGGCGATCTTGCCGCAATATTTGTCTCGTTAGAACTGTCTCGTTCAAAATGGCTCGTGACTTCGCTTTCGCCAGGTGGGGGCGAGAGAATGTCGAGACACCTCGTGTCGGGGCGCGACATTCCGGGTTTGCTCGATCACTTCGCAGAGCTGCAACGAAAGGCGGAAGTGCGGACAGGGCAGAGCTTCCGGATCATATCAATCCAGGAAGCTGGTCTGGATGGATTCTGGATACATCGGGTCCTCGAACGCGAAGGCATCGAGAGTTATGTCGTTGACCCGGCATCCATTGCCACATCGCGTCGCCGTCGGCGGGCCAAGACCGACAGGATTGACGGGGAAGCACTGGTTCGAGCGTTGTTGGCCCACAACCGCGGCGAGCCTAGGGTTTGCGCGATGTTGCGAGTGCCAACGCCGGAGGAGGAAGACCGTCGCCGGTTGGTGCGGGAGCGGAAGGCGCTGACAAACGAGCGGATCAGGCACGTCAACAGGATAAAGGGCCTTTTGTTCAGCCAAGGTGTGTCCGGATACGAACCACTAAAAGGCGATCGACGCAAATGCCTCGACGCGCTCATTACCGGAGATGGGCGTCCACGGCCGCCAGCGCTCATGGCGCAGATCAGCCGCGAGCTTGATCGCATCGAGTTGCTGATCCAGCAGATCAAGGATGTTGAAGAGGCA
>NZ_JAMYTF010000114.1:0-4142 GCF_040322295.1 Mesorhizobium sp. M0159
TTCGGATGCCGGCCGTCTACTGAGATGGCGTGGCTCGAGGCCGGCGTCCGGAAGCCTCCAGGGAAGGAACCCGCGGGGTGGAGATCTCGGTTTTGAGTCTATGGGGATTTGACGGTTCGGCTTGGTCCGTTGTGACCGCACCGATGGGCTTGGTGGGTGGGCAGCTTGCGAGGCAAGCAGCAGGTGCATTGCAGACAGAAGTAGCGTCGCGGCGTAGGTGAGTACGAATGCCGTGCGCGGTAGCAAAAACCGCAACGCGCCGTGAAGCGCATTCGCCCCACGATGTCGCCGGCGCTGTGGTTTGTCTTGAATGTTAAAGTTCGTACCATTGCATCCTGGGCCGGTTGGGCGCACACTGATTCGATCGGGATGCGGGGGCTCTCCTCCCATCGGGAGCTTCAGAATTGTTCGGCACGCGCGGGCTGTCTGCCATTCTTTAGCGAAGGAGAAGGGCATGCCCAAGTTCACGAACGCAGTCACTGGCAGCGAAAATGCGATCGAGGGCGTCAGTGTCGACGGCGAGGGGGTCGTTGGAACGAGCACCGACGGCGTTGGTGTCTTGGGCGAAAGCAAGCGCAACGAAGGCGTGCGCGGAGTCAGCCGCGGCTCCCATCCGGGCGTCGTGGGCATCAATAATTCGGCGGACCTTCGTCTAGGCCCGGTTTCGCTCCACCACGAGGCAAGCTCTGGAGGCAATGGCGGCTGGTTCGAGAGCAGCCTCGGTGAGGGCGTCCGGGGATGGTCGAAGAATTTGAATCATGGCGGTGTTGTCGGGGTCAATTCGGCCGGCGGCAATGCAATTTACGGGACCAGCAGCGATGGCGCGGCCATCTGGGGCACCAGTCAAAACAATGAGGGCGTCCATGCCGAGACGCATTCTCCGGGGATGGCGGCGCTGGCCGCTTTCCAGCTCAATCCAGAAAGCACAGGCGCGGCGCTTTATGCGAAGCATGAGGGCAACCTGACCGCTGCGCTTTTTGTCGGGAATGTGGTCGTGACGGGCAATATCGATGTCACCGGGCCGGGCAGCGACATTCGGCTCCTCAACGAGGATTGCGCCGAGGACTTCGACGTTCGCGACGCACAGCAGGTCGAGCCCGGAACCGTTATGATCCTGGGGCAGGACGGAGCTCTTGAGGAAAGCAATTGCGCGTACGACAAAAGGGTCGCAGGCGTGATTTCGGGCGCTGGCGATTTCAAGCCGGGGATCGTGCTGGGCTCCCGGCCTCAGTCGATCAACAGGCAGCCGATCGCGCTGATGGGCAAGGTCTATTGCAAGGCGGACGCGCATTTCGGCCAGATCGAGGTGGGCGACCTCCTGACGACCTCGCCCACGGCGGGGCACGCGATGACCGCATCCGACCGGGATCGGGCGTTCGGCACGATCATCGGCAAGGCGCTCGGCCCATTGCAATCCGGGCGGGGTCTCATTCCCATCCTCGTGGCCCTCCAATGAACCAAGACTGGAGCGCGGACGGGTACGGATGGCTGCCTAACCCCGCACGCGGCGAAGCGTGAAAACGCTGAAATCGTGCCGCGCCTTCACGGGATCGCCAATCAGCGTGCGGGCGCTCGGTCGGCTCGAGAACCGGCCTCTGCCGATAAGCGTCCTGGACATGGTCGCCACCGATGGCTTCCGCCGGTTCACCGGGGACATCAGCAGCGGCGATGTCGATTGCTCTTGGGAAATGCAGCTATGGCAAAATGGCTTCTGGTCGGCGCATGGCGATTTTCACGACGGCGGTACCCTGACCGGCGATTTCTTCTATCTTGAATTGCTGCTCGATCACGATCATTCCATCGGTGCGCGGCTCGAAGGCCACATCGTCGACGTGATCGAAAGTCGCCACACCTCGCTGAGCCTCGAAGGATCAGATCGCTGGGTTCGTGACAACTGGCACAAGTTCGAAAGTTCAGGCCCGACCCAGCGCTTGCATGCAGCGCCCGCCTGGGGTCAGCTTGCATGGGAAGGATTCGTCGCGCTCTATCTCGCGGTCGGCGCTTTTTTCTATGTCGTGACGGGCGGCGGGCGCAGCCGCTACAGAATGCGCCGCGCCGCCCCGCAGAATCCGGATCCGGGCGATACCCGGCCGGGCGTCGAAATCGACCCGGACGACGACGATGAGGACTACGGGTAAAGAATGGCGTTCTCCCCGCCTGCAACACGGTCAGGTCGAACCTGAGGTTCCGAAGGAATGTCGATGGATTTGCGCGCGATCTTGGCGCCGCGGAGCGCGCCGGATGCTCAGGTAAGCATGCGAAGCGTGTCGGAAAGCCTTGGACTGGGGATCCCGGTCGCCTTGCGCGCCATCGCGGATGTTCTCGAACCGGTTACCCTGTCCTTCACGCTCGATGCTGGCACATGCTCGGGAGAATGCCGTCTTCGCTTGGCGAGCGACGGGTCGGTACAATATGCCGGCAGGGTCCATGACAGTGGGGCGCTTTCCGCATCTTATGCCGCGATCGTCAGCATATCGCTCGTGGGCTCAGCCGACGGACCGTTCCTGTTTCCTCGCCGAGGTCATGTCGGCGGCACATTTTCATTCGAATCCCGCGATGACGATTGGGACATGAATGTCAGGCACACGCTCGTCGAGAAGAACTGGACGGCTCTCAAAGCAGGCCTGCCCTCGGCACGGGTCGATTTCGGCACCGGGACGGGAGCAATCGAATTGATTGCCGGACTGGCGAGCGCGGCCACTGGCGGGTTCGTCATTCCGTTTTGAGCCGTTTTGAGGCCCGCCGATCGAGCCCGCTATTCAAAGCGGAGCGACACCTCGAAGGACAAGCCGTCGTCGGGACCGGCCAGATCGAGATTGGCCCCCTCGATCATGTTGGGCACTTCCCAGGCCGTAGTGTCGCTATAGTCGGTGTCGAGCAGGCTAAGCGGACGGTACAGGGCCTTGTCGAACTTCCGCCCCCATTCTCCAACCAAAGCATGGATCCGCCCCTGGAGATCGATGCTGCTGTGAACCCGGATTGTCACCCCTTCGTCCCGCGCGGCAATGAAATCATCCTCGATCCATCGTGAATAGCCTTTGATGGAGAAGGCCCCGCTGCTGGTTGGACTGGTGCCTTCGGAGGCTGGACCGCTGATATTCACGCCGGCAATCAAACCGCCGAAGTAGCAATGCTCATTGGTCGCAAATCCCGCAACCAGCGCCACGGGAATTGCAACTTGCGCCTCCACCTGGACATTGAGCTTCCAGTGTCCTGACCGGGTAAACTCGACGAGCGCCTCGGTGCAGGCGAGCCCTGGCGAAAGGAGAGGCATGACGGGCGGCAGGAAGGCTACCACGTTTTCGTCGATGACCTTGCGAAGCTCCAGCGGTCCTCGCGTAATTGCAAGCGGGCGCACGAGAAGGGGCTGCGCGAGAAACTCTTCGCGGCCATTTGGTGGGGCAAGGGCCGTCTGCAGGCGCCGCAGCCTCGAGCCAGCAAGCTTAACCTGATCCATTTATTCCACCACGCGCGCCGGCGCGGCGCGCAACCCGTCCATAGCACATTAGTGCTTAAACTGCTAAGACCTTCGGCGGCGAAAAGCCCGGTTCGTGCAGCCTCTCGAGGGATGGCGCCTTCTTAAGCATGCGCTCGCATATGGCTCAGCAAGAGATAACATCGAGTGTCGGAATCTTCCGCAATAGCGACAATGGCGGCATCCTGATAATCTACATCGACCAACGCGGAGTCTTACGCCCTGCGAGGTCAGCTTCGACAGCCACGAGATGTGGTGGAAACCCGCATGGTTGTGCATCCGGCTAGCGAGGCCTAGCCCGACGACCTGGCCAAATACTTTTCCTAGAGTTCATCGGTATCAAGCCAGTCGCGACCGATGGCCATGACTCGATCTACGGGCAGGTCGCATGGCTGGCCTAGCAACCATGTCGCGATTCAAGAGCTGCCTGTCGGGGCAGACCTCAGACTCAGCCGGTCCGGTAAGACGTTTTGCCCTGCCGACGGAGCGTCTACTATTAGGCATCACAATATCATGGGTGAACGACCGGGATTTGGGCGCATTGCTGCCATTCGCAACGAGCAGAATGAAGGTCTCCGATGGGTCAGGGAACGAACCCGCTCGCGGGAGGGGCGCGGGGTTTGAGGCGTGAGCTTTGTTGGCAGCGTCGGTGAGGCTTTAATCGATC
>NZ_JAMYTF010000115.1:0-4090 GCF_040322295.1 Mesorhizobium sp. M0159
GACTTGATCATGTGCCGATGCATAAAGGACTTTATCCGCACCTGCAAGCAATCTGAAATGGCTACTTCGGGGAGCTGCCGAGCCTTTGTCGCGACGATTTTGCAACTGACTTTTGCACCGTCGCAGAACTCAACTTTTGCGACAACATCTCACCAAGGCGTCCGGGCTCTAGAAAAAAGTCCCCCTCCCCTGTTGCGGTCACTATGCATTTTTATATAGTCACCGTAGTCACAATGGTCACGGAGGCCAGAATGCAGTCTGCTCCAAAAGAGGATGCCAACTGGACCGTCGCTCGGGCCAAGGCGCGGCTGTCGGAAGTCATCGAGCGTGCGCAGGCGGCGCCGCAAACGATCACGCGCAACGGTAGGCCAAGCGTCGTTGTCGTCTCCGCCGAGGAATGGCAACGCAAGACGGTGCGCAAGGGTACGCTTGCGGAGTTTCTGCTGGAGTCGCCGCTACGCGGCGCGGAACTCGACCTTGAGCGTCAACGCGATGAACCGCGTGATCTGCCGCTGTGAGGCTACTGCTGGACACGAATGTCCTGTCCGAGGTGACAAGGTCGGCGCCGGACGCACGCGTTCTGGAATGGCTGGACAAGCTCGACGAGGATCGCTCGTTCATCAGCGTGGTGTCGATCGCGGAAATCCGGCGCGGCGTTGCTCTCATGGGCGAGGGTCGGAAGCGTGAGGCGCTGGCCGAATGGCTTGCCCGAGACCTGCCTCAGCGTTTCGAGCAGAGAGTCCTCCCCGTCGACGAGCCGGTTGCTCTGGCCTGGGGCGATCTGATGGGTCTTGCGAAGCGCCGCGGCCGCGGGCTGACGTCAATGGACGGATTGATCGCAGCCACAGCGATTGCCCAGGAGCTCACTCTGGCAACGCGTAATATGAAGGATTTCGAAGGCTTCGGAATAGAGCTCTTCGATCCGTGGACTGCGTGAATCGCCCAGCACCTCATCCCGAATGCTCGAAGCGAATTTCGAAAAAGAAGTGTGGGTTTGCTCTCATACCCTTTGCTGAAATGTTGTGACAGAGCGCATGGAATGCCACGCGCTTCAAATCGGAGTAGCCATCCAGGAAGCCTGAAGCCCTTTGAAGCGCATGTCCGTCAGCTATTCATAGCGTGGATGACTTTGATCGAAACAAACGATTTCATAACTCTTCGGAAATCTTGCATGGACAAAAGCACGTCCGCACCGATCACCCATCCAAGGAGAAAATCTTCCATGCGCCCTGACGTGCAGTGGAGGTCGTGCCGAGAAGTGAGTTGCAACTGGCCGACCATGTCGGCGGTTCGACGCTAGTCGTCCCCAATGTTCCTGAGCTGCGAAGTCTTGCAGGCGAGCCCGCTGCCCAGCGCGATTCTGCTTGTGGGCGGGCTTATTGCCGCAGGCAGATCCGGTCGGCTCGTCTGGGCAGCGGATTGGAGACCCGGCCGGCAGCGCTACCATACAACATCAGCGCACTTTACATCTACGCGGTATTGCCGTGCTTCCAGTCGGTGCCATGTTTGGCCGACGCATGACGCGATGCGGCCTCCTGCACAGCCGAAGGCGTTATCGGATGTGCGACCGGGAAGCAGGTGGACAGTGCAGCACGTGTCACTCGCTGTGCGACGGTCTTTCGGGGAATGAAATCGGGCCAGTTCACGGCGCGGTGATCCAGCCAAGCTCTCGGCGTCATGGAACGGCAGGCGCCACGATCGAAGCATCTCATGTTGATTCAGGCGGACCCTTATGAGGCGTTCTTTGATGCCGGGTATGCCTGACAGGCGGTTGCAGCTGCAAGCGACAACGCGGCCTATTTAGTTGGAAACGGTCTGAGGCAGGCCAATTTGGCTTGTCCGTCACTATGTGGAGAAAGAAATGCTGTGTCTAGGAATTAGCGGCGGACTTGACCAAGTCCATGAAAACCGATTCGAGCTTCGGAACGCCTTTATGCACGATGGCGCCGCGGTGCTCGTCCGAGACGGACGGGTGATAGCAGCCGTCGAAGAGGAACGCCTCAATCGGATGAAACACTCCAACAAGCTCCCAATTCGTTCGATTCAATACTGTCTGTCAGCGGCGGGGGTTCAGCTCAACGACATTGATCGTGTCGCGCTCTACGCCAGCGAGCCCTATGCCAACGCCATGCTTGAAAGTATGTCCGCATCCCACCCGGACATTCTCTCCATTCCGTTGAGTGCTAAAACGTTGGTGCAGGATCTGTTAACGCGTGAGTTCGGCACTAAGTTGGACAGTTCGCGTATTTCATTCGTAAGTCATCATCAGGCGCACGCCGTGAGCGCCTTTGCAATGTCGGGCTTCGAACAAAGTCTCATTCTAGCGATTGATGGCTCTGGTGATTTCCTATCGGGCCTCGTGGCGGTAGGGTCTGGCACAGAAATTACGCAACTCGAGGCTTTCCCCGAGAACAATTCTCTTGGGCTGTTTTATCTCGAGACGATCCGCTATCTCGGCTACGGCTTGTTCGACGAGTATAAGGTAATGGGACTCGCGCCCTACGGCGACCCCGCTCCCTATCGCGAGCTCTTCGAGCAGTTCTACGAGCTCTCCGCCAACGGCGGTGGCTACCGTGTTCACCTCGACCGCATCGGTCCGGCGTTGCTCCGCAATATCGAGGTCAGGCGAAAGGGAATGCCCTTCACCCAGCAGCATCGAAATGTGAGTGCGTCACTGCAGGAAGCGCTTGAGCGGATCGTGTTCCACATTCTCCGGCATCACCGTGAGGCCACGGGCATGAAGCGGTTGTGCCTGGCGGGGGGGGTGGCCCACAACTGCACGATGAACGGTAAGCTGCTGTATTCAGGGCTTTTCGAAGACATCTTCGTGCAACCCGCGTCTCACGACGCTGGCTGCGCATTGGGAGCTGCGCTGATAGTCTCTAACGAGATGGGCCGCCCCGCGCCGTGTGAGCGACTGCAGGAGGTCTATTGGGGTCCTGATCTCGGGAGCGAGCGCGCCGTGCAACAGGAACTGAATGCATGGGCCGGACATCTCGAGGTTGAACGCTCTGATGACGTGGCAAGCAGTGCAGCCGACTGGATCGCCAACGGCGCCGTGATCGGCTGGGTGCAGGGTCGTTCGGAGTTTGGGCCACGTGCGCTGGGCAACCGCAGCATTCTTGCCGACCCTCGGCCCGCCGCAAACAAGGACCGGATCAATGCGATGGTCAAGAAGCGCGAAGGCTATCGGCCCTTCGCGCCATCTGTGCTGGAGGAGGATGCGAGCGAATTTTTCGACCTCCCGGACGGTAGGCACGAATTTCCATTCATGAATTTCGTCGTTCGCGTGCGTGACTCAAAGCGCGCCTTGCTCGGTGCCATCACGCACGTCGACGGTACCGCTCGCCTGCAAACAGTATCGCGCAACGCCAATCCCGCGTACTGGGAGGTCATCAATGCGTTCAAGAAGCGCACAGGCACTCCAATTCTGCTCAATACGTCCTTTAACAACAATGCCGAACCGATCGTGGATTCGGTTGCGGACGCAATTGCCACCTTTCTGACGACAGAGCTGGATGGACTTGTCGTCGGGCCCTTCCTGGTAAAGAAGCGGGCTGCAACGCTGCAGGATTGGACTGCGCTTGCGGTTTCGTTGCCGCCCTATGTGTCCCTCCATCAAACCCGCGCTTACAAAGCGCCAGATCGTCGGGAGACTCACTGCGAGATCAGCACGACCCACTTCAGCAGTGACAGTGTGCGAATTTCGCACGACTTGTTTAATCTGCTGATGCGGATTGAGGGCGAAGCCATGTTGGGAGATCTCCTCAATAAAATTGCGCCGGATCAGGCTAAGCGTGACGCTGTGATGGAGGGCCTGCGACGACTGTGGGAGCAGCGCCTCGTTCGGTTGCATCCCTCACAAGCTGCTCGCATGGATCAAGACTGCGATCAAACGCTGGACCAGCATAACAGGCTCTCAGCGTGATAGCGATGCCGCTATCCAAGCTCGGCGAATAAAGGTGTTCATCGACGCCGCCCGCCCCCACAACCCGGGGCAGGCGGGGGCCGAAAAAAAACGGTTGGTAAGGCCCATAAAGTTTGTCCACCCCCGCCCCCCCAAAAAAACCCCCGCCGCGGGGGCCTTTTT
>NZ_JAMYTF010000116.1:0-4081 GCF_040322295.1 Mesorhizobium sp. M0159
TGCAACCATCCTTCAGTTCGAGTGGATACTGCAATGCCATTGGGATCACGCCCGCGCTGGCTGCAACGCTGGTGGAAGCATGGCACCAAGCCGGTCTGCCGCCATAGGAGTCTGTGCCAACAAGACCAAGATGTCTGGATTCGAGCAATTCGGGTTTGATAAACGCAGGCGCGCCGAGGGATATCCAGCGTGATCCGTTCGGCGCGATGCCGCCACCCGGCACGATTGTGTGGACATGGGGAGCGCGCCCCATCAGCATCTTCATCATCTTGAGCAACTCGTTGGCGGCACCAGGGTGCTCGGCATTCTTGTCCACATCGAAAGGATGTGCCTTCGTTCGAGCTTAGCGACAGGGCCGGTGCCATATTCGAGGCGAATGCGCTCGACCCTTGAACGTGTAACGCGACAAGCCTGGTATGCTTAAGCCCGAACCATGCCGGCGCGACCGGCAGCAGCCTGACTGATTCAGTCAATCTTTTCTGCAGGAGGCTCGGATGACGATAATCGTTGCAGTTTATAGGACGAAGAATGCTGAAGCCTTCAACCGATATTACTTTTCCCCCCACGTGCCATTGGCCAAAAGGACTCCCGGGCCTGCGGAAATATGAAGTGAGTTCAAGCCATGTTGGGCTGCCCATCGACCCGGGCGGTGTGCATCTCGTAGCGCTTCTCGAATTCGACAGCGCCGACGACATCCGTGCGACTTTGGGCACGCCCGAAGGTCAGGCGTCGCAAGCGATCTCGCAAATTTGCCGATCGCGGTGTTGACCTGATAGTCTTAGACATCAGACCGGTTTGATCTGAAGGCACTCTGCACTGTGTTCGACTCCCGGCAACCGGAGGGCCAGCCAAATGGACAGCATCTCGTCGCGGGCCGCGTGATCACCCCCAGCCGGTTCTTGCCGGCGGTCGAATGGTTCTTCGGCGTCAGCCCCAGCCACGCCGCGAAGTCGCGTCCCGAGCCGAACGCTGTCGCATCAGTGACCTTGACGCCGAGCAGGCTCGCCACGACCGGCCCGACGCCGGGTATCGCAGCCAGCCGCTGCCCAGTCTCGTCCTTGCGGTGATGGGCCAACAGCTTCTTGTCGATTGCCGCGTATCGCGCGCACACCGCGCGGTATTCCTCGCCGAGCGTCTCAAGCAGTTCCTTTGCCAGCGCCGGCACCGTCGCGTCGCCGGCAATACGGGCCAGCAGTGGCTCGATGCGGACAAGGCCTTGTGCGGCCACCAGGCCGAATTCGGCTGCGTAGCCGCGGATCGTGTTGGAAAGCTGCGTGCGCCGCCGCACCAGCTACTCGCGCACTCCAAACAGCATCTGCGCCGCTTGCTGCTCGCCGCTCTTGACCCCAACAAAGCGTGTCCTGGGCAGGCTCATCGCCTCGCAGATTGCCTCGGCGTCAGCCGCGTCATGGCTTGCCGCGCCGCACATACGGCTTCACGTGCTGCGCCGCGATCAGCACCACCTCATGACCCAGCCCCGACAGCGTGCGCGCCCAGTAATGCGAGCCACCGCACGCCTCCAGCCCGATCCTCACCGGCGCAAGCTTGGCGAAGAACGGGACTACCGCCCGCCGTTGCAATTTACGCACCAGCACCGAACGCTCCGCAGCGTCGACACCATGCAGCTGAAAAACACTCTTGGACGTATCCATGCCAATACGGATAAGGTGTTCCACGGACGGCTCCCTTGTTTGAGATCTCAACGAACTCATTCTGGCACATCCGATGCCGTCGGGCGCCGTCCACCCCACCACGCCTCGAGCCCGGCCTGATCGACAACGTGATAGATCGCATTCGCCTCGCCTGGCAGCGCCTGGCTGAACTGGATGCGGATTTCGGGAGGAATAACCCCCGCGAGCATCTCGCGCCGCTCTTCCACGGCCATGTCACGCAGGTCGTGACCGTTGAGGTGCAGCAGGTCGAAGGCAACGAAATAGAGATCATGCTGGCGCCGCGTGCTCGCCTTGCGCAGCTCGGCGAAGTCGGACAGGCCCTTATCGTTGAGAACGATGATTTCGCCGTCGATGATGGCATTCTCGACGTCCAGCGTCTTGGCCATCGCGGAGAGGTCGCGGTATTTCGAAGTCCAGTCGAGGCCGCGGCGGGTGAAGATGCGAACGCCGCCCGCGTCGACGATGATCTGTGGGCGAACCTGCTTTTCCAAGGCTTCCTGAGCTTCGCGCTGCGTCTCCGTCGGCAAAGACCGGGCGAGCGCCTGGGAATTGTGCAAGGGTTTCACATGAGGCGAAACCGAGAAGACATACTGGACGATGACCCGATAACCTTGAAAGAGGCCGCAAGGAAGGCGCGTCAACACTCTACGCTACGATTGCTGGCCGCCCGTCGTCACGGCGCATATGCGACGTTCCGTTAGCCGCCGATCGCGTTCCTATCCACGACAATCGCGTGGTGGTACATTCGGTTGATTTGGCGAATGTTTTTTGTCGTCAACTCACCGGGAAACCGGGGAGGTGGTCATGAGAATTATTACCGCTCTAGCATGCGTCGCCCTCCTTGCAGGTTGCACAACGGCAGGCCCCCCAGGGCCCCAAGGGCCTGTCGGTCCACAAGGTCTTCCCGGCAAGCAGGGACCTAGAGGTGCAATGGGGGCTGAGGGTCCGGCGGGGAAGGACGGCGTCGGCGGTTGGGAAATCACCCAGTATGCAAGCGCGAGTGATACAAGCCCAGACAAATCCGCACAGGCTTGGTGTCCCAAGCCAAAAGTCGTCATAGGTGGCGGTGCCAGCGCGTCAAATTCAAATGCTCTAATTTCTAGGAGCTTGCCGGTTACTTCCCCAGCTCCAGGGTGGGTAGCACAAGCGCATATAGCCGCTACGTCCCCAAAAGCTTGGACGCTGACAGCATACGCCATTTGCGCGCTTGTCAAATAGTCGCGCTTGGCCGGGCCGGTGAACTTTGCGTTGTCGCGCCTTCGAGACACAAACGGCGTTCTAGTCTTCATCCCAAAAATCCTGCAGCGAGGCGTGCCGAAGGTCTTCCTCGCCCCTGAGATGCTTCACGCGGGCTTTGATCCCCGGCTTGACCCATTGCGCCGCTGGCCGCTTCATGCCCTTGGGCGGTGGCCCCGCATGTTCCTGGACCCGTTTCCATAGCCGCTCGCGGATCGCTCGGCTCGAATTGATGAAAGCAGGTCCGACATATTTGCGCGTGCCGATCTCGCCCATCAGGGCGAAGGCTGGCTTGCCCGCGTCGCGCTCGACGCCGAGCAGTTCATATTCGGCAACGGTGTAGCACTTCACTTTCAGCCAGTTGATCGACCGCCCGCTGCGATACTTGCTGCGACGGCGCTTGGAGACCATCCCCTCCAGACCGGCCTGATCAAGCAGATGAAAGATTGCCTTGGCTTCCCCCGGAAGAGCTTCACTGAATTGGATGCGACTTGCCGCGGGGATCAAGCCAACCAGCAGTTCGCGCCGATGTTCAAGGGGCACGTCGCGTAGGTCATGACCGTTGAGGTGCAGGAGATCGAAGGCGACGAAATAGAGGTCATGTTGGCGACGGGTAATCGCCTTCCGCAAAGCAGCGTAATCGGCGAGACCAGCTTCATTCGGAACGATGATTTCCCCATCGATGATGGCGCTGTCGACGACAAGTCCTTTGGCCATCTCGACCAGGTCGGGATACTTCGCCGTCCAGTCCATTCCGTTGCGCGTGAAGATGCGCGTGCCGGCTTCGTCGATGATGACCTGCGAGCGGTAGCCGTCGAACTTGACCTCGTGGATCCAGTCGCCTCCTTCCGGCGGCTTATCCACCAAGGTCGGCATCAACGGCTCTACAAACTGCAAAGGCATGAACGGCACTCACGAGACCGCCATTCAATCCTTTTGGTTATATTAGGTTCCGAAAATATATGGTGGGCAACAAATCCGCATGGACTGACGTTGCGCTTGATCCGATTGAGCAGAGAGGAGGATCAAATTCCACCCCCTGACGAGACCGACCGACGGTCCAGACAAATGTCGCCGTTGGGTCAATGAACGAACCCGCTCGCGGGAGGGGCGCGGGGTTTGAGGCGTGAGCTTCGTTGGCAGCGTCGGTGAGGCTTTAATCGATCAGGGGT
>NZ_JAMYTF010000117.1:0-3755 GCF_040322295.1 Mesorhizobium sp. M0159
GTAATGACCAGAGCCGATGTGTCTGGCACATTGTCCTTGAGAACCGGACTTCCGCCCGTTGTGAGAACGCCGGCGGTCTCGAACAGCCCCGTCGCTTCACCCGCCCAGCAGGGCACAACCCACGCCGGAAACGAACTCAAAACTGGATAGAAACTGGGGGCAACGTCAGACGGAACAGCAACTCCTTCGCTGGGTGTGCAGTCCCCGACTGTGATGGATCGATCCTGAGGCGACAGGCGGAGGGTGTGCTATACATAGCAAGAGTTCTTCACGGCAGGCCCCGCAGGACGCCTAGCGTTTGCTCTATAGTATGCGTTCTTCAGTAAAGTCGGTGCTAGCCTGCAGTATGGTTTCAGACAGCAATTTCGCTGCTCGGACCAACGGCTCTCGGAAGCGTTGAAGCTCCTCAAAAGTGACTCGGGCAACTGGAACGGAGGTCCCGAGACACGCGATCAAAGTTCGGCCGGGGACGAGAATTGGGACGGCGCATCCAACCACACCTTTGACGAACTCTTCGTTGGTCCGAGTCCATCTATCCCTGCGGGTTTCCTCTAGAACGGCGAGGAGGGCAACGGGATCGGTTATAGTCCTATCAGTATGCTGCTTCATCTGTAGAGACCGAACGAGCTTTTCACGCGCCTTCACAGGAAGCATGCTCATGTAAATCTTGCCAGTGGAGGTACAGTACAGGGGCGCGCTATGCCCAGGATCAAACCGAAGTCTTTGCGGGACCTCAACTAGCACGCTGTCGAGATAGACGACGGCATTGTTTCGAACGATTCCAATTTCACATTGCTCGCCGATTTCTGCTGCGACGGTCTGAAGAACGGCGTGGCGCCGTGTAGTTCGAAAGGCTGAGCCAATCGCATTGCGAGCAAGTAGGACTAGGTTGTTCCCGACCACGAGGTATTTAGTGCACGGGGCGCGCTGCAGCAATCCGCGGGCCTGCAGATTATTGATCAATCGGTGAGCTGTTGGCAACGGGAGATCGAGATTTTTGGCGATCTCCGCCGCCGTCTGGGCTTTGAGTTGAGCTGCCACAAAATCAAGGATGGCAAATGCTCGATCCAACGGTCCATTCGAATTGACGTTCAAGCTCATATATAATTCCCATTGGGTACAGAGAGGCTAGAATGAGAACAGGTTGCGGCCCCATGACGCGCTGCTGCACTGCTCGCTGCGCTCCAGCCAACCGAGTTGCTGGGCCCACAGCCCGTGCAAGGTGTTCGATCTCGCCGGTATCGAAGCGTCGGCGCAAGAAGGCACGCGGCGAGAAGCCCAACCTGGTCTACCCCCTTGGCGGCGGAAGGCCCGCACGCATCGATGCCCTGTTCGACATCGAGCGCGAGATCAACGGCCTGTCGCTGGATCAACGCCGCGCCGTGCGCCAAAGAACTTGGGAGCTGGATGGTCGCGACGCGCGATAGCTTTCGCCTGGTCACGAACTATATGCTGCGCCGTTGGCCATCTTTTACCGAGTTCCTCGATAATGGGGTGCCTTTCGAACCAATGCGGCTGAGCGAGCGCTGCGTGGCATCGCTCTGGGCTGGCGCTCTTGGCTCTTCTGCGGCTTGTCACTCCTTTGCGAGAAACCGAGGAATCAGCTCCAGGAGGGCAGGATATCCATTTCGGCGACTCGAAGCGGCAATCTCCTCAAGGAAATGGTGCGATCGACCAAGTGATTGAGTCGACTGCATCCTGAAGTATCGCATCGGTCTGAGCGCGGCTGGGCGACGCGGCGATGATGTGTCCGATCCAATCCCGCTCATCGCCGTTTCTGACGATCGGCGTCTTGGGTCCAAGATACAATTTGACCTCGGCGACACCTTCTAGAGCAGCCGCCTGACTGTGGTCTCCGATCCAATCCAGCGTGCCATCGCGATCAGCAACCAGGATTCGCGCGCCCGCAGTATGCGAATGCCTTCTGCGCAAATTCGGTTCGTCGCCGATGACAATCTTGAGATGCTCGGTGACGAGATCGACGCCATAAGCCAACTTAACCATTTGAGGATCTGGCGTGCCCGGAAGACGCGGATTGACTTCAATGACGACTGGGCCACGCTTAGTCCACCGAAGTTCAATGCACGATGGCCCCCAGCCAAGGCCGAGAGCTGTCAAAGAGCTTAGCGAAATGGCTGCGATACGCGCATGCTCTTGCTCAGTCAGCGGGGCCGGAAATCTGAACTCACGAAAGACGAAATGCGGCGGCGGGCCGAAGTCAGCTGCGGTAATCCCAATAACCTCATTTTGCATTGTTTGGGCGACATAATGAGAGCCTTGTGCAAATTCTTCCACCAGTACCCTCGGTGGAGACCGCCATATGTGCTTGCCGCCCAACAAATAGGCTGCATGCTCCACTAACTCATCGGCGTTGCGGCACAATCGAACACCAATGCTGCTGATGCCCACGGCTGGCTTAAGGACCACCGGCAGGCCAATCTCTGCGGCAGCGCTTTTTATGTCCATCGTACTCGCTGCCAAGCGATAAGCCGGCATTGGAACCCCGGCCTCGGCGAGGAGCTGACGCTGAGCGAATTTGTCGCAACATCGTTCAATCGATGTGGGGTTCGGGCCCGGCAGGTTGAAATGCCGGCAGAGCTTGCCAACCGTCGCATAGACCTCCTCCCTGGTGGACGTAATGCCAGCTATGTCATAGGTTGTACGTAGTCGGGAACATTCGCCGATTAGCGCATCAAGATTTTCTGTCTCAATATGAATTGCGCCAATTCCTTCCGCAAGAAGACGGTCGCAACGAGCTCGATCAGCCGATAGGATAATTGGATGAAGACCAAGATGCTGCGCCGCTTGGACGTATAGAAGACCAACACCCAATGTATAACCCTCGAGCAGGATGAGCGCTCTTTTTGCCATGGTTTTGGCTCCTACGTTACGTGCGGTGTGCTTAGCTGTTTGTTATGCGTGGTTTCAGACGTCGTGGGGAATGTAGCATATCAGCAATTTACGGTTGTAAGGAGTTTGTGAAGTTATTCGAAGATTTTGTTGCGACGGCCAAATAAAATCGGGGGGAAACGTATTGTAAGATTGATGCGAAACCTCTTGTGATTCGTATGACGTGGATCCTTTCAGAACCGCTTTATGTCGCGGCGACACTCGCAAATGACTTGAGGCCGAGCAGGCGCCAAAGCGTCACTTGATGCACCCTGCCTGCTACTGCGTTCATTCAGAAATAGGCTTGTGCGTCAGTTCATGTGGATGCCAGCGTTTACAAGGAAGAACCTGAAGCATTGGACATGCGATGAGTGCGGGATGTGTCAGGCCTTGATTTGCGGCGTCCCATATGCCGCGGGCCGGTATGGTGATGCGCGGATCTAGTCCCAATCAGGAAAGCGAGCTTGCCTGGGATCTCAACTTGACTCTGGTTTCCTGACCCCGATCGATCGACCATTTGTCCCATCCAGTCCATGCCTTCCTCACGCCCCCGACGTCCCAGTATCGAGCGCGCTGCGGCGGATCTCGCAGCCACCGTTCGCCGGGTTCCTGGTAGTTCTCCCGCGCCATCAGCATGGGCCCAGGTGCCACGCGCCATCTTGTTGGCCAGCGCTGTTGCCACCAGCATGCACAATTTCTTCACCATCAAGCCGGCAACCCAGGAGCCGTCGGGCAGCCGGCTTTTCCGGGAACTGAAGGACCTCGGCTATGGCGGCGGCTCCACGGCCGTCACCGACTTCCTGCGCGACGTCCGTCCTGCCGCGGCGGAGCGTGGATACGAGGTTCGCTTCGAGACCCCGCCCGGC
>NZ_JAMYTF010000118.1:0-3605 GCF_040322295.1 Mesorhizobium sp. M0159
GCCTCAACCACGTGGTGGACGGCGAGATCGAACTTCCATAAGCCGGGCGAAGCGACCTAGCGAAACGTCCGACGCGGCCGAAAGCGGTCGAGACGGATCAGCGGTTGGAATGGCGTTTGGCCGGGTCGATGTAGTACCGCTCACCCTACGCTCTTGCGATTCTGAGGGAACGGCTCGCTCCGGGTCAATTCACGGCCATGACCCCAAGCGGACGCTCATTCGCCCAGGCGAGGTCGTGGAGGCGCCATTTCAGGCCGCTGGCGCCGTTGATCAGGATGGCCACCCCGCATCAAAAGCGCACGTACCGATTTACCAGTTGCTCCGCTTTTCGCGTTCAAATGCACAGCTTTTGGCCTCCTGCCGTTCTCTTAGGGGATGGCCGGGGAGGTTTTTCAGGCAAAGATGACTTCGGCGAACTCTCATCAGTTGGTGGCTCTGTGGCCGATGTGTCACACAGCAAGACGCAATGCCGGTTCGGGTCAAAAAGCAATTGATTGGTACGCAATGATAATTCACCTTCATATCAAGGTGGGCTTGGCTGGATGATGCAGAGGGGGACCTCTGAATGCGCCTGAGCCATTTTGTCCGTGACGGTTTGGCAAGTAGGGCACCTAGATTTGCTCTCATTCCATCATTGACGTGCCAGAAGTGCTGGCCGCCTGCCGTCGACACCAACAACAGCTTCCGATCTTCTACTTCTTCTGACTTGACACTGCCGTCGCCTCGATGCGCCGGCGGCCATCGAGAGTAGCGAGATGCGCTCAATACCCTTTGTTTCGACGATAGTGGCGATGGTAGCGGAGGTCGCGACAGCGGAGGCCGGGGGCTTTGCGGTCCGCGAGCAATCCGCCTACGGACAGGGCTCGAGCTTTGCCGGCATGGCAGCGCCGGGCGATTCGATCAGCTCGATGTTCTGGAATCCGGCGGCGGTGACCACGGTGACCAATCCGACCATCGAGAGCAATCTGACAGCCATTTTCCCGCGCTCGGAGCTTGATGTCGACCCCACGCGTTCAACGCTTACGGCGTTGGGCATTACAGGCAATGGCGGCAACGTTGGCGAGACCGGCATCGTGCCGGCGGGCTATTTTGCAGTGCCGGTCACCGACGAGTTCTATATCGGCTTGAGCGTCACCGCGCCCTATGGCCTCGCTACGACTTCGCACGCGCCATGGGTCGGGATGTTCAGCCATCTCGACGCGAAGGTGGTGTCGGTCAACGCGACTCCGGTGCTCGGCTTCAAGCTCAATGACATGATCAGCGTCGGCATCGGCATGCAGATCGAGTATTTCGACGTCGACATCGAAACGGCGCTCGCACCGACCGCCACGCCGCCACGGCAACAGCTTAAGGGCGATGACGTCAATGCCGGTTTCGTTGCCGGCGTGACGTTGACGCCTTTCGACGGCACTACCATCGGCATCGGCTACCGTTCGATGGTCAAGCATTCGCTGAACGGCAGCCAGTCCTTCGGCATCCCCGTCGTTACGCCGATCGGCACGATACCCGCGGGAACCTATCCGGTCTCCGCCGACATCACGCTACCTGAAACTGTATCGATCGGCGTGCGTCAGCGCATCAACGACGCTTTCACGGTCATGGCCGGCATGGAGTGGGCCAATTGGAGCCGCATTCAGACCGTGCCGTTCGGCGGTTCGCCGGCCCGCACGAGCTTGGCACTCGATTTCGACGATGGATGGTTCTTCTCGCTCGGTGGCGAGTACAAATACAATCCCAATTGGACGTTCCGGGCCGGTCTCGGCTATGAGATCGCACCAACCACGGACGAGCACCGCTCCATGCGCCTGCCGGATGCAGACCGCGTCTGGGCCAGCATTGGCGCGAGCTACAACTGGAACGAGCGGCTTTCGATCAACGCCGCCTATACACACCTCTTCGTAGACGATGCGCCGGTCGACGAAACGACGGCAAACATTCGTTATGCCGGTGCGGCCGACGGCCGCGTCGACATCATCTCGCTCGGCGTGCGTTACAAATTCGGCGGATAGGAGTTCAATCCCTTGGCGCGCAGTTCGGCAGGGCTGCAGGAACAAGGTCCGCGCCGTCCTTTGATGGCAGCCTCGGCCTTCAGGCGCTTGCAGGCAGCCTCCGCGAGCCTTCAGAAAAATACCTTTGGCTCACCGCCGGAGGAGTCGATCAAGTCCAAGAACTTCCGGCAAGGTAATAGCTAGCTGAACTCCGCGACGCGCAGTTGTCGCTCAAGCCATTTGGCGAGCATTGGGAAGCGATCGACCATCTGCATCGGGACATAAAGCGGGCGCTCAATCTGCTTAACAATAGGCCGGCGGACTACGAGGAGCCGCATTTCGCGCCCATGTCGCGAGGGTGAAGAACTAGCCTATCAGTTTAGTGAAGTCGTGGCGCCGCGCGCGAACATGTGCCAGCAAATTCGTTTCGTTTACGACCCCTGATTGAAAGAGATTCAGCGTGGTCGAGGCCAGAATCTGACCGTCTATCGGGGTGCTGTACCATTTGGCGTCGGCGGTTACCTGGTCGACAACCCGCTGGCAGATCGCCCGATCTTTAGGTCTAAGGAACTGACTGTTCAGTGCTCGTAGCATCTCGACGCCTTGAAACGGGGAGTCACCTGTCTCCCGCGCGATACCCATGCGTGGTCTCCGAGCATGGACCCTAAACGCATTCAGGCAGAAAATTGCCATTCGTTTGAGTGGTACCGATGTCGCGTGGATAAGCGGCGGTCCGCGAGCTAATCCACCATGTCGCGGAGCGGCTACTTGCGCTTTGGCGTCCTGTACTTCTCGACCAGCCTGACCTTGTCGATGTCGATCGTCACCAGCGGTCCCAGATCGACGGTCACCCTGCCGCCTTCCTCGTCTATGCGCGTGATCTGTCCGGTAAGCTCGATCTGCTGCCCCTTCTTCACCTTGGTATGATCGATGATCGAATGCGGAAAGCTATAGCTCGGGATGGAAACGCTGACGTGGTCCTCAGTGATCCGTCTGCGGACTGTGGCTGTGATCGCCACCACGTCACCAATACCTATGCCCCGCGCCATTCCATGAGTCTGGTGCGCTCGGCGCCTTACTCAAGATATTGCTAATTATGGATGAGCCCGCTTCCTCCAATCGATGGATGAAACCGATCGTGGGCCGGTGCTACTTTGATGCATCTCGCGACTTACCCGACAAGAGTTGGCTCCAGGGGCAAAATATGAGCAAGGCGACTCTCATTGCTATCGCAATCCTCGCGATCAGTGTCGGCTGTGCCGAAGCCAAGGACCGTAAGGTCGAAACCGCGACGCTCGGCACGTACGCCAATTCGAAGAACCTGCCGGTTTGTACCGCGTCAAGCTCACTCTTCGAAGTCCTCGGTGATAAATGTTTTCTCGTCACAGGTTCGATGATCTATGGCGACATCGCCGAACTCTCCCGGACAATCACTTTGAGTTGGTAGCAACAACCTCCCAGCGCGGCCTCCATTCTCCGGTATGAAGTTGCGTCGCAGGGGCTGCCTTCGCCCAGATGTCGACCCAGTCTTGGAAGATAGACCGCATCAGTCGTCTACCTTTGCCTGAAGCTGAAAAGCTGATCGAAACAATTCGGAATAAGGGTGCTCGTTTTGCC
>NZ_JAMYTF010000119.1:0-3441 GCF_040322295.1 Mesorhizobium sp. M0159
CATCAAAAACTTGACGCCGGCACCGCGGTGCTCAGGTCCTCATGGCCGCCGGATACACGTCTGCGGTCTTCACCGGATGGGTACGGCGGCTCTGGAGAAGCGCCGGGAAAGACGTCTCAAACCGGGTGGTGAGCGGCCCTTAAAGTGTCGCTATGGCCGAGACTTCTGCGCGTCTTCTCCGAGCGAGAAACGGTAAACGCTGTCTCGCTTTGAATCCAAGCTTTTGATAAAGCCGGTTTGCAGCCTCTCTGGATGGGCGGGAGGTCAGATCGAGCGTTTCTCGCTCCTGTGGCTTCGGAGCGAACGAGCGCTTCGCGAGTGAGCGCCTTGGCAATTCCTCGTCCTCGATAAGCCTCATCAACAACCACGTCCTCGATTATCCCGCGCACCCCCGTAGGAATCCGGAAAAGTGAGCATCCCAACGATCTTGTTGGCGTTGCGTGCGGTCAGGAGAACGGTGGCCGGAGACTGCGCAATCTGTTCGCGCCTTGGCTGATGCCGATTGCTGTCGCACCAGATCCGCAATTGCCTGAACCACTGCTGGCGTAATCGCAGATACTTCTTCTATCTCAATCGCAGCCAATGCGAGTCCACCTGCCACTGCTATCGCCACGCGAAAA
Organism: Mesorhizobium sp. M0159; assembly: GCF_040322295.1. Lineage (NCBI taxonomy): Bacteria > Pseudomonadati > Pseudomonadota > Alphaproteobacteria > Hyphomicrobiales > Phyllobacteriaceae > Mesorhizobium > Mesorhizobium sp. M0159. The sequence goes on from NZ_JAMYTF010000119.1 coordinate 621, forward strand.
TAGCCATCGATCAGTGGGCAGTTTGCTTCCGTAACGCCGCTCTCCATCAGGACCATGCACCCGATTTTCCAGGCACCCTCGAGCCGATGCATGATCTTGAGCAGCCGCTTGCGATCCTCGCCAGTGTCGGTTCCGATCTGGTCGTAAGTGACCCAGGCCATATTCCCGTCGACGATGACGTTGACCTTTTCCCACCGAACGCGCTCCGCGAAGGCTTGTTTCTCCGGGAATCGTTCCACGATCTTCTTGATCCGCGCAGCAATCGCGTCCCAGCCTTCGTCGACTCGCACGCCGAGCGACGCGAAGGCTTCCATCCGGCGGGTCTGCGGCGACTGCACCCAGTGGCTCGCCAGCGCCTCGAAATCGCGCTTCAGCCAAGCTTCGGTCTCGGCGCGGATCACTGTCAGGATCGCGGCCCTGTCGACCTCGCTGTCGTCCATCCCGCGATCTCCGGTGACGTCAGTTCGCAGCATAGCACGGCTGGCCAGTCGTGGCATGAGCCGCCTCAAATCAGGACGATGCCGATCACCAGGACTACGCTGGCCGTCATGGCGATCGACCGAAGCAGCCCCGGGCCAAAGCGGGGCACGGCGAGCTGCTTCGAATAGTAGCGGTTTTCGGCTTCGGCGTTCATCGGCGACCGACGGGCCGAAGTTTGAAGGTTCGCGGCAACGAGACTGTAGATATCCATGACGTCCTCCGATCCTAGGTTCATCACAGACATCCTGACACGAGCAGCGGCTTTGACCTGTCATGCGCGCGGACGACAGGAGCCGAATTCCAGTCACATCCGGAGATGGACACCCCGAGCGGCGCGCCAAACATCAAAAGCTGTTCCGCTTGGAGTGTCGGCTCTCGGTGAAGCGAACCTTCGAGTGACCGCTACCGGCCCAAGTTCACCAAACCGGACCTTGCTGGGCCGATTTGGCGGCTCGTAAGCGGACGTTGACCGAAACCAGTGACTTTGACCCTCTCGCGACCCACGGAAAGTTGAACGTCTCTCCCTAAGCTGACACTCAAGAACACGCGTCGCAGCAGCCGGATTGGCTGAACGGAGCCAAGTATGATCACCCAATGTCGGATTGAACGCCTCCCGATCGTCCTCGATACAGAACCAGCTCGACGGAAGAATATCGAGGAGGAGGAGAGTTCTAATGGTGAACAAGGAGCGTGACGCTGAGGCACACATCCAGGCGCTTATCGAGCGCTGGGCGAACGCCGTGCAGCAGCAAGACCTGGAGACGATCATGGCGGATCACGCGACGGACCTCGTGATGTTCGATGTCCCACCCCCGAACGAACTTCGTGGAATTGAGGCTTACCGGGATAGCTGGGGTCCGTTCTTCGACCACTTCAAATACGGCGGCGTTTTCGCGATCGAGCGGCTGGATGTCACGGCGGGCGACCGGGTTGCTTTTGCAACCGCATTGCTGCTGTGCGGTACGAAGGACGAGCTTGAAAAGGATCCGGCAACCCGCCTTCGCCTCACCGTCGGATTGCGGAAAGAGGGTGACCGCTGGATCATCGCTCACGAACACCACTCGTACCCATACAAGTAAGCCATCCTTGCGGTCGTCTTGCTGCAAAACGTGCGAGCACAGTCTGAGGCTGGACAGTAGTCAGCGAAATCTACGACACCGATTGAACCTTGAGCCCCAAGCACGACACGGTGTGATCGAACAGGAGGAGGATACCCATGGCGGTTCTAAAAACATCAGAGCCTGAAGGTCAAGACGAGACAACTCCCCGGCCGTGGGCGCGAAAGATCGCCGCGATCAGGAAAGCCGGACGGATCGTCGCCCTGACCGGGGTCATACTGCCGCTTCTCATGATCGGCGGGATGAAGTTCACGAGGGTCGAGATCGAGGCGTTGAGACCGCTGATCGGCGGCACGCCTTGGCTCGCCTGGATGTATCCGGTCTTTGGTGAGGCCGGTGCCTCTTATGTGCTTGGCGTCGTCGAGATCGCGACCGCGCTTCTGCTGATTGCCTACCCCTGGTCGGCGCGCGCCGGTGTGGCCGGCGGGGCCTTGGCCGCGCTAATTTTCCTGGTCACCTGTTCGATCATGATTGTCCTGCCGATCTGGGAGCCTGCGCTGGGCTTTCCAGCGCTCGGTCCCCTCGGCCAGTTCCTAATCAAGGATATCGCGTTGCTCGGCATCGCGCTTGTCGTACTGGGCGAAAGCCTGAACAGATTGGACAGAGGGGCTACCTAAGCGAATCCAGGTCGAAGGCGAGTGGCAGAACATGTCATCCATTTATACGGGCCAAATGGCGGGGCTCCACCTTGCCGCGCCCTTCGACTCGCTTGGGACAAGCCCGCGAGTCCGAAAGCGGGCCGGTGTTCATGCTTTGATTTTTCTATCGTATATCGGTGCCCGCTTAATGTTCAGGGGCCACAATGGGCAGTTTCGCGACCACCGCAATCATGGCGGTTGCTGCGGCGTATTTCTGACCCAGCCTATGGGGCTATCCGCTTGCCGAATTCTGCCAGAGCGCATTGAAGTATATCTAAATGAGCCGAGCGGGAGGGGGATATGCACGTTGCTCGTGTTTATCTGCGGGTCAGTACGCAAGGGCAGGATCTTGATCGCCAGGAATCGATCATCGCTGAGGCGAGGGATGCCGGGTACTACATCGCCGGCGTCTACCGCGAAAAGGCATCCGGCGCTCGCGCCGACCGGCCGGAGCTGCTTCGTCTAATCGCGGACCTTCAGCGGGGGGTTGTCGTTGCGGAGAAGATAGACCGCATCAGTCGTCTACCTTTGCCTGAAGCTGAAAAGCTGATCGAAACAATTCGGAATAAGGGTGCTCGTTTTGCC
>NZ_JAMYTF010000120.1:0-2906 GCF_040322295.1 Mesorhizobium sp. M0159
TCAGCGTCTCAAATTCACCACGATGACGCCGCCGAGCGCCAGTGCGCCGCCGTCTGGCGCCGGTCTGGCGATCGTCAAGGCCGGCAATGTCGAGCGCATTGTTAAAGCTGCCCGGAGTCTTTCGTGCCGGTCGCATCTGGATTGATGGCGATTTCGCCCTCAAAGCAAGCGCTCTGTGGATGGCCACACATCGAGCCGTTTTTCGCGGTGTGATCCTGCGGTGCGGGGATGACGGGCAGCCGTGCAGGCAGGAGTTGGCCAACCACGCTAGCCACTAAGCCGCTAATGCTCAGCCGAGCGTTGGCTGATCTCCTGCCTCCACGATCTTGTCGAGAACTGCTTCGGGCGCCACATCGCGCTTCAGTTCCTTCAATTCCTCGTCTGCTTCCGTCTGGATGTCTAAACGCTTGGCAATCTCCTCGACCATCTTGATCAGCTTGGTCGTCTCGTGTTCGTTGAGCAGGCTAACCTGGAGATCGAGATCAGCCCGCGCGTCATCTTCAGCGGCCATTCGGTTCTGGTTGATAAGCACAAAGGTGGAGAGAAATATTGCCTCCACGGACGCGAGCATGGCCAAGATGACTAAAGAAGGATCCCAAGCCTGAACGGTCGGAGCGATACCAGTGTTAAAGGCGATCCAGCCGCCAAAGAAAACGAGATGGATGTAGACGAAGATCATGCTGCCGGCAAATCTGCTGATTGCGGCGGCGGCCCTTTCCTCAAGAGAAGCTGCTTTCGCCTCTCGCCTTCTACGCTCGACGAGAGCGTCAATGTTGCGGGCCAACGCCGGAGCTAGCCCTTCCGCGGCCGGCGCAGTCGGAGTGCCGCGAGCCATATCGTTCGAGGTGAAGCTGGGGTGCATAGGTCGCTCCTAATCTTTACACCTAACAATGCATTTTGAATTTTGCTCCATGACCCCAAGGCGACGGCTAGATCGCATGTATCGACAGGTACTTTTTCGCGGGAGGTAGAGTCGAACGCGTAAAGGCGGGCCTGACCTGATGCGTTATGATTGGCCCATTGGAGAAACTGGGCGCCGCATCCAAGCACCGATCGCCTGCATGAAGGTGTAGGGCCGGAGATTGCCCGCGTGGCATTTCTCAGCGCCGCCAAGGAAGCGAAAATCTTGAACGCCTGACATCTCCCGAATGCACGTTGCCATCCTGGGCTGTGTTCGCGTGTCGGCGCGCCGATGCCTGGCGTCGTCTCGGCGCTCTCGGTCGCATTCGCGCGCCGGTCCGCCGGTGCACGTACACCACAATGAGGACGAGGTAATCCATGTGATCGAAGGAGAATACGAATTCTGGCTCGATGGTCAGTTCATGGTAGTGCCTGCGGGCACGTCGATCTTCTTACCCCGCGGCGTGCCACACACGTTCCGCGTCGTGAGTGCCGGGCCAGGGCGCAACCTCACGATCCTAACACCTGGCGGGCTGGAGGAATTCTTCGTCGAGGCGGCCGCTCGCGAATTGCGCACTCCTGATTAAATAACGGAAGTGGCGGAACTTGCAGGCTGCTATGGGATCGAGTTCCGTGCACCGGCCAAGTGGGCCGACTAAGTTCGAAGTTCCTACAAGAAGCCGCATGGCGAGGTGGCGCGGTGTTCCAGCACATCGCCTCGTCATGGCGGTTCTGAACGGGCGCCCCGATGTTCCGTGGGAATTGGAATCGGTTGTCATAATCGTCTCAATATGTTTGAGCGACTAACGTCGGCGTTGGGCAGGAAAGAATGCGCAGCTTCGACCTCCAACGCCGTGCCGGCAAGGTCTGCTTTCCAAAAGCTGTGTCCACCGCCGAAATTAGGCGAAAGCGGCAATAGATGTGCCGGGCGCGGGGTCGGGACGGTTCAATTCACAGCCGCTGATCTTGACGCCGTCCGACCTTATGCGAAGCTGATATGGTCATTCGATCTGGGGGCAGTGAATGTCGTCATCGCATTATACGCATGGATCAAGTGAAGCCGAGCAGCAACGGCTGACGGCTTTAAACAAGCGTCTTAATCAACGATGTCTCGACGCTGCACAGCTGGTTGTTGGCGAGCGGGTGGTCGATTTCGGTGCTGGGTTAGGGCAGTTTTCGAGAATGATGGCGCGGGCCACCGGTGTTCCGGTTTTGGCTTTGGAGCGAAGCCCGGAGCAGATAGCGGAGGCGCTACGACAGGCCGACGCCGATGGGGATTTGGCATTTCTGGAGATGAGGCGGGGTGACGTGCTTGCTCCACTTCTTACCGACAACGAGCCGACAACGAGCTTGGACAGTTCGACGTTGCTCATGCGCGGTTCGTTCTCGAGCACCTACCTGACCCGTTGCTGCTTGTGCGCAACATGGCCGGCGCAGTGCGACCGGGCGGACGGGTGATATTGTCAGATGACGACTATGATGGGCTGCGGCTCTGGCCCGAGCCACCGGGATTTGCCTCACTATGGCATGCCTATCAGCGAACCTACGACCGACACGGCAATGATCCAATCATCGGACGTCGCCTTGTTCAATTGTTGCATCAGGCCGACTTGCGTCCACGACGTATCACATTTGTCTTTTTTGGCGCATGCGCCGGCGAGCCTGACTTTGAGGCAGTTGTCCGGAACATTGCGAGCATCATCGATGAAGCGATGGACGATATCGTCGCTATCGGATTGCCTCGCCAATCCGTCACTGCGACGCTCGACGCCCTGATTGATTGGAGCAAGGAGCCGGACTCGGCCGTCTGGTTTGGAATGTCTTGGGCTGAAGCCGTTCGACCGGGCTAGTCGATGGGCTCTTGTGGTTCGTTTTGCCGTAACCAAGAGGTAGATTTCTGAACAGCGCGTCGTCATGGTCCGGTAGCGCTCGCTGCCATTGCGGCGGTAGTCCTTGACGCGGAATGTGACGCCCGCCTCGTCGAGCGCGATCAACCGGCTGTTGGA
>NZ_JAMYTF010000121.1:0-2842 GCF_040322295.1 Mesorhizobium sp. M0159
GTACCCATCCGGTGAAGACCGCAGACGTGTATCCGGCGGCCATGAGGACCTGAGCACCGCGGTGCCGGCGTCAAGTTTTTGATGGGGAGACGCGATGATATTCTTCGAGGAGGAGTTCGACCTCCTCGATGCCTTCATCGGTGAAGGCCAAGATCCCGTCGTCATCGTTGGCGCCGTAGACCCAGATGACGCCGTCCTCGGGCTCGAGACCGAGGGTCAGTTCCTGGATGAGCGCTTCGCTGACGCCGAGGTCCCTGGCGACACGTTCGACGGTGTAGACGTGATGCACCTTATTGCGCTGCATGATCAGGCCGCCGCTGATTGGGTCCGCAGTTGTGCGGATCTCCAATTCCACGGCAGCAAATCATCGATCCGATGGGCTGGGTGGGCTGCGATGCGCGCCAGGATATCGGCGAGCCAGGCCTGCGGGTCGATATCGTTCAACTTGGCGCTGACGATCAGGCTGTAGAGAACGGCAGCGCGCTGTCCGCCGCGATCGGAACCGCAGAACAGCCAGGACTTTCTGCCGAGAGCGATGCCGCGCAGGGCTCGCTCGGCTGCATTGTTCGATAGGCAGATCCGCCCGTCGTCGAGGAACCGGGCGAAGGATGACCAGCGGCGCAGCATGTAGTTGAAGGCCTTGGTCAGATCATGTCCGCGCGAGAGCTTGTCGCGCGTCTCGATCATCCAGGTCTCGAGCTCCGCGACCAGCGGCAGGCTCCGCTCCTGGCGCACGGCGTGGCGTTGGGCCGGCGACAGGCCGTTGATCTCGCGCTCGATATCGAACAGGGCGTCGATGCGCTTCACGCCTTCAACCGCGAGCGGATAGACCAGGTTGGGCTTCTCGCCGTGCGCCTTCTTGCGCGCCGCCGCTTCGATATCGGCCAGCCCGAACACTTTGCGCCGGCTGTGGGCCCAGCAGCTGGCTTCCAGAATAGGCGCCGGCTGACGGGCCGCCGCATAGAGATCGCCATAACCGCCATAGGCATCGGCCTGCAGAATGCCGCTCCAGCCGGCGAGATGCGCCGCGGGATGTTCGCCTCGGCGATCGCGGGAATAATAGAACACCGCCGCCGGCGGATCGACATCGCCGAATGGTCGGTCATCACGCACATAGGTCCATAATCGGCCGGTATCGGTCTTGCCCTTGGCCAGGACCGGCACCGTCGTGTCGTCGCCGTGCAGACGTGAAGCGGCCAGCACATGGGCTTCGAGCCGCTTGAACAGCGGCATCAGCGCCGCGACGCCGGCGCCGACCTGGTCGGCGAGCGTCGACAGGCTGAGCGGCACGCCTTCGCGGGCATAGCGTTCAGCCTGGCGGTTGAGGGGCTGATGCTGGCCGAACTTCTCGAACAGGATCATCGCCAGCAGGCCGGGACCGGCCCAGCCGCGCGGGGTGGCGTGGAACGGCGCCGGAGCCTGGCTGATCGCCTCGCAGTCGCGGCAGGTGAACTTCTCCCGCACGTGCTGGATCACCTTCCATTGCCGCGGCACCACCTCCAGCGTCTCGGTGATATCCTCACCCAGCCTGCGCAGCCGATGACCGCCGCAGCAGTGGCAAGCGGTCGGCGCCGGCTCGACCACGCGTTCGCGCGGCAGGTGCTCGGGAAATGGCTGGCGCGCCGGTCGTTTGCGCACATAAGGCGCCACCTCGGTGGTCCGCGCCGCTGCCTGTTCGGCGGCGATCTCGTCTTCCGTTGCCGTGCTCTCGAGTTCCTCGAAGGTGAGTTCCATCTGGTCGTGCAGGCGGGCGGCACGTTCAGAACTTTGACCATGCAGCGCCCGCTGCAGCTTCCGGATCGTCAGATCCTGATGTGCGATCAGCGCCGCATCATCCGATGCCTTGGCCCTGGCGACCGCCAGTTCGGCCTCGACCAGCGCAGCGCGTGCGGCCTCGTCTTCGGCTCTGGCCAGCGCCGCGGTCAGCGCTGCTCTCAGCGCGCCAATATCGTCCGGAACAGCATCCTGGGCGGTGGCAACCATGCCCTGGAGTGAATCATAAAACGCGTCCGCTGACTCGCGGAAAATGGCGCAAACTCAAAGAAAAACTCAGCCCGCGCGCTGCGGTCGGAACGTGTGACGCGGGTTGCGCCAATCGATCCCGTCGAGCATGTAGGCGAGCTGCGCCGGTGATATGGAAACCGTGCCGTCCGCCGGCGACGGCCATAGAAACCGGCCCTTCTCGAGCCGTTTTGCATATAGCGACATGCCGAGCCCATCATGCCAGATAATCTTGATCAGGTTGCCGTTGCGGCCGCGGAAGACATAAAGATCGCCGGCATGCGGATCCCGGCCCAACGTCTCCTGAACCTGCAGAGCGAGGCCTTGCATTCCGCGACGCATATCGGTCCGGCCAACCGCCAACCAGATCCGCACCTGGCTCGGAACCGGGATCATGAAACGCCCAGCGCCTTCACCATCGCCGCCGCCAGTGTCGGCGGCGTGGTCAGCGGTATCCGCAGCCGCACCTTGCCGGCGATCTCCAGCTCGATCACCGCTGGTGGCGCCGCCGGCACCGAAGCGGCGAAAGGCTTATCGGGAACCACGACAACTTCGGCAAAGCCCGTCTCGCGGGCTCTCACCGTGCGGCGCCACTTATAGATCAGGCTGGTTGCGACATCGTACTGACGCGCTACCGCCGCCACTATGGCCCCGGGCGCGAATGCCGCGGCCAGGATCCGGCACTGATCCTCTTCACGCCAACGACGACGACGCTCCGGTCCGGTCAATAACGTCACATGGCTCATGCTGTGCTGCTAACTACGCTCGAAAGGACGACCTTAAGAGCGCAGCTTCGCTACCGGGCCATGCTCCCGCAAGGCGGCCCTCGCCGGAGGCGTAC
>NZ_JAMYTF010000122.1:0-2826 GCF_040322295.1 Mesorhizobium sp. M0159
CGAGCTTGACGGAGTGGTAGTCGCGTCCCTCCCGCGAGGTCTTCTTCCATGCCGCCCCGAACTCGGTGGCGCCGGCGAAGATGCGGAAGGCCGGACCCTTTTCATTGTCGCCTTCGGCCGGGGTGAACGACACTGTCTTGACGTTGAGGTTGAGTGTCTTGACCGAGCCGGAGAAGCCGTTCGCGATGCGGGAGAAAGTGCCGATCGTAGCCATTTGGTGGTTCCTTCTGTTTTTCTCGGGCCGCGCGTATCGCGGCCTCGATGGTGGTCGTGAGACCGGGGACGATCGGGCCGCACCCACCGGGGTCCCCGTTGCGCCTGCGCAATGGGGTGGTCCTTAGGGGCTGAAACGAAGTGGAAGACGGCGACGCGAGGCTTTCTTGGATCGCGAGGAATGGACGCGCAGCGGCCAGGGGAAGAAAACGCAGCGACGTCGTTGCGGGAAGACGATCGAGACTGAGTGCAGCGAAGGCGGTCTTCGGTCGGACCCAATCCATTCGAGAACGCCGTGGGCGTGGCTTAGAACGAACCGACGAGAGGAAACGCCACGATGGCTACGATCGGTCATGGCCACTATCGTCCCGCGCCGAAACGCTTCGACGCTTCGGTCAAAAAACGTCATCTCAAGCGCCAAGACACTGTCGGTCACGACTCCAACAGGTGACGAAGGGACGTCCGATTTCCCTGATCTTTGGGCTGAACCGCCATCGCATTCGGGGCGGCTCCGAAGGCGACCGATTGATTGCTGAGGGCACCGGCTTCCAAGCCGCCAAGCAGCGCGAAGATTTCGTGTGCCCAGTCGACTCAAGTGGGGGCCAATTGATATCGGACACGAAGACGATTTCATCACCCCGATCCTACGTAGCATTGCCGAATGATCCCACTAAGCTGACGCCGAGGGTCGCCGGCGCCGGCGCCGGCATCTTCACGGCATACGCGCTACTTCAAAGCCTCACTGAGAAGGTTGGCCAGCCGGGCTGCGGTCTTGCGCACCGAGCAACCTGCGATATCGGTTGAACGGCAGGACGAGGCAGCAGATGCCAGATCGGCGGACGTTTCTGAGCCGGAGACGAAACCCGCTCAGCCTGACACGATCGAGGAGGCCGAGGCCTTCAACATCGCCGCCGAGTGGCCCGCCTTTCGAGAATTTTCGGCCCCCCCCTTGGGGGGCCCCGGACACCTCGATAGCACGAAGTTTTGCGAGCGGTGGAAACCCAGAACGTACCCGATACGAACGTCTCCTCGGCGTGCCGACGCCCAGCCATCTGGTGCGATACCCTCCATGAGGTGCCTTGTGCTTAGGCGTCCCTTTCCGGCAATGCCTCGCCGTGCGCGAGGGCGTCAAAGGAAGAACGGCGTATAAACCGCAGTCCTGCGCGCGTCCGCAACAGCGGACGATTGTCGCGCGCAGGGCGGAGGAAATTCGCCCCCGCCGCGGACGGTGAACGGGACAGCCGCAGGAGCGTCAGCATAGCGCCGTCCGCAGGACGGGACGCGGGACCGACTGTCCCCGTCCGCGGCGGTCCGCATTTTTTTGCGTCAGGATGGAAGCCGACCGGCCGAGATAGCGCGATTCCAGTTCTCGACTAGTCCGGCGGCTGGATCGGCGACGACGCTCTGACTTCGGCGACCAAAGGCATTGTCGCCGCGCGACTTGTTTTGTTCAGCCGCAGCAGCGAAGCCAGAACTGGTGGTTCGATGAGTTGGGGGAAAGGCGGTAGCGCTCTACCGGCCCGAACCCCACAACCGGTACTTGATCAAATTTGCGCCAATGCGGATCCAGACATGCCAACTCCCTTCATAAGAGCGTGCAATTCGGCGGGAGGCGCAAGACAGAAAATTCGAAAAGCTTCCAAGAATCCAGGCAACCTGAATATAATGCACGGTCGGGATAATCCTTGCCGTTACATCCAAGCGCTGGTCGCTCATTTAGCCCTGCTCAGGCGGTTCGACTGTATGTTTACCCTAGCAGCCACGTCGCCAGAGGCCAAAGTTAAGCGCCGCTCTTGTACTAAGCGCGGATGTATGGTGCCAGTCGCTTGTGCTCCGAACGCACTGCTTGCGAGGGGCCGCCTGGGTCATTCGAACCTGTCCAGCTCCTTCACGCGGGCCGGCATCGTCCACACGCCACGTTTGGAGGGCGTGAGGCCGCAACGTATCAGAGTCTGCGCAAGGCCGACCGAGACGCCTACTCCATCCACAACGATGAATATCGTGCTTGCGCTGGAGGGCGGATGCAAACTCGGCCATGCCAGCGCAACCCAGTGCAACGCCTTCCGCTCCCAGCCTGATGCCTTCGCGTATGAGTTCCGAAATTCGTTCGGACGCGCCACTCTCAGGTCTTTCCAGATCAAGGACGGGGATGTCGGAGGCAAGCACCCGTCGGCAGCGATGGGAGAAGCCGTACCGCCGAATGTTGTCTTCAATGATTGGCACAGAACGTGACAGAGTGGTCACGACACAGAAGCTGTGAGCGACAAGGCTGACGGCATGAAGCGAAGCCTCGCCTATGCCGATGACGGGCTTGGTAGCGATTGCCCTTGCAGCGTCGAGACCCGTATCGTCGAAGCAAGCTATGATATGGGCGTCGACATTGTCCGCTGCCGCAACCACCTGCTTGAGCAGGCCGGCACAGCGAGTGCGCCATCAAATGGCCCTTCGATCGCTTCAGGTCCAGCCGTTGGCTGCATGCCCACTATCTTCGTCCCCGGACCCGGCGGGCCCCCCGGGGGGGGGGCCGCGCCCCCCGGGGGGGGGGGGGGGGGGGTTTGTGTGTTTTGGGGGGGTGGGATAGAGGGGGGGGCCGGGCGCAGTAGACGGGGTGGA
>NZ_JAMYTF010000123.1:0-2259 GCF_040322295.1 Mesorhizobium sp. M0159
TCGTTTTGTTAAAACACACCCACACCCGCCCATCCGCGTTATCGCGAGCCGTCACCCCAGCGCGTCCAAATTCTGGGGCCCCCCCCCCCCGCCCCCCCCCCCCCGCCGGGCGGGCCCTCGACTTCATCACAGGGTTGCTTCGTCCACTTCATGTTGGACGACCCGGACGCGCAGAAAAAAGCGCCTGCGGCGGGTCCTTTGTTAACCACCATGATGCGGGACCACAGCGACAGGGCGTGCCGGAGACGGTCAATCCGGCCGGCGATGTCGTCGCCGGCGGCGACGGTCTCATTCAGGATCAGCATCGACCAAAGAGCGAGGCCACTGCCGTTATGCTCGAGATCTGGGGACGGCGGCTTGGCGATCGCCGTCTACTCGGCGTTTCTCGAACTCACTGCATGCAAGACCGTGACGAAGCCCTTCACATTGCGGGTCGGGACATAGCTGGCTTCTTGGCGCGCTACCACCGCTAGAGATGCAGACTTCGCCCGACAGCTCCTGCTGGAGCGCGGCTTGGATCTGATGGCAGAATTCTTGCGGAGACGCGGACAAGTGGGGAGCACTCCAACCCTACACACGCGTCACTGGGCTATCAGTGTTGACCGTATAATCTTCGGAATGGCAATGGCATATTTTACAAAGCACGACCGCAATCAAATTATATACCGCAGCTGGGAAGAGCCGGAACAGTCAAGCGCAAGGATGAGAATTTTGGTCCTCAAGCTTGATCATGTCGGCGACTTTTGGATGTCTCTAGGGCCCCTAAAGGACCTTCGTCAGCGTTTTGCGCATGCCCACATTACGCTGGTGGTGGGAAGCTGGAACATCGCTACTGCAAAACAGTTCGACCTCGCCGACGATCACATTGCTTTTGACTTTTTTCCTCGCAACCCAAAAGTCAAAACGCGCAAAAAAGCCGCCGACATAAGGCCGCTGCTGACCGGCGAGTTTGATCTTGCCATTGATATGCGTGTTCCGGAAGAAACAAGGCCCATCTTGCTTGAAGTCCCCGCCAGGCACCGTGCGGCGATAGTTGATCCGTACAGCATGCATCAGATCGATATTGCGATAGCGCCATTCAATCTGAAACTGCGCAGAACCATCCTCTACAAGCTGGTCCAAAAAATAGGGCTTGCTAACAAAATCCCTCGTAGATGGCTTGATTGGTTCATTGACCGCAAGCAGGTGCGTCTCCAGCATGTGTCAGAAATCCTCCTCTTTCTGGTCGCAAAGGCAGCTGCCTATTTCGAAAGCGGAGCGGGTCACCCACAGAATTCGACTACAGGCAATGCCCCGATTGTCGTGGCTCCGTTCTCCAATTCCAGCCTGCGAGATTGGCCGATTGAAAGTTTTGGCAAAGTTGTTGCTGCTCTTTCGACCCGTGGTGAGGTGGTCCTCGTTGCCCGTGGCGAATGCCTGGAAGCGCTTGAGGAGGTTGCGAACATAGCTCGGGATCGTGGAGCCGCGAACATTCGGACGGCTGTCGACTTGTCGGAATTGGAATTCAATTATCTCGTGAATTCGGCCGCGCTCGTCGTTTCGAACAATTCAGGCACCGGGCATGTCGCTGCCCAGCTTGGCCGCCCTACTATCGGCATTTTCACGGCGTCACATCTACCGGAGATTTGGGGGTTTCGAGGTCCCCTGGTCAGCATGCTTATGAGTGTTATTGAATGTCGCGGGTGTGGTCTGGACCAAGTGCGGCATTGTCCGGTCAAAGTCCGATGCAAGTTCGACATCACGCCGGATCTCGTGATTGCCGAGGTAAACGCCTTGATGAATCATTGTAAGGGTACGGCACAAGCTTAGTGGCTCGCGGTCACCATAACCGCGATTGCCCGGATCTTGGTCGCTGATTCAATCGCTACAAACATCTAAAGGCCGAAATTCAGAATTGAATCGACTTGGTCGAAGGACCGCAGTGGCGATGTCACCCCCTGGGCCGGGCGACCATTTCGTTTTCGTTCGCATGCCCGTCCATAGCGACAGCGCCACTAACAGCAGATGAACCACACAAAGTGAGGGAGACCCCAATTAAGTGCCAAGCGACAGCTGGCCCAAGGCGCCTGGCTGAAGGCGCATGAAAACCTCGTCATCACCGGGCAGACCGATCCCACGACATAATGCACACCTCGCTATGTTATTGAAAAAGCTGGATCTGCTGATCCTGTGATTGTGATAATGGACTGTGTCCGCTCCTGCCGGAATGGTGCTGGATATCGAGTTGCTCGATATCTTCATGACGGATGATCCAGGGCG
>NZ_JAMYTF010000124.1:0-2103 GCF_040322295.1 Mesorhizobium sp. M0159
CCTTGGAGAAGCCGCGCTTGCGCAGGAAGCTCTGGCGATCTTCGTCGTCCCGAGCGACGACACGCTCCCGCGAAGCCTTGATGCCGTTGACGAACCGCATGGGCGAAGACTCCGCGAACTGGATCAGCGCTGGCTCGGCTTTCAGGGCAAAACGCGAGGCGGCATATTAGGAATGCCGGATAATGATTTCCTGGAAATCTTCGACGCCGTCGGCGATGCCGAGGGTGCGGGCTCCGACTTCGGAACTCAGCGGAGACGCATTCCACGCAGCCAATTCCGCCACCAAAAGGGCGGTGTCCCCGTTTACCGACGCGCATCTAAGTTCTCCGTTGTTCCCCAACACGATTATTGCTGTGCCTGTTACCTCAATCGACCGTTCTGCGATCGTGTGGCTGACGCTGCGGAAAAAACCGCAGGGTCGGTTCTGTTCGATGTTCGCGTCGACGGCGATAGCTGCGTTCAGCGGATGGCTGCGATTGGATATGGCGTTTAAATCCTAACGGGATTCAATAATCCCTGTGGGACGGCACGTCCTGTGTCCTGCAGCGCGTTGTTGAGCGCATGGCCCATATAGCGGATTGATGATGGTGAAGGCCTCGGGCTCTCCTCGGCTCCGGCACCGGCACGGAACGTGTCGGCCGGCACCGCAAAGGGCGTTCGGCCGGCCGGAGAGAGGTCGAGGCAGCAAGCATTCCCAGTGGGGAAGTCAGGCTGTTTGGCTGTCGCATCCACGAAAGGTCGCGCCACAGAAACTTGATTGCCAGTCAAATTTTGTTTTCTCGACGCTTCACGAATTAGCATTGGATGCTTCGCTGTTGGGCGTGAAGGAAGATAGGCTGGGGATGGCGCGGCCCGAGCGAACCCACAAAGCCTTCACACGATGCAGATAAGGCACGGGACCTCGTCGAAAGTGTCGACAGGCTGGCTGGCGTTGCTCATGACTGAGCGGAAATAGAGCACGGCAAGACGGTGGAGACCATCGCGCTCGACAGCAAGAACAATTCTCCAGAGGCGATCATCATTATCGATCCGGCGGTCGGGAGGCCTGGTCGGCTTAGCGGGGCTACGACGATGCGACATCCAACAGATATGCGGCATGACTCGGTCAAGGTCGGTGCTGGAATTGCCGCCCGAAAATGGAGTCTTGGCCCAGGAATCGAGCCGCCATCGCGGACGTTGCACCGAAGCAGAGCCGGCACTGTCTCAAGTCCGGATGGCGAAGTGCGCAGCCGATGAAAGCTGCGGCAGCTGGGGACGCGTACAAGCCGTATATGATGACGACATTCGGGGCGCCACGGAGGCGTTCCGCGTTCCTATCGCTCGAACCATGGCCATCGACGAATACGACAGGCCATCAGGTCCGCCGCGCCTTAGCGATAGATGAGTCGCAGCTTCGCCGTGCATAGCGTGATCGCGGAAGTTTGCATTTACGCGCTCCCGTCCGTTTCATTCTCCTCATCGATTTCGCGCACGGGCAGATAGGCGTTCGTTTCCAACCATTCCCGCAGCACGATCTGAATGAGGTCCGCCCGGCCGATTTCCATTTCGGCAGCAATGGCGTTGAGAGCGTCCTCGGTGGCCGGTTCCAGCGGCACGCCGGCGACGTTTCTGAGCATCAATGCCGCGCGCCGCAAGATGATCTGCAGATCCGCGCGCGAAACGTGTGTCGCTTGGCAGTTAATTAGTAAGCGCGAATTTCCCCGCACCTTTTACTGTTGAGTGCTCTGATGCATGAGGCGTCACCAAAATAGGTGGACACCTTGTGTGCGGTCGCCGTCAATGCCGATCACATCAAAGGAAACGGCCCGCCCATTGCCGCATGGAAGCGTGACAATGCTGCTCGACCTCCTACATGTTAATGCATCACGTAATATAGTAGCCAATCACCCACCCGGCCAGTTTGCTGCCTTTGCCCGGCCTTAACTACCCCCTGGGGAATGTCTCTCGACATTCCTCAGGGAACTCGACGCGAATGTCTGCAATATCCGCTAAGCGGGCAGAATTTCTGCGACAGCATCTTGCTGAAACCCTACTTTACAACAGTGTGGCGCTTCCGGCCGAGCGAAAGCCGGATCGGGAGGTCTTGGGACGATATCATTGTAT
>NZ_JAMYTF010000125.1:0-2025 GCF_040322295.1 Mesorhizobium sp. M0159
GAAAGGACCATGAAACGCTTCAAGTCGGCACGCCAGCTTCAGCGGTTCGTATTTACAGCGCCGGCCCTCACTATTCAAGCCCAAACCGCCCTACTGTGCGCCGCCTAACCCCGGAGTACGAGGCGGCGTCAGTCATTCTGACGCGCAGCTCAGCCGGGGTGTTCGGCGGCGGGGGGCATGGCGGCAATCTGCGGGTCGTAGCGGCCCCTGATCGCGGGCAGACCGGCCTCGGGGGAAAACCGTTCACTTTCCAAACCAGGTTTGACCGATTTCCCCGGTCGCGACATCCGCTTAGGGTTGCTGTCAGTTCACTTAAAACTGCAGGAGGGACCGCGTTGTCCGCACAATCTTCCCAGCGCGCTTTCGATGTAAAGGCGGGCACCAGCGATGTCGCCAACCATTCTGCCGACGCCGAGGGGCTGGAACGCGCCTTGCGCGCGCTGGTCGGCGGCGTCAGCATCATAACGGCAGGGGAGGGCGAGGCCCGCACGGGAGCGACGGTCACGTCGGCGACCGCGCTTTCGATCGAGCCGCCGCGCATCATCATTTCCCACAACCGTTCCTCCTCGACACGGCCTGTGGTCGAGGCGCCAGATCGGCTGCAGGCTTAAGAAGTACGACATCCAGATGGAACGCCTGCGATCCGATGTCGGAGTTACGACATTCTGTCCGGCACGCGGCACGTGCCAGACGGGATAGCCAAGACAAATCAGCACTGGGCGTTTGGCACGCGTCTTGAACGCGTCGCCTAGTCAAGGGGTCAGCGCTATGGGTCGCTCCGTCGAGTCTTCGTAACGACAGTGCTAGCTGACAATATTCGTTCCGTGTGGCGGTGGTGAAAAAAAGGTGATTTTACAATGAGCGTTCCAAATTTGACGAAACTGGCCAATGCGCTCGGAACTGACAAGGGCGATGAGGTTTTCCACGCCCATGGCTACACCAGCTTTTACTCGTTTCTGTTCGAGGAATTCCGGCGCGAACCTTTCACGATGGTCGAGATTGGACTGCAGCGCGGCTGTGCCGATCCCGAAGAACTGCTCACTCGCAAGGTCGAAGACATACCGTCGATCAAGATGTGGTTGGAGTTCTTTCCCAAAGCTAACATCATCGGCTGCGACATTTCAGATTTCAGTGCCTTCAAGATAGACCGCTTTCGTTTCGAGCGGCTGGACATGGGCGATCCGGCAGCCCTGGAACGCCTTGCGGGCTCACTGCCGCCCGTAAGGATCATCATCGACGATGCCTCGCACGCCGCTTACCATCAGCAGCTTGCTCTAGCAAAGCTTTTTCCGATCGTCGAGCCAGGCGGCTTTTACATCATCGAGGATCTGCATGTCACGCACCTGACTGCCGCAAGATTGCCGTCCTGTAGCCCGACCGCTGCGGTAGTCGAGAGGTTCAAGCACACGCGCCAACTCGACATCGCCTTCCTGTCCCCGATCGAGCGCAGAAACCTCGAGACGTCGATCCGAAAGATGTTCATCCATCGCAACGACAAAGGCGGCGTCAGCCGCTGGGCCATGAAAATGGTCGGATTTGAAAAGTATTAGAGCGCCAATCACGCAGCTTCTGCTCGCTAAAGGTGATCATGAGGTATTGGTCGAAGCTTCAATCTTTGAATCAATCGAATTGACGATATGGCGTCACTATGCGCATTTGCGGCATTAAGCTGACGCAGATGAGGCTATCGCCCTCGTTGAAGACGGGCGGCCGGTCTACGAATTTCGCATTCAGATGGGCGCTGGTGTTGTTGCAGAATGAGGAGCAGCTTGCGTTTCGCATCATGGCCCGTGGGCGCTGTAAAGTTATCAGCGGATTGATGCAGCGATAGCTGGCCGGGACAGCTGTCACGCTGGGGCGACACACGAGATTTTGTTCCAGATTTGCATGGCGGGGTTACGCAGGTCTCGATGTTGACCGATGACAGCGTATTACGGGGAAAATGGAACAGGTTGACAATCGGATCATGATGGAAACGAACCGCTGAAGCTGGCGTGCCGCCTTGAAGCGCTTCATGGTCCTTTT
>NZ_JAMYTF010000126.1:0-1907 GCF_040322295.1 Mesorhizobium sp. M0159
GCGCATCAGACGCTTTGCCGCCTTGGCATTTCGGCGCCTTTGCACCAGCACTTCGAGGACGAAGCCGTCCTGATCGACGGCACGCCAGAGCCACTGCTTCTTGCCATTGATGGCCACCACACATCGTTGAGATGCCATTTGTCGCCCAGGCAGCCGGCTGACCGTCGCCTGATCTCCCGGGCGAATGCCGTCCGACTTTCTCCGCCCAGCTTCGAATGGGTCTGATGCGTGACGATGATGCCGCGGGCCGCCAGCATGTCCTCAACCATGCGCAGGCATGAGCGGAAAGCGAAAGTAGAGCCATACCGCGTGCGCAATGATCTCGGCGGGAAAGCGGTGGCGACGATAGAGCGGATCACGAGCAACTTCTGACATGGCCCATGTACGCACATCTTCATCAGCCGTCGGTTAACCTTACGATGCCTGTGGCAATGATCTTCCCCGTCGCCGGGCACGGCCGTCCGCGCCAGCGGCATATCGCCGACGTGAAGTCGATCACTGCGCAGGCGATGCTGGAAAAAGCCCAATGGCGGACGGTCAGTTGGCGGTGGCACCAAAGGCCGCCTCTCCGCGCGCTTCGCCGCTGTCCGTGTCCGGGTTGCAGATGGCCCACCCCAGCGCATCCGCGACATGGGCGCTCAGCATCTGCTGATCGGCGAGCACCGCTCGACCGGCGAGCGCAAATACTACCTCTCCAACTTGCCCGCCGACACCCCGCTCAAGCAGATCGCAGGCGCCATTAAGGCGCGCTGGGTCTGCGAACAGGCGCATCAGCAGCTCAAGGAGGAACTTGGCCTCGACCACTTCGAGGGGGCGCTCATGGACGGGCCTGCACCGGCACGCGCTGATGACGATGATCGCCTACGCCTTCCTGCAATCTCGCCGCCTCAGACAAGCGGGAGGGGAAAAAAGAGTCCCCGGGCCACCGCCACAACCAAGCCGGCCGGCGATCCAGCAGCCAATCCTCTCGGCCCTCGCACAGCCGCCGCCAATCCGCTGCCCTCACTGCCGCCAGCCCCTCTTCGCTAAATATCTGCCAAAGGAGTGCTAGCGCTTATCGCGAGGGAGAGCCCTCGCGAACCTCGAACGTCACTGCTCCATCATCTTTAATCCTGGCATCGTAGAACATGCGGTCGCGGACAGAATTGTCTTGGTCGAACGTCAACACTCGCGGTTTGATCTCTGTGATCTGATGTTCCTCGATATATGTTGAGGAGCAAATGATCATTTCATCTCCGACCTGACATGTACGAGCAGCGGCTCCGTTTAGCACGCAACAACGAGAACCCCTATTACCGTAAATGACGTATGTACTGATTCGCGCGCCCGAAGCTCTGTTCCAGACCTCAACAAATTCCAATGGAAGAATACCCGCCTCCTCACAGTGATCCGGGTCCAAAGTGATTGAGCCGTGGTAGTTCAGATCCGACGCGGTCACAGTGATGCCATGAAGCTTGGCTGCGACGAACTTTCTCATCCTGGTTTCCTCTGTTAATTAGATCTGCATGCCGATGAACGACGGCCTTTAGTTGCTCCACGTGCTGCGAAAGGCGCGGCGCGCAGGCTGCAGAAGGGATCGGCGAAATATTTTCAGTCGTGTTAATGGGACGACTCCTCCTTAGCGCATGTTGCATTTTGCAAATGCCCTTGCATGTAGCGTGCCAAGCAAGAAACTATCTAAAAACTTCTAGGACATCGGAATCTGCTGTGTTGCATGTCCGACATGGTTGGACATCGAACAGCGCCGGGTGTAGCCGAATGCCGCGCGAATCAAGTCGCCCGGCGGACATTCATGCCGGCCATCAGCGGGCCTTCGATGGGCGTTGTCACGTTGTTTGAAATGTGGCCGCGTGAGGTCGACACCGCGCTTTTCAGGCAGGCCGTGCACTCACGGCTCGCCACGCGGC
>NZ_JAMYTF010000127.1:0-1881 GCF_040322295.1 Mesorhizobium sp. M0159
GATTGGATGGTCATGCTGCGGTCTCCTGGGGAAAATGTTGCGATGGAAGCGGCGTGCCGCCGAGATAGTAGGTCTTGATGTCGTCGCGCTGGCGCAGGTCGGCGGCCGACCCTTCCAGCACGCTCTTTCCGTTTTCGAGCACGGTGGCGCGGTCGGCATATTTCAGCGCCACTGCCGAATTCTGCTCGGCGACAAGGATCGAAAGATCTTCGTCCCGATTGAGCCGCTTCAAAGCGCTAAAAATCTCGTCGACGATCAGCGGCGCCAGCCCCATCGAAGGCTCGTCCAGCACGAACAGTTTCGGCCGCGACATCAGACCGCGGCCGATCGCCGTCATCTGCTGCTCGCCGCCGGAGGTGAGGCCGGACCGGGTTCGCCGCTTCTCGGCGAGCCTGGGGAAAAGCGCATAGACGCGGTCGAGGTCGGCCTTGACGCCGGTGCGGGAGGACGAACGCCCGAGCGCGCCGGTCAGAAGGTTCTCCTCGACCGTCAGCGAGCGGAAGCAGTGTCGGCCCTCGAGGACCTGGACCAGACCCTTGCGGACGAGGTGAGAGGGGCTTGCCCTGGAGACATCCTCGCCGTCGAAAGTGATCCGGCCAGCGGTAACAGTACCGCGCTCGGCCGGGAGGAGATTGGATACGGCGCGTAGCAGGGTCGTCTTGCCGGCGCCGTTGGAGCCGAGCAGTGCGACGATCTCGCCTTTGCCGACCGACAGGTCGACACCGTGCAGGGCGGCGATGGCGCCGTTGTAGACGGCCTCCACGCGACTGACCGACAGGATCGGATTTTCCGGGCTGGACATCGATGACTCCGCAATAGGCAGGAAATCGCGGGCGGCCCGGGGGCCGCGCCGCGAGTTGTTGGACTTCAGTTGCTGACCACTGCTTCGGCGTCTTCGGCCGTGCGGATCTTGATGCCCTTTTCCTTGGCATAGGCCTCGGACGACTTCTCGATGATCGGACGCAGCAGCTTCCAGTCGGGCGCAATCCAGTCGGAGACGACGTTCCACTTCTTGCCGTCCCACTGCTGGAAGGTCACGTAGCCGTCACCTTCGTGATTGTCCCAGGAGACGTTGATCGAGTGGAACAGGTCCTTGGCGCCCAGCGCCTCGACGCGTGCCGGATCGAGCTTGAGATGCTCGAAGCCCCAGCGGACTTCGTCGCCGGTGAGCGTGCGGTTGCCGAACTTGGCCTGCGCGATGCGGACCGCCTCGACATTGAGGATGCCGTTGACGATGCCGAGATTGTGGTAGACCGAGCCGATACGGCTCTTTTCCTCGAGATTGCCTTTGCCGGCGCCGTAGACCGTTTTGACGATCTCCTGGACCACCGGATACTGCTCGCCTGACGCCTGGGTGGTGATGGCCGTATAGCCCTTGGCGGCATCGCCGGCGGGGATCACATCCTCTTCCGAATTCGACCAGACATTGCCGACGATGTGATCGGCCGGGAAGCCGGTCTTCTGCGCGGTCTTGAGCGCAACCGGGTTCATCACGCCCCAGCCGCGCAGCACCACATAGTCCGGATGCTCGCGACGGATCGTCAGCCACTGCGCCTGCTGCTCGTTGCCTGGATGCGGAACCTCGATCTGCGACAGCTCGAAGCCGTATTTCTGCGACAGCAGCTCATAGATCGGAATCGTCTCCTTGCCATAGGGCGAGCCGTGATAGAGCACGACGATCTTCTTGCCCTTGAGCTTGTCGAGGCCACCTTCCTTGGAGGCGATATAGTTCACGATGCCCGAGGTCTCGCTGTAGGGATTGAGCAGCAGCGGGAAGACGTAAGGGAACACGCGTCCGTCCGTGGTGTCGGTGCGGCCGTGGTTGATGGTAATCAGCGGCACCTTGTCATCGGTGATGCGGTCGATCATGGCATAGGCGAT
>NZ_JAMYTF010000128.1:0-1540 GCF_040322295.1 Mesorhizobium sp. M0159
GCAGATCCCATGGGGAGTGGATCGTGGCCCGCACTCTGGCAGAGTGGGCCATCGCAACTCGCTCTTTGGAGGCCCTTTCATGCATCTTTCGACCACCGATCAATCCGAGCTACAAGCCGCTGTCCGCGTGGATCTTGGCGCAATCTTCGTCTCGCTGGAGCTGTCCAGATCGACCTGGCTAGTCACCTCGATTGTACCGGGCAGCGAGAAGATGTCACGCCACATGGTCGCCGGCGGTGACAGTGCCGGGCTGCTCGTCTGCCTCACCGGGCTGCGCAGCAAGGCCGAGGCGCGCACGGGCACGCTTTATCCGTTGGTGGTGATCCAGGAGGCGGGGCTGGACGGCTTCTGGATCGACCGGGTGCTGAACCGCGAGGACTGGATCGAAAGTCACATCGTCGATGCGGCATCGATCGCAGTGTCGCGCCGCCACCGTCGCGCCAAGACGGATCGGCTTGATGGCGAGGCGCTGATCCGCGCCCTGCTGGCCGTCAAGCGGGGTGAGCCGCGCGTCTGCTCGATGGTCCGGGTGCCGACGCCCGAGAATGAGGATCGCCGCCGGACCAACCGCGAGCGCAAGGTGCTGGTCGCCGAACGGGTCGAGCACGTCAACCGCATCAAAGGCCTGCTCTTCAGCCAGGGCATCCGCGACTACGAGCCTTTGCGCCGCGACCGCCGCGATCGCCTGGAAGAACTGCGGACCGGCGATGGCCGCGCCCTGCCGGCCCGCATGAAGGCCCAGATCGGCCGCGAACTTGACCGTCTCGAATTGCTGCTCGGCCAGATCAAGGCGGTGGAGGCCGAGCGCGACGCGCTGCTCGCCGCGATGGCGGTGGACGCCTCGACGCCGGCGGCGATGTTGCTCAAGCTGAAGGGCATCGGGCCGGAATTCGCGACGATCCTCCACGCCGAAGGGCTGTTCCGGCATTTCAACAACCGCAGGCAGGTGGCCGCCTACGCGGGACTGGCACCTTCCCCATGGAAGAGCGGCACGATCGATCACGAACAAGGCGTGTCGAAGGCAGGCAATCCGCGGCTGCGAACGACGATGGTCGAGCTTGCCTGGCTGTGGCTGCGCCATCAGCCGGCCTCGGGCCTGGCCCGCTGGTTCAGCGAACGGGTGGCGCGCAACGGCGGCCGCCTCAAGAAGGCGATGATCGTCGCGCTCGCCCGCAAGCTGCTGGTGGCGCTGTGGAAATACGCGACCGCCGGCGTCATCATCCAGGGAGCGCTCATGAAAACCGCATGACCGCTTCCACCACCCTTTTCCTCCATTCCGCAAAGGCCTGATCAGCCTTTCGGATCCAGGTGGGCGAACCGAAAATATGCATGGCCTCAACAGCCGATCGGCAGAATGGTTTCGTCTTCCTGAGCCTGCGCCCGCCGCAAGCGGGATATTGGTGCTGCCGCCAGGAGCGGCGACCGCATGTGAGGTGGATGAGGCCCGGCGACCGGGCCGCGTCACGTGATCGGGCTCAGACCTTGGACCGAAACTGCGAAGGAGGAAAATCACACTTGACCATGTAATCCCCATGTGAGG
>NZ_JAMYTF010000129.1:0-1421 GCF_040322295.1 Mesorhizobium sp. M0159
CCCCCGCCCGTCTAGGGTGCTCCCCCCCGAACCCCGCCCCCCCGCCCCGCCGCCCCCCCGGCCCGCGCCTCCCCCCCGCCCGCGCCAAGCGGCCCACGCCTGTCGGGCATTCTTGCCGAGACGCAGAAGACCACGCTCGCCGGCTTCCGGCTGCTCGATCCCAGAGGCGTGGTCATCGCCGGCCGTGAGGAGGCCGGCCTGTCGCTCGCCGCTGTCGACGAGGTTGGCGCAGCGCTTGCCGGCCGCTACGCCAGCGCGCTCAGGCTGCGGGTTCCCGACCAGCCGTCGCCGCCGCTCTATTCGGTCAGCCGCGGCACCAAGGTTCGCGTCTTTGTCGCCATGCCGGTTGCGGTCTCCGGCAAGGTCGCCGGCGTCGTCTATCTGTCGCGGACGCCGAACAACATCGTCAAGCATCTCTATGGCGAGCGCGGCAAGGTGGCGCTGGCGGCAATCACCATCCTCGGCGGCGCGCTGCTGATCGGGCTGGTCTTCCTGCGCGCCGTCAGCCGTCCGATCTATGCGCTGATGGAACGCACGAAACGCATCGCCGCCGGCGACCGCGCGGCGATCAGGCCGCTCGATCACCACGGCACGCGCGAAATGGGTGAACTCTCTGCTGCTTTCCTCGACATGGCCGAAAAGCTGCACGCACGCTCCGACGGCATCCAGACCTTTGCCACCCACGTCTCGCACGAGCTCAAATCGCCGCTGACGGCGATCCAGGGGGCCGCCGAACTGCTGCGCGATTCGGGCAGCGCGATGGACGAGGCCGAGCGGCGGCGCTTTTCGGACAATATCGTCACCGATGCCGGCCGGCTCAATCTGCTGGTGCGCCGCCTGCTCGACCTGGCGCGCGCCGAAAATCTCGAGCCGAGCGGCGAAAGCACGTCGCTCACTGCTGCACTGGCGCTGCTGCCGGCCGACGACAGGCTGGCGGTGCGCGTCGAGGCGGGCACCGAGATCGGGCTGCGCATATCGGCCGAAAACGCTGCGATCGTGCTGGCCAATCTCATCGACAATTCGGCGCGGCACGGCGCGACGCTGGTATCGGTCACAGCCGCAAAAGCGGACGGCAAGGCCACCATCGTGGTCGCTGACGACGGCGCCGGCGTTTCGCCCAGCAACCGAGGCCGCATCTTCGAGCCGTTCTTCACCACGCGCCGCGATTCCGGCGGCACCGGCATGGGCCTCGGCATCGTGCTGGCCCTCCTGAAAGCGCATGATGGCACGATCCGGCTGGTTGACTCGGCGAGCGGCACGCGCTTCGAAATCATCCTGCCGGCGGCGTGACTCGGCGGTTCAGATCGGAAGGGCCAAAAGGTGCATTACGACATCGTCATCATCGGCGGAGCCATCGTCGGCTCCTCGGTCGCCTATTATCTGCGCGAGGAAGGGTTTTCGGGCTCGATCGCGCTTGTCGA
>NZ_JAMYTF010000130.1:0-1285 GCF_040322295.1 Mesorhizobium sp. M0159
TGTTCGAGACCGCCGGCGTTCTCACAACGGGCGGAAGTCCGGTTCTCAAGGACAATGTGCCAGACACATCGGCTCTGGTCATTACGCGTCTGGAGGAGGCTGGCTCTGTACTGATCGGCAAGGCGAACCAGCACGAGTTCGCGTATGGCGCGACGGGGGAGAACGGCTGGAGCGGTACGACACGCAATCCGTTCGACACCACCCGGTTGGCGGGAGGATCCAGCGGAGGGTCGGCGGCCGCGGTTGCGGCGGGCATCGTGCCCTACGCCCTGGGAACGGACACTGGCGGCTCGGTCCGCGTTCCAGCCGCACTTTGTGGAGTGGTTGGTTTCAAACCCAGCTTCGGGCGCATGAGCCTTCAAGGTGTCATTCCATACTGCTGGTCTCTCGATCATGGTGGGATCATTGCCAACAACGTGGAAGACGTGGCCCTCGTGCTCGACCAGACGACAGTTATTGGTCGGGCAGCGGTACCCAGGAACTTGAGGGTCGGAATTGTAAAGGGTTGGGCCGAAAGAAGTGACGCGCCCGTTCGCCAGGCCCTCCTCACGGCCAGATCCGCCCTCGAACAAATGGGGGCCTCGTTCACGGAAATCGAACTCCCGGACCAGGCGGAAGCAAGAACAGTTTCGCTGACGATACAGCTGGCAGAGTCACTGGCCTATCATGGCCCCAACCTCGTGCGTGCACGCTCATCATTCGGGGAGGACATGCTGAGCGGGATGGCGCTCGGACAGTTCCTTTCGGCAGAGAGCTACATCCAGTGCAAGCGCATGCTTGAGGTCTACAATCGGGCATTCTCAGAGACGATGAGCACCGTGGACGTTCTCCTGACGCCCGGCTGCCCGGTTACAGCCCCAAAAATTGGTGCGGTGCATGTCGAGGTGGGAGGTGACAGCCTGCCCGTAGGGAACGCGCTGACACTGTTCACGTCGTTCTTCAACCTTGTGGGGACACCAGCTATCGCGCTGCCCGTCCACGAGGAGAGATCCTACCTTCCTGTCTCAGCGCAGCTAGTCGGGGGACGCAATCGCGACTCCGAGCTTCTGGCGGTAGCACAGGCTTTTGAGGAAACACTTCGAGGAATAAACAAGCTCGCGGCCTAGCCGCTTCCGAATTCAATCGACTAAGCCGGCGAGAAGATCGGTCAATCCAGAGGAGTAACAAGATGAACAAGTTTCTTTATCTAGCGGCAGGCATTGCGACTGCTAGCATCTCTACCGTATCTTCCGTAGCCTTCGCGGCGGACCAACTGGTTGTCGCTTCGTTCGGCGGTGCCTACACG
>NZ_JAMYTF010000131.1:0-1247 GCF_040322295.1 Mesorhizobium sp. M0159
CGGCTCGGCTTTGTCGAGGTCACGCCGACAGCGTCTGCGTCGGTGGAGATCGAGCTGGGTGGCGTGGTCATTCGCGCCGGTGCCGGATCCCGTTGGCCAGATCGACGTCGGAACGATCAAGCCGGACCACTTCGCCCGATCGCAGCCCCGAGCTCGCCAACAATCCGATCAGCGTCGCCATGGTCCGGCCCTTGAGAGGAACCTCCGGCGAAATGCGATGGCATGCGTCGATGAGCGACGCCAACTCAGCCTCGCTGAGAATACGCGGAGGCGGAATCGCTCTGGATCTGGGGAAAGCTCTGCGCTCCAAGGCCTCGGTTCGGACGTCATAGACGGCGAGATACTCGTAAAACCGGCGGAGCACGCCGTGGCGAGTGACGCGGCTGTTGGCGGCGCCGCCGAACGACAGGACGAAGTCCAGCGCCATCGTTCGAGTGGCGGGCCCATCGAGCTGAGCGCGCTCAACGTAGCGGACGAAAGCCCGCAACGTGCCAGCTTGCTTGCTGAAGGCATAACCGAGGGAGTGGCGCAGTTCGATGTAACGCTCGGCCTTCTCGCCGAGTAATCGGGTAAAGGCGGTCATGCGACGCCTCCCGGAAAGGGGAGTGCGACTTCGGCGAGCTGCGAGACCGCGACCTTTACGTACAGCGCCGTTGTATTGATGCTGCGGTGCCCGAGAAGATCGGCGACCTCGTTGATCGGCGTTCGCTGCCTGACGAGCTGGGTGGCAAGGCTGTGGCGCAGGAGATGTGCACCTGCGACCCGCCCGAGTTCGACCCCGCCATGCTGCAACCGCTTCCGCACGATCCTCGAAACAGGCGATGCGTCCTTGAACGGTCCCACGGGCGGCGTGAAGGACAGGAACAGGTATGGGCTATCCACCTTCGGTCGAGCACGCAGGATATAGTCGGCGAGCGCGGCGCCGGTCTCCTCGAGGAGGGGCGCCACCCGATCACGCTTGCCCTTGGTGCGCCGGACAAAGACCTCGCCAGTTCGCCAGTCGATATCCTGCAGCCGAATGGTGCGGAGCTCGCCGTTACGAATACCCGTGGTAGCGAGCAGCAACAGGACGGCTCGATCGCGGATGTCGACCGGCGTCGTTGCGCCGATCGCATCGATTGCGCGCCGAACGTCATCCCATGCAAGGCGCGGCGGCAAATGCGCCAAACGCCAATGGGGCGTCCTTGGGACGACGCGGGCGAGATCCTGTTCATGGTGGCCAGCCCAACATAAAAAGCGAAGAAATG
>NZ_JAMYTF010000132.1:0-1235 GCF_040322295.1 Mesorhizobium sp. M0159
CGGGGCGCGCCAAGGTCATCGCTGACTGTCAAACCATTTCTGCAGAATTTGACGCACACAAGGCCGATCCGAGGCCAACTGGGAGTGCATACCAGCTTGGAATTGTGCGGAACCGTACGAAGTCGATTGCAAGCAACCAACCTGGTTGGCCGGGCATTAAATTTAGCAAAGCGTCAATGGGGGAAAGCATCGGGAGGAAGACCATGCTGCACGTTAACATGCCTCGCGAATTTGAGGTCGGCGATGAGGTTGCGCTGGCAGGTACCGTCGTCACGATTCTCCCCAGCGGGCGCGCCAGGGTGAGCATTCCTTCGTATGACCATCCTTATACGATTGATCCGCCACCCAAAGTCCGGGCCGGCGACCGAGTGATTCTTGTTGGGGACGTCACCCGCATCGAGCGCGGGGCGAACAAACTCACTGTGCGGATTGACTGCGGCGGGGTGATCACGGTCGACAAGTCGGCGATCACCCGGCTGAGAAAGCACCGCCGGACTTCAGCGGGTTGACGCTCCGGCGATACAACGGCCGGCGTAGGGAAGATGCCAGCGCCTTTGAACAGCCCAAGGGTGCGGCGCGGTCCAGCCGGATATGGAGCGGACGAACGGATAAGCGGGAGCTCGACGGCTAGGGCACGCGTCCAGCGTAGTGCGTCCCTGGCGTCTTCGGATTACTGGTGAAGCAAGTCAGACCTGGCCTATCGCAACCGCGCCTCACCTGCCGTCCAGCGTTCGGATTCGCGATCGTCGCTCTCGGCAACAGGCGGCGCGCCCGGCCAGGACGTGTCGCATGTGCGCGCTGTCGAAGGAGGCGCCCAGCAACATTTCGGGTGAAGGCAACGCGGGCATCGCGATCGATCGTAATCTTTCTCTGCAACGAGCGCCTGATCGCCGGTCAGCAGTTTCAATCGCGATGGGCTCCGGCTCGTACCCATTATGGAGATCACATGTTCGTCCCGGACCCCGATGCCGGCAACAGGTCTGCTTCGGAGCGTCGCGACGGAACTGGGCGACATGGTTGCGGTGGAGTAAGCGCCCTCCCCTGGGTCAACAACCCCGTCGGTGACGGCCGCGACCGCATCGGCAATCAAGTCGTCGCTGAAAGGCCGCAAGGTATCTGTCACGACATAGCGCGCCGGCGAAGCTCCGCCCTTGCGACGGGGATTCGTTGTAAGCCGATCAGACGGCAACGCCGGCCAGATGAGCGAGAACTTACCCTCGGTGTGGGTCTCGACC
>NZ_JAMYTF010000133.1:0-1231 GCF_040322295.1 Mesorhizobium sp. M0159
TTGACGCCGTTGACGCCGCCGTCGCGGATGTTGATCAGGTTGAGATAGTCGATGAAGCCGCCGAAGAAGCCGGTGCCGCCGGCGGCGTAAGGGCCGACGCGGTAGCTCTGCAGAGGAAAATATTGTTCGTCGGCGTGAACCGCCGTCGCGCCGAGGACGAAGGTCGTGGCGATCGCCGCTTTTCGTAGGTGGCTGAAGAAGGTCATTGCTTGCGTCTCCTGAGGTTGTGGTCCGTGAGAGGAGGAAGTCGAGCGGCGCTCAGCTGGACCTTGAGCCGATCCGTCGTTTCAGGCGGTCAAAGAGGGCCGACAGCCCGTTCGGTTCCGCGATGAGGAAGATGATGATGAGCGCGCCGAGCGCGATGCGCTGGCTCATATCGAGCACACCCGAATCGAACAGTCCGCCAAACAGGAAGGCGCCAAGCCGCGACAGGATGAGCGGAAAGATGACGATGAACGCCGCTCCCAGAAAGGCGCCGCGTATCGAAGCCAGCCCGCCGATGATGATGATGAACAGTATCTGGAATGAGCGGTCTAGATTGAAGCCGGCCGGCTCGACAGTGCGCAGATAGGTGAAGGCCCACAGCACGCCGGCGACGCCGATGATGAAGGACGAAATGGCGAACGCCAGCAGCTTGGTCTTCAGCACAGGGACGCCAATCACGCGCGCGGCGGTTTCGTTGTCGCGCACGGCGATGAAATTGCGGCCGGTCGCGCTGTTGACCAGGCGCCAGACGAGCGCCGTGAGCACGATGACCGTGGTCACCGAGAGCAGGTAGCGGCCCGTCGCCCTGTCGAGCGAGAAGCCCGCAACGGCAAGGTGCGGCGCCGAGATCACCCCGGAAGGGTTGTCGTTGGAGAACCAGCCGAACTTGGTCAGCGCCCACTGCACGAAGAACTGGGCGGCGAGCGTCGAGACGGCGAGATAGAAGCCGCGCAGGCGCAGGCTCGGCAATCCGAACACGACGCCGATGCCGGCGGCCGAAATCCCGGCCAGGACCATGGTCGCTAACAGCGGCAGTCCTTCGACCCGAAGGTTGAAATTGTAGGCGGCGAAAGCGCCGACCGCCATGAAGGCGGAGGAGCCCAGCGAAAGCTGGCCGCAATAGCCGGTCAAAAGGTTGAGGCCGACCGCCGCCAGGCTGAGCGCAAGGAACGGCAGCAGGATCGCCTCGACGAGATAGCTCGACGCATAGGCGGGGATCAGGCCGTAGGCCACGGCAATCAGGGCG
>NZ_JAMYTF010000134.1:0-1190 GCF_040322295.1 Mesorhizobium sp. M0159
GAGGGCTTTGCACGGGAAGCGAAATCCTGGTTGGTGAGTTAATGGGGCTTTTTTGAAGGCCGGGAAAGCAGTTTTCGACGGCTTGGTATGGCATCGACCGGCATGACCGGCCGATCCGCCGATTTTAGACAGACTCCTCCTCATGCCGGCTTTCCGCCAGGTGGATAGAGGGCGCCGATCATGGTCCGCAGATTGTAGGCGCAGGCGGCTAGTATGCATTGCGTGCGGTTGGCGGCGAGGTTGAAGAAGCGCAGGCGCCGCATGCCGTAGCGCTCCTTGAACACAGCAAAAGGCCGCTCCACAGCCGCCCGCACCTTGGCGATCAACCGGTTACGCAGCTTCTGGCGCGCCGGCAACTCGGGATGATGCTTGTTGGGCCGCCGCATCAGCCGGTCCTTGATCCCGGCCTTGGCCAGCCGATCATGCCTGGCATGGGTGTAGTAGGCCTGATCGCCATAGGCCGCCTTCTCATCGCCGCAAACCAGATTGTCGGCCGCCTCGGTGTCGGTGATCGAGGCGTCGCTTACCTCGACACGCCGGATCATGGTGTGCTCCTGGTCGGCGCCGATGTGCATCTTGTAGCCGAAGGTGCTCTTGTTGCCCTTCTTGCCCCAGCGCGCGTCCTTGTCGGCCGACGGCTTGGCCGGGCCCTGGTGGCCCTTCTTCGGCTGCTTGGGCGGCCGCCCACGGGCCTGCAGGAACGTCGCATCGACTAAGGTGCCGCGCTTGACGATCAGGCCCTTCGTCTCCAGCTGGCGGTTGATCTCCTCAAACACCTTGTCGATCAGCCGCTCGCGCGTCAGTTCCTCGCGGAAGCGCCACAGTGTCGAATGATCGGGCGTACGGTCCGAAAGGCTGAAGCCGGCAAAGCGGCGAAACGACAGCCGGTCACGGATCTGAGCCTCCAATGCCGGATCGCTCAGCCCGTGCCACACGCCCAGCAAAAGACAGCGCACCAGCGCCTCCGCCGGGTAGCTGGTGTTGCCCGAGCCGGGACCGCTGCGCTGACCCAGCAATGTTCGGATCGGTGCCCAGTCCAGTTCCTTCGATACCAGGTCGAAAATCGTCTCGTCCGACGCCGCCAGCCCGTCCGCCAGACTCAACTGACCCAGAACACGATCCGCCATCCCGAATCTCCCTGCTTCGACCATCATCACAGAATCACCAATCGGCTTCTGTGCAAAGGTCTC
>NZ_JAMYTF010000135.1:0-1151 GCF_040322295.1 Mesorhizobium sp. M0159
TGTCCGCCGCGCGCGTGTAATTTACGGCAGGGAGCATAATGCCCTCGCGGCGCAACCACAGATGCACCTGCCGGATGCTCTGCAGTTCGTCGAAACGCCGGAATACAAGATCGATCGCCTCGCGGATCCGCAGGTCCGGGTCTTTCTCGACCCGGTTCCGGCCCGACTTGACGTAACCGATCGCCACCGTCAGGAAAAGTTCGCCCCGTCGTGCCTTCTGCTTCAGGGCTTCGATCGAGCGGGCCCGCAGGATCGAAAGCTCCAGTTCGCTCATCGTGCCCTTCATGCCGAGCAGCAGCCTGTCGTTGGGATGACGCGGTTCGTAGATGCCGTCCTCATCGATGATGAGCGTTCCGACAAGGCCGCAAAACTCGATGAGCGTATGCCAGTCCCGGCCATTGCGGGCCAGCCGGGAGGCTTCAATGGCGAGGACCGCACCAACCCGACCTTCGCAGATCGCCGCCAGAAGCTTCTCAAAGCCCGGACGGCTGATGCCAGACCCTGAACGACCGAGATCTTCATCGATGACGATGGCGTCTTTCCAGCCAAGGGACCGCGCTCGCTCGGCAAGGCCATATTGGCGTCGCCGGCTCTCGGGATTGTTGACGAGTTGATCGGCCGTCGACTGCCGGACATAGACATAGGCACCGCGCGCGAGATGTTCAGCGGTGATCTTCATGATCTGCCTCCCGTCCCGTCTGGCTCACCACCGCTTCCCTCAGCAAGGTCTCGATCAGCGGGAGGGTGCGTTCCCGGACTTCGCCTGGAAGACTCGATGGCGGAGCCTTCTTGGAAAACAGGTCTGGCTGGTCGGTTCGGCATTGCCTGCGCTGCATGGTCGTCTCCTGGCTGGCGTGAGTCGCTCTGCAGAAAACGTAGACATGCATCGACCTCGCGGCGCAGGTCGCGCAGGCATGAAAGGGGAAAACGGGGCGCCTCGCGAACCGCCATCGTCAGGGCGATCTCTTCCGTCATCCAGATCGGAATCAGCGCCAGGCTGCCATCCGGTTGTCGCCCGACATAGGCCGGCTCACCGCAATAACGCTGACGGCCTGTGACGAAAATCTCCCCGCCCGAACGTGGATGAAAGGCGTAACGGACAATCTTCTTTGCCTCGCCATCCTGATAACGGGCATTATGAGCCCAGTCCG
>NZ_JAMYTF010000136.1:0-1139 GCF_040322295.1 Mesorhizobium sp. M0159
GGTAGCGCTCGCTGCCATTGCGGCGGTAGTCCTTGACGCGGAATGTGACGCCCGCCTCGTCGAGCGCGATCAACCGGCTGTTGGAGATGGCGACGCGGTGGGTATAGCGCGACAGGTAGGCCAGCACGGCCTCGGGTCCGGCGAAGGGCGGCTTGGCGTAGACGAACCAGTTCTTCTTCTTGAGCGGTGCCAGGAATTTAGCAAAGGCGCGCTTGTCGCCGAGGCCAGCATTGTCGCCGAAGAACCTCAGCCGGCCGGCGGCATGGGCATCAGTAAGCTTGGCCAGCAAGAGCCGCCGGAACAGTCTTGAGAGCACGCGCACGGGCAGGAGGAAGCCGGGCCGGCAGGACACCCACCGCTCACCATCGAGCGCGATGCCGCCGCCGGGCACGATCATGTGGACATGCGGATGATGGGTCATCGCCGAGCCCCAGCTATGCAGCACGGCGGTGATGCCGATGCGGGCGCCGAGATGTTTTGGATCGGCGGCGATGGTGAGCATCGCTTCCGAGGCGGCGCGGAACAACAGGTCGTAGATCACCGCCTTGTTGGGATAGGCGATGTCGGCGATCTCGGCCGGCAGCGTGAAGACGACGTGGAAGTAGCCGACCGGCAAGAGATCGGCCTCGCGTGCGGCGAGCCATTCCCTTGCCGCCGCGCCTTGGCACCTTGGACAGTGTCTATTCCTGCAGCTGTTATACGCAATGCGACTGTGGCCGCAGTCCTCGCACGCCTCGACATGACCGCCAAGCGCCGCGGTGCGGCAGGTCTCGATCGCCGACATCACCTTCAGCTGGCCGAGGCTCAAGTGGCCGGCCTGGGCCGCGCGCCAGGCGGCACCATGGCGATGGAAGATGTCGGCGACCTCCAGGGACGGGCGGCGCACCGCCGCCGCGTTATCTGTCCGGTCGTATCTCGCCCTCTGTGAGCAGGCTGATCCGGTCGAGCGGACTCATCACGGTGTGGATCGTCTTGGTGGCGACATGGGCATAGAGCGCGGTCGTATCAATTTTGGCATGGCCGAGCAGAACTTGGATGACGCGAATGTCGACGTCCTGCTCCAGGAGATGTGTGGCGAAGGAATGCCTCAGGGTGTGCGGCGTTACCCGCTTTTTGATCTCGGCGGCCTCCGCCGCGGC
>NZ_JAMYTF010000137.1:0-1028 GCF_040322295.1 Mesorhizobium sp. M0159
TACCCTGCGGCTGCGAAGTAATTTCTGCATTCTGTTGGAGAGAAGAGATTGCAGATATCGCCAATGGCCTGCCACAGGGCGTCGATGGTTCTGATGGCCTTTGCGCGCAGGTGCGCCTTGAGCTTGGCGAATGCCATTTCGATGGGATTGAGATCTGGGCTGTAGGGCGGCAGGAAGAGCAGCCATGCGCCTCTGGCCCGGATCGCTGCCTCGGCGGCCGGGCTCTTGTGGGCAGCGAGATTGTCGAGGATGACGACATCGCCCTTTGCCAGCGTCGGAGCGAGCTGCGTTTCGACATAGGTTTCGAAGATGCGCCGGTTCATCGGCGTGTCGATAACAAAAGGGGCCGTGAGCCCATGACAGCGCAACCCGGCGATGAAGGTCTGCGTCTTCCAATGCCCGAACGGTGCCTTTGAGCGCAGCCGTTGGCCCTTTAGGCAGCGGCCGCGCAGACGTGTCATCTTCGTAGTGGTTCCGGTTTCGTCGATGAACACCAGCCGATGTGGCTCAAGCCGCATCCGCGGCTGGCGCCTGGTCTGCCACTCCTGCCGCGCCTTGCTGACGTCGGGACGATCTTGCTCGCTGGCCAGCAGCGTTTTTTTTGAAGCGATAGCCATTCCTGATGAGCCAGCGCGAGATCGAGGCAGGAGCGACCTGGACGTCTGTAGCAGCGGCCAGCTCGGCGGCAAGCTCCGGCATGGTGATGTCATCCTTCTCGGCCACACGGCCAAGCAGGAACGCACGATGCGGGTCGAGCTTGGAATGGCGGCGGCCACCGCTGGCCTTGGGCGCCAGGCTCTCGGTCTTTCGATAGTTCCTCATCAGGATCACGACAAACGAAACCGACACCCCAAAATGTGCCGCCGCCGCACGCCGCGAGTGGCCAGCCTCGACAAACCGCACAACACGTTCACGCAAATCGAGCGAATAGGGCTTGGGCATGGCAAATCACCTCCTACAGGAAGTGAATCATGAACCACGCCTCACTGGAATCCCTCGCGATTCAAACTGAACGTCCGACGCTCTAG
>NZ_JAMYTF010000138.1:0-1011 GCF_040322295.1 Mesorhizobium sp. M0159
ACACAGTCCATTATCACACTCACAGGATCAGCAGATCCAGCTTTTTCAATAACATAGCGAGGTGTGCATTATGTCGTGGGATCGGGCGGGCCGAGGAAGTGGACGACCTCGCAGCGGGCGACGAAGCCGAGTTGGGCCAGCGTGAAGATTCGATCTCGGTCGAGCGAGGGCTGGAAAGAGAAGTCGAAGCCGGCGAGCGTCTTGATCGTGGCCAGGCGCCCCATGCGCAGTGCCGTCTTGATCCGGCTGTTCTCGCGCAGGGTCAACTCTTCCGAGAGGAGGATGTCCATGGCTTCGAGGGCGGCGATCTCGCCTTTCTCGAGCCGGCGCACGACATGATCGAGCGCTTCGAGCGCCCGCGGCATCTTCAGGCCGACGAGGTCGTGGCGGATCCGGTCGATGGTGGATGGCGTGGTGTCGAGCGCGTTCGTCATGGACGTTGCTCCTTCGCCATCACCCGGGCGACGGCGTCGTAGAAGGCCAACGGGCGCTGAGCGACCCTGTCGCCCGAGCCATGAAGAATGACCTCGTCGTTCCTCAGTCTTTGTCGGCGCTTGTGGACGTGGATGTTGCGATGACCCGGCTCGACATGACGCTGGTGCCGGCCTTCGAGAATAGGATGGGTGGCAATCAGTGCGCCGTCCTCGAAGATGCGCAACTCTTCGGCCAGCGTGTGTACCTCGACGACACGGCGCCTGGTGGCGTCGGGCACGCTGTAGAAATTGCCGCCGACGCTGACCATGCCCTCCCGGCTGATACGTCGCTCAAGCTTTAGGACCGATCGGAACGGAGCCAAAGGCAGCGGCCGCAGCGCTGCGCGCTCCTCGGCGAAAGCTTCGTTGACGACACGCCTTGTGGTGGCGTGAACCCTCGGGTTTGCGACCGTGTCCAGCCAG
Organism: Mesorhizobium sp. M0159; assembly: GCF_040322295.1. Classification (NCBI taxonomy): domain Bacteria; kingdom Pseudomonadati; phylum Pseudomonadota; class Alphaproteobacteria; order Hyphomicrobiales; family Phyllobacteriaceae; genus Mesorhizobium; species Mesorhizobium sp. M0159. The sequence goes on from NZ_JAMYTF010000138.1 coordinate 897, forward strand.
TGACGCAACTGGGCGTTCAGGTCTTCGAGATTGCGAAAGGACCGGGCCAGGAAGAAGTCCTCGCGAATGTAGCGGAACGGTCGCTCGACCTTGCCTTTTGTTTTGGCGCGGTAAG
>NZ_JAMYTF010000139.1:0-920 GCF_040322295.1 Mesorhizobium sp. M0159
CCATGGTCCTCTCGAACTCTGCTTCCGCAGCCAGGAGGCGTCGTGCTGAAGCGACGAAGCGCTCGCCGGCCGGAGTGAGACCCACGCCGCGCGATGGACGCCGATCGAAAAGGCGGACGCCCATCTCGATCTCTGCCTGGGAAAGGGCAGCCAGTATCGAGGAATGTGCGATGCGGCATGTGCGTGCGGCTGCCGCGACGGAGCCGTTGTCTGCCACGACCGAAATATAGCGAAGCTGGCGGAGCGTGAGATTCATCAGTCCATTTCATGCAAGGATGCGCACCAAATTATGCATTTTATAAGTTTTTGACATCGGGGTATAGTGTCAAAAAAATGACAAGGGGAATGAAATTGGAGAGCAGTCAAAGTCCTGCCAACTCGGCACCGGACGCTTCCGAGCTTTGTCGCCTGGATGCGGCCTCGCTGACCGCCGCCTATCGGCGAAAAGAACTGTCGCCCGTCGAGGTTACCCAAGCTGCGTTGGACAGGGCTGAGGAAGTTCAGCCTTCGCTCAACGCCTTCACCTTTCTCGACCCTGAGGGCGCGCTGAATGCCGCCCGAATGGCAGAAAAGCGCTGGGCGGCGGGCGAGCCACTCTCCCCGATTGATGGGATACCGACGACCCTGAAGGACATCGTTCATGTCAAGGGCTGGACCGTGCGGTACGGAAGCCGGGCGACTGATGCCACGCCGGTCCAGCAAGACGCCCCTTCCGTCGCTCGCTTGCGTCAGGCGGGCGCGGTTTTCATCGGGCAGACAACGATGCCGGAGTTCGGTTGGAAGGCCGTCACGGACAGTGCGCTATGCGGCATCACAAGAAATCCCTGGAACCCGCATGTAACGCCCGGCGGCTCTTCCGGAGGAGCGGCAGCAGCGGCGGCGAGCGGCGCGGGCGTGCTGCACCTTGGGACCGACGGCGG
>NZ_JAMYTF010000140.1:0-901 GCF_040322295.1 Mesorhizobium sp. M0159
CAGCATTTTGATGTGGTCGTCTTCGATGGCGACGACAATCTCGCGGATCACGGCACGGATGATCCGCTTGCGCGTGGTGGCGGTGGCGTTGGCATGATGCCATGCCAGTTCGAGATCGGCGCCCATGCGCAGCAGGCTCCGCCGTTCCTCTTCTCCCAGAGCCTCAGGCTTGTGGCGGTCGAGCGCGTCAAGCTCGTCCTGACGCTCGCGGACGGCTACGAGCGCGGCATTCCAGCGTCGCTCCAGTTCGCCTGCTACAAGCCGGTTGTCCGGGTCGACGGCGTCATACTGGCGGCGTGCATGGGCGGCTTCATAACGTGCCTGCTCGAGTGCGAGCTCCACATGGCGCCGCTTCTCTCCAGCCTGCACGGTGGAGGTCTCGATGGCCTTGATCGCCGCTTCCATGCCGAGCGGTTGAAGGCGTTGAAGAACCTCCGCGCTGACCGCCTGATCGACCCGCAACGATCCGAAGCCGATGCACGGGTCGGTTCCGTGGTTGACCTGCGCTCCGCGGCAATGATAGCGCCCCGTATTGCCGTTGCTGCCGGAATAGGAGACATGCAGCTTGCGGCCGCAATGGCCGCAGCGCAAGAGACCGCCGAGCAGCAACTCGCCCCGGCGAAGAGCACCGCGCGGCACCAGGCCTTTGCTTGTGGCATTGTCCGTGATCAGGCGCTGATTCCTCTCAAAATCGTGCCAGCTCAGGTAACCTTCGTGATGGTCGATGAGCAAGACCTCCCAGTCGGCGCGATCGCGCCTGATCCCACGCAAAATCCGTTTGCGTCCGGCCTCTATGGTGACTTTGCTGCAGGTTCGCCCGAACGCATAGGCGCCGGCGTAGATCGGGTTGGTGAGAATGTGGTGCACCGTATTGTAGACGGGCAGCTTCCAGACGATCGCC
>NZ_JAMYTF010000141.1:0-751 GCF_040322295.1 Mesorhizobium sp. M0159
CGTCTTGCATCGGCTGGCAGCTTCGCCAGCGAGATTTGCAGTAGCGTGGTCATGGCCGCTCCTCGGTTGGTGCGCTGGCCTTCTCGAGCACCTGGAAAACCCAGTAGTGCGCGTCCTCCTCGGCGACGTATCTGCCGTCGTTTAGACGCTGTGCCGGCACGAGGACGCCCGCATCCTGCAGACGTAGCACCTCGTCTTCAAAGGATGTGGCCTCAGCATAGCTTTTGCGGGTGCTTGCGATGATGAATCCATTCGGGCGCGTGACGCGGGCCAGTTCGCGCAGCCCATCCGGTCGGACATGCCCGAGCGTGAAGGCGCCGCAGCAGACCGTGATATCAAAGCTCGCGCTGTCGTAGTCGGAGAGCGGCCCGTTGAGGTCGACATCGCCTCGGACATGACGGTAGACGCGGGTTTGCCGGGCCTGTTCGGCCATCTCCTCGGAGAGGTCGATCCCGTCGATCAACCGGAAGCCGAGGCGTTCCAGTTCCACGCCGACGAGGCCCGTTCCGCAGCCGGCGTCCAGGATTGTGATGGCAGTTCGTTGCTTGGCCAAATAGGCCGTCTGCACGGCTCCCGCCAGTTCCGCCACGATCATCGGCCCGCAGTACCCGTCAAGGCCGACATCCAACTCGTAGGAACTGGCCCATTCGCGATAGAAGTTGGTCAAGCGACCGACGTCGCCGTCGAGGGCGTGGGAATCCTTGATGCGCTCTCGTGCGGCCTGCTCCAGTGCCTTCTGCTGATCGGGGGT
>NZ_JAMYTF010000142.1:0-746 GCF_040322295.1 Mesorhizobium sp. M0159
GTGGCGCTGTGCCGTTCCATGCGCAGCGTGAGCGTCTTCAGACCGCGCAGGATCAGGAAGGCTGACATGGGCGAGAGCGCTGCGCCGGTGATGTAGCGCAGGCCCGTTTCGTGCAGCGTGCGGAGCGTTTGCGCGTCGCCGAGAATCGCCCCGCCAAGGGCATCGCCGTGCCCATTGATGTATTTGGTCAGCGAGTGGAGCACGAGGTCTGCCCCATGTTCGAGCGGCCGCTGGAGCGCGGGGGAGGCGAAGGTGCTGTCGACTGCAACCTTTACACCGCGCGCGTGGGCGCGCTCGGCAATGGCAGCGATGTCGAGGATGCGGCTCAGCGGATTCACCGGCGTCTCGAAGAAAACAAGCCGGGTCCGCTCGGTAATCGCGGCATCGAGATTGTGAGGATCGGACAGGTCGACCGCGACGACCTTGATGCCGAAGCGGGGGACCGCCTGTTCGACCATGGCAAGCGTGTTCACATAAAGCGTCCTGTGGACGATGAGTTCATCGCCTTGGGACAGGAGCGACAGGATCAGCGTCCCGAAAGCCGCCATCCCCGAGGCAACGACCAGACCTGCCTCGGCTCCTTCCAGATTGGCAAGCCGTTGTTCGAGGATCTCCGTCGTCGGATTGTATTCGCGCGCATAGAGCCTTCCGCCAAGCGCGGCGGCGGCCTCGTTCGCTGCCACGCTTTCGAATCCATAGGTCGAGGTCAAGAAGACTGGCGGCTGAACGGCATTGGAAAAGCCGGC
>NZ_JAMYTF010000143.1:0-702 GCF_040322295.1 Mesorhizobium sp. M0159
GTCAAGCGAGCCGAGCCGGAGGCGATCGCCTGGTGACAGCGGAGGTGGAGGCAGCCGGTCTTCCGTGCGCGTGCGGTGATCGCCCGAGCCGAAGGCAATCGCCACGAAACGGGTTGGATCGGGAAGTGACAGCCAGCCCGCCAGGCGGATCTCGATCGCCTCACCGCTTGGGACATGCGTGCCGTGCAAGCTGGCAGGCAAGGTCGCGGCGTCATTGGCGACGACCAGATCGCCGGGGTTGAACAGCGTCGCGAGTCCAACTCGCGGCAGGTCGCGCATCGTGCCGTCCGCCTCGACGACGAACAGCCTGGCGGAGCGCCGATCGGGACGATCGGCGGCAATCATCCATGTGCTCCGGCGAGAAGCGTAGAGCGGACCGGCAACGCGTCGAGCATCTTTTCGATGATCTCGGCAGCTGCCTGCTCGGGGCGCTTCAAGGTCGCCGGATCAGCATCAGGGATCGCGAGCGCGTGCAGTGGGGTGTCCATATCGCCGGGGTCAGGCGCGAGGAGCCGGATGCCGTCTGCTTTCGCCTCCTCGTCCCAAATCGCCGTCACATGGGCAAGAGCGGCCTTGCTCGCGCCGTATGCTCCCCAGCCGGGATAGGCGTTCACGGCGGCGTCGCTGGAAATGTTGATGACCAGCGCGCCGCGGCCCTCGCGTGCGGACGCGGCAAGCGCACCGAACAGGGCTTTCGTCAGC
>NZ_JAMYTF010000144.1:0-699 GCF_040322295.1 Mesorhizobium sp. M0159
GGCTGACCCGCAACGCACGTTCGGCCCACTCGATCGCCCGCTCCGCCTCTCCGGTCCAGGCCAGGAAAATGCCGCCAAGAAAGAGCGCGAAGGCGCAAGAGGGGCTCAGCGCAAGCGCCCGCTCGAATGCTTCACGGGCAGCAGCGCGATCATGCTCCACCAGCCCGATGACGAACGCACCCAGGGCCATCGCGGTTGCGTCATCGCGACCATAGGTGACTGCTGCGCGAGCGTGGCGAATGGCCGCGATGCGGTTGGTCTCCTTGAAGCCGGCTCGGATGAACAGGAACTGGTTGCACCAGGCGAGTAGGCCATGGGCACTGGCATAGTCGGCTTCCAGCACCAGCGCCCGCTCGAGCAGCGGCACCGCCTTGGCTGCCCCCTCCGGCATGGCTACGTAGACGTGAGGAAGGGCGCGCAGAACGAGATCGTAGGCGTCGAGATTGTCGGGCCTCTTGCGTTTGACGCGTTCGATTTCCGCATCGCGCAAGCTCGGCTCGATTGCACCCACAACGCTCAACGTGATTTCGTCCTGTAGTGCAAAGATGTCGTCGAGATGGCCGTCGCAGCGGTGCGCCCAAAGGTGAATGCTGGTTTCCGCCTCCACGAGTTGCGCACTGATCCGAACGCGCTCGTCCGCCTTGCGGACGCTGCCCTCCAGCACATAGCGCACACCCAGTTCGCGACCGACCCGCTTCA
>NZ_JAMYTF010000145.1:0-615 GCF_040322295.1 Mesorhizobium sp. M0159
AGAAGCCGCCGCTCGCACAACGAAAAAGCCCGCCGCGGGAGGAGGTGCGGCGGGCTTGATTTGGACGACAGCATTCGGGAGGAATAAATGCCGTCCCTGATCGCCGAGGTCGGGAGGAGGTGACCCGGACGAAACTTGATACCGACAACCTACTCCCTTCCACGCTCCCGAGAAGCATTAATTGTGCATAGCAGCATTGCGATTTTGTGCAGCGCACACCTAGACCTGATAGATGTGTTTGCCAGACCTGCAGCGCAGGCCGTGTGCTGCGCGCCGCAGCGATGCACATGTTCGAAACTGGCGGCATCAGCAGCCAGCCCGGTGACGTTATCTACTCCCGCCGCGCGCAGCATTGCAGTATCATGCTGCCAGATCGAGAAGCTTCTTGGCCTTGCCCTCCATCTCCAGGCGAACATCCTGATGCGGCTTGTCGCGCGCCACCCGTGTAATGCCCTGCACGAAGTCGAAAATCGAGGCGGGCGGGTGCCCTTCCTCCGAAAGCACGGCATCGATGATCTTCGTCGTATCCGCCTTGGAGAAGCCGCGCTTGCGCAGGAAGCTCTGGCGATCTTCGTCGTCCCGAGCGACGACACGCTCCCGCGAAGCCTTGATGCC
>NZ_JAMYTF010000146.1:0-587 GCF_040322295.1 Mesorhizobium sp. M0159
TTCTCGGCCTCGACGGTGAGCGAGGCGACGATGCGGCTGGATGAGGCGCTCAAGGCGTTCTTCACGCAGCGGCTCGAGGAAAGCTATCCGTATCTCATTTTGGACGCGCGCTACGAGCGGGCTCGCGAGGCGGGCGTGATCGCCAGCCAGGCGGTGCTGGTGGCGATCGGCGTGGATTGGGAGGGCCGGCGCCAGGTTCTGGGCGTGGAGCTGGCCAACCGGGAGAGCCATTCGAGCTGGCGCGAGTTCGTGACGGGGCTCAAGAATCGCGGGCTCGCCGGCGTCGAGTTCGTCGTCTCCGACGACCATCCGGGGCTCAGGGCGGCAATCCGCGAAGTGCTGCCCGAGGCGGTCTGGCAGCGCTGCTACGTGCACTTCCTCAGAAACGCGCTCGACTACGTGCCGCGCAAGGTCGACGACGATTGCCTGATGGAGCTCAGATGGTTCTACGACCGGCGCGACCTTGCCGAGGTCAAACGCGACCTGGCGCAGTGGATCGCCAAATGGCAGGCCAAATACCCGAAGCTGGTCAACTGGGTGGAAGATAACATCGAGGAGACGCTGAGCTTCTATCGGCTGCCGCTAGC
>NZ_JAMYTF010000147.1:0-577 GCF_040322295.1 Mesorhizobium sp. M0159
CATCGCAACATCCACGTCCACAAGCGCCGACAAAGACTGAGGAACGACGAGGTCATCCTTCATGGCTCAGGCGACAGGGTCGCTCAGCGCCCGTTGGCCTTCTACGATGCCGTCGCCCGGGTGATGGCGAAGGAGCAGCGTCCATGACGAATGCGCTCGATACCACGCCATCCACAATCGACCGGATCCGCCACGATCTCGTCGGCCTGAAGATGCCACGAGCGCTCGAAGCGCTCGATCATATCGTGCGCCGGCTCGAGCAAGGCGAGATCGCCGCCCTCGAAGCCATGGACATCCTCCTTTCGGAAGAGTTGACCCTGCGCGAGAACAGCCGGATCAAGACGGCACTGCGCATGGGGCGTCTGGCCACGATCAAGACGCTCGCCGGCTTCGACTTCTCTTTCCAGCCCTCGCTCGACCGAGATCGAATCTTCACGCTCGCCCAACTCGGCTTCGTCGCCCGCTGCGAGGTCGTCCACTTCCTCGGCCCACCCGATCCCACGACATAATGCACACCTCGCTATGTTATTGAAAAAGCTGGATCTGCTGATCCTGTGATTGTGATAATGGACTGTGT
>NZ_JAMYTF010000148.1:0-574 GCF_040322295.1 Mesorhizobium sp. M0159
GCCTCGTCACCCCAATCTCCAGCATAGCTCACTGTCACGCGGCCAACGTGCCTCCGTAGCTAACATCTACGTCAGCGTTGAAGAAGTACCCCGCGCCACGGGATGTTTTGACCAGGCGAGGGTTGGCCGCATCAGCCTCCAGCTTTCGGCGCAAGCGCATGATTAGGACATCGATACTTCGATCGTACACCTCTTCTCCACGCACACGGCTCGCGAGCAAAAGCCGTTCTCTGGATAGCACGTTGCGGGGGTTCTCCAGAAATGCGATCAAGAGATTGAACTCACATGCGGTAAGCTTGACCTCGCCACGCTCCGCACAGATCAGTCGCCGCTGCTTCACGCTGAGCTTCCAGGCCCCAAAGCGAAATGAGCGCTGCTCTCTGGTTCGCGGACTAGAAATGCGCTGGCGTAGCGCTACTCGAATGCGGGCCAAGAATTCGCGCATCCCGAAAGGCTTGGGAATGAAATCGGTTGCGCCGAGCTCCAGTGCAACCACTTTTTCCGCCTCATCAAGCCGGTCGCCGCTGATCACTATGATAGGAACATCCGATTTTGTCGCCAGATTGCGGACGAT
>NZ_JAMYTF010000149.1:0-550 GCF_040322295.1 Mesorhizobium sp. M0159
CTTCAGGTGTCAAGATGGGTAAGACGGCTGCCGGAGCTGTGTGGCTCAACGAAGATCGCCTTTCGCCATACGATTACTGGCAATTCTGGCGTAACACGGAAGACGCTGATGTCGTTCGGTTCCTGAAGCTTTTCACCGATCTGCCGATGGACGAGATCGAGCGATTTGGACAGGCTGAAGGAACCGAGCTAAACGCCGTCAAAGAACGTCTCGCCAACGAAGCTACGGCCCTGGCACATGGAACTAACGCCGCCAAACAGGCGGAGGCCACGGCTAGCCAAGCATTTGGGCAGGGCGAAGCCGCAGAGGGGCTACCGACGCTTCATCTAAATGACGCCGAGGGCTTGGCCGGAGTAGCCCTTGTGGATTTGCTGGTACGCGCCGGATTGACCTCCTCCAAAGGGGAAGCGCGAAGGGCGATCTCGGGACGAGGTGTGCGGATCAACGGCAACGTCGTCGAGGTTGATACAATGATATCGTCCCAAGACCTCCCGATCCGGCTTTCGCTCGGCCGGAAGCGCCACACTGTTGTAAAGTAGGGTTTCAGCAA